>JBGPPC010000235.1:0-7242 GCA_041488355.1 Gammaproteobacteria bacterium
CGGCTCGCGTTCGGGGACGATTTCTGGCGCGCGGTGCGCTACGCCAACGCTGCCGCCGCGCTCACCACGACGGGCTATGGCGCAGTGGCTCCGTTGCCGCGACCGGAAGCAGTGCAGCGACTGCTCCGTTCATAGGCGCAATGGCAACGCATACCCGGTGAGCTCGAGATAGCCGAGGCCTACCTCGGCGCCGTACTGCAACGCGCGCACCGCTCCCTCCCAGTAGATCGTCCCGGTGCTGGCGCGAGAGTCCAACTCCTGGTCCGGCATCAGCGGATCGAGGCGTAGCGTCATCGGTCCAGCACTCACTTGCATCGCGACGGGGTACTCGGCATTCGTGCGCGGCGAGCGCCAGCTGCGCAGGGGCTGGAAGCGGATATCGCCGGGCGAGAAGACGCTGGTCCGGCCCGACCCATCGCGAAACGTGCCACCAGCCCAGAGATCGCGCCCATCCTGGCTCCGGATACGGAAAGCCATCAACGCACCACCGTCAGCGAGATTGATCCCGATCCAGTCCCAACCAGCAGCTCCCGGCGCCAGGTACTCGCTCGACCATTCGTGATCGAGCCACGCCTGGCCGATAACCTCGCGCGTGCTGCCTTGGACCGCGATCGTCCCGCCGACCGCCAGATGCGGCCGGCTATAGTAATAACTGGCTTGCGCCGCCTTTGGCCCCTTGCGACTGAAGCCGCGGTCGCCTTCGAGCAAGATACCCTGTGTCGGTTTGAACGTAAGCGCGATGTCGAAATCACGCGCCGGCACGCGAGCAACATAACCACCAGGCGTGAGCTGCAGGGACCAGTCCTCGACCCACACATGCGTGTTGCCCGCCTCGGCGTCCGCGAGGGCCAGGCCAGCACGAGCGGCGCGCTGGTCGTGGCGTAGTCTCCCCAAGCGCGGGTCGGCGACTGCGCAATGCGCGAACACCAGCTGCTTCGGTGCGAACGCACTCGGGTTGTCCTCCTGCACCCCAGGCCGGCTGCGGAAGAAAGTAACCTGCACACCAAGTTTGCCGCCACCTTCGTCGCTCACCCAGCCAGTGATGTACCACCACTCGGTGCGATACTGCGCGTGCGCACCGTGGTCGCGCGGGAAGATCAGCTCGTGAGTTTGCCTGACCTCGAGATGATTGGCCCACGCTGTCCCGGCAAACGCGAGTCCAGGCAAGGTTGACAGGAACCGTCTCCGACTGCCGGGCTCAGCGCACCCTTCTTGACCCTTCACCCTTGACTCCTTCACCCTTCACCTTCTCTGCCTTGGACTCTAAGGCTAGACTTGCTTTCAGAACCGCCCCTCGCGAGGACTAAGCCCAATGATCAAGCCCTACACTGCCGTCGGCCTCATTCCCACCGTGCGCGGGATTCGCAAACGCAAGGACATCATGATCAACCTCGAGCACCTGTCGCACCTCGTGAAAGCGGCGGCGTGGCTGTCCAGCCTGGATCTGCCGGTACGACTGATCGCGTTTCCCGAGGGCGCGCTGCAGGGCTTCAACGACGAAGTGCTGGATCTGGATCACGTGAAATTTGCGCGCGAAGGGGCGATCGACATCCCTGGCGAAGAGACGGAGTATCTCGGAAAGATCGCGAAAGAGTACGACGCTTTCATCATGGCGCAGGCAAAGGCGCGCCATCCCGATCTCAAGGACCGCTTCTTCAACGTGGGGTTCATTCTGAATCCCAAAGGTAAGGTCATACTGCAGCACTACAAGGTATCCCCGCTGTTCCCAGTCGAGCATTCGGTCTGCCCGCACGACGTCTACGACTGGTGGGTCGAGAAGTACGGACGCAGCTTACAGTCGTTCTGGCCGGTGGTGGATACCGAGATCGGACGCATGGGCATCATGATGGCCAACGAAGGCTCCTATCCCGAGAACGCGCGCGCGCTGGCCATGAATGGCGCGGAGGTCGTTTATCGCGCTTCCTATCCGCACCCGGGCACGGGCAACGATCTGTTCGAGATCCAGAGCCGTGCCCGAGCCCTCGACAACAACATGTTCGTGATCGCACCCAACATGGGAACCTACTATCTGTTCCCTGAGGAAACCACGCCCATCGACACTTTCGGCGGCCGCTCTTTCATTATCAATTACAAAGGCCAGATCGTCGGCCGCCAGGACTACGGGGCAGGCTCAACCTACGTCGGAGGGGTAATCGACGTCGAGGCGCTGCGCGATCATCGGGCTCGTGCGCAGTGGGACAACTGGATGAAGGACCTGCGCACCGAGCTGTATCAGATTCTGTATGAACAGCCGATTTACCCGAAGAACTTGTATCTGAAACGCGTACCCATGAAGCACGCAGAGTATCGCGAGAAGGTGATCAAAAAACAGATCCAGCTGATGCACCGGCGCGGCATCTGGAAGAAACCGCAGAGGTGAGCGTGTGAAAGTGCTTCTGCGCGGGCCGGAGGATTACTTCCCGTCGCGAGGCCCGGCTTCGCGACGGTAACGCGGTGGGGGATCGGGAAGAAATTAATTGGCCTCGACCGCTACACGCGCCGATTTTTTGGCTCGCCGCTTGCGGCCAACCGAGGGACTGTCGTACGCCGGCGCGGAACGGGGCGCGTCGAGCTTCTCGATCCAGGCTCGCACATTGCGCGTTTCGGCGTCCAGAAAGCACCGAGCTGCTGGCGCATCCAGCGCCGGGCCTACCGCAACGCCTCTGCCCACACCTTTGTCGGCCCGGAACGGGAACAGCAGCTGCCCCAGGAAGGTCTCAGGGACCTCAGTAGTGTTCGTCCCAAAGCGTTCGGGCCGCTGGCCGTTCGGCATGAACAAGGTGCCAAACAGCAGATCTACGAACGGGAACAAGGGCGCAAAGTTTTGGTTCAGACCGTGGTCTTCGGTTGTGTGATGCCAACGATGGAACAGAGGGCTGGCGACGACGTAGCGTAACGGTCCATACGACCAGTCTATGTTCGCGTGCAAGAGGATGGTGTAGAAGGTCAGAAACGCTACATACCCCGCCAGCACTTGGAGTGGAAACCCGAGGCCGGCCAGTAACACTGCCGGCACGAGTTTGGATACGACGTCGTTGACCGGATGGACCCTCAGAGCTGAAAGCCAGTCCAATCGCGTCGAGCTGTGATGCACCGCGTGGAATTTCCACAATCGCCGCTGGTGAAACCAGCGGTGCATCCAGTAGCCGATAAGGTCGCCCAGCAGGAACATTTCGATCGACAGCAGCCAGAGGGGCTGGCTCGCCACTGGGCCGAAGCCCTCAGTGAGCCGGGCTGCGACCTGTCGGTCGAGCGCGGCGAACACGATGACGACGCAGGCCAAGCTGACGACCCTCAAGATCGTCCGCGTTACCAGCGGCGTCAACAGCCAGTACAGCACATCCACGTTGCTGTTCCGGCGCCACAACGGCTGGCCACGCACGGATGGAAATAACCGCTCCAGCGTGCACAACAAAACGCTCAAGCCAGCGAGCGCGATCAGAACTCCGAGAATCTGGACCATGGTCGGCATCTCCCTGCTCACTTTCGAAGCAGGAACTGCTCCCAACGGATCGTGCGCAGCACGCGCAAATGCATTCGGTTTCGCGCGAACTCTCACAAATGTTCAGAGCTTCGTCAAACGCGGCTGCCCGATGATCTTGCACGCAAGAAAACCTTCTGACGACAGCATGTTGTCTGCGCTGCGCAATGGCCTTCTTCTTGCTTCGAGGGATTGTAAATCCCGCGTCAGATCATCCAGTTGATCGAGACACGGAATCTCGACACGAGGGTAAGGGCGCCCCGCAGACGAGATCACCGCGCTGCGTGCAGGAGGCTCCACCGCAGAGCGGAAGCGCCGAACGCCCCTCGCAATTTTCCCAAGGTCGAAGCGGTCCTAGATGAAATGGGATGCGATAAAGGTTCGCAGCCTCAGCACCCGGTTGGCACTCGTGTTCGCGTTGCTGTTCACGGTCGTGCAGGCGAGTGTGCTGCTGCTCGTCGATGGATTCAGCGCTGGCATCGCGCGGGAGAGAAACGCCGAGGAGTTGCAGGTCGGTGAACGCGTGTTCCTCCGACTCATGGATCAAAATCAGCAGCGCCTGCTTCAAGCGGCCGAGGTGTTATCCAAGGACTTTGCGTTCCGGCAGGCGATCGCGACAGGTGACACACCCACCATCCCCTCGGTGCTCCACAACCATGGCGCTCGCGTGCAGGCCAGCGTGATGATGCTGGTATCGCCCGAGAATATTCTCCTCGCCGATTCGCTCCACCCTGGAGCGGGGCGCCGTCCATTCCCCCGGCCAGCCCTCATTCGCTCCGCGCAGCAGCGTGGCAGAGCGTCCGCCTTGCTGATGATCGATAACCGCCTGTACCAAGTCGTCGTCGTCCCGGTGCTCACCCCAGATCCAATCGCGTGGGTCGCGATGGGCTTTTTGATCGATGCCGGCTTCCTCAACGATCTGCGCGCCCTGACGTCACTGCACGTGTCTTTCTTAGGGCAGGATGCGAGCAATTCCTGGCAGCTGCTCGCAACCACGCGCACGCGCAAGGATATGGAAGCCTCATTGTCAGCGGTTTCGGCGGAGGACACCTCAGCTGGTTCGCCCCTGCGGCTGGGCGGATTCGACACCACCGTCACTACGCTGGCGAAGCAGGGCAGCGACCCGCTCAAGATCGTGCTCCAGCGCTCCGTCTCGGAAGGCTTAGAACCTCTGGAACGGCTGAAGTCGCTGCTCGTCCTGCTGACTTTGGCCAGCATCAGCGCATCGATCATCGGCAGCGTGATCCTGGCCCGCCGCATCACTCACCCGCTGGCCGCGCTGACACAGTTCGCGAAGCGGGTGCGGGACGGTGACTACACCGGACGCATCGAGATCAAACGCGGCGACGAGGTCGGAGCGGTTGCGACCAGTTTCAACCACATGCTGGAGGGTATCGCTGCGCGCGAGGCCGAGGTCATGCGCCTGGCCTACCAAGACACTCTTACCAGCCTGCCGAATCGCGCGATGTTCAACGACCGTCTAGCCCAGGCCGTGAAGCTGTACCGTCGCAGCGGGTCTCCGGTTTCCGTCCTGGTCATGGACCTGGACCGTTTCAAGTACATCAACGATACGCTGGGCCACGGCGCCGGGGACATCGTCCTTCAGGAGGTCGCCAAGCGCCTGCGCAACGCCGTCAGGGAGTCCGACACCGTCGCGCGTCTTGGAGGCGACGAGTTTGGGATCCTGCTGACCACCGGGAATTCGGATCGCGCGCTAGTCGTTGCGCGCATGATCGACGCCGTGCTCGAGGCGCCGATCGAGATCGAGCGCCAGCCGGTGGACGTGGGATCCAGCATCGGCATTGCCCAGTGTCCGGAGCATGGCGAGGACCCTGGTGTGTTGCTGCGTCACGCTGACGTTGCAATGTATGAAGCGAAGCAGCAGAGATCGGGCGTGGCCGTATATCAAGCGAGCTACGACAAGCACCGTGCCGAACAACTCTCGCTGCTCAGCGACTTGCGCAAGGCTATCGCGGAGAACCAGCTCAAGCTCCACTATCAACCGAAGGTCGACCTGCGGCGTGGGCGGCTGGTTGGCGTCGAGGCGCTGGTGCGCTGGGATCACCCCGACCGCGGGATCGTTCCGCCTTCTGAATTCATTCCCTTCGCCGAGCAGACCGGCGTCATCAGGGAGGTGACCCGGTGGGTGATTCCGGAGGCGATGCGTCAGTGCGGTGTGTGGCGTGCCCAGGGCGTGTCTCTAACCGTCTCGATCAACGTTTCCACGCGCGACCTGCTCGACCGTGAGTTGTCGGGGGTGTTCGCGACAGCGACGCGAAAGCACGAGGTTCCGCCTGACATGGTCATTGCCGAGGTCACCGAGAGCGCCCTGGTGGAAGACCCGCATCGCGTCCAGGAAACCATGCGGGAACTCAAGCACCTCGGGTTGCGGCTATCCATTGACGACTATGGCACCGGCTATTCGTCTCTGGCCTACATCCAGCGGCTGCAATGCGATGAGCTCAAGGTGGATCGGACCTTCGTCACGCACATCTCAGGTCGGGAAAGGGACGCTGCCATCGTGCGCTCCACCATCGACCTCGGTCACAGCCTCGGCTTGACAGTGATCGCCGAGGGGGTCGAAAACGACGAGGTCCTGGGCGTGCTCCGGCAGCTCGGGTGCGATCTGGGACAGGGCTTCGGCATCTGCCGTCCGCTACCACCGGAGAAGCTCATGGATTGGATCACGAGCTGCGAGTGGCAACCTGGGCCGCGTCGCGACAAGGCCGCCGGGGCCTTTGACGGGCTTCCAGTGGTCTAGTGCACCGCTCTCGCGCAGGCATGAACCCGTGACAACACACCGCCCGCAGACATCGACCAAGCGTATCTGGATTTGCTGTTTGTATTGCTGGCTGGTGCTCTTTAGCGCGAGCGCGCGCTCGGAGTGGGGTTTTGACGCCACCGGAGGCTTCTCTTACGACGATAACCTCTCCAATGGCTTTGAGGAAGAGGATCGCAAGGCGGACACTGCTGCAGTCATCGATATCTCAGGCGGCTGGTACGAGCAGCTCAGTGCCAGCACAGCGGTCAGCCTGAACCTTCTGGCGCACTCGGATACGTTTTTCCGCTACTCGGGTCTGAGCAACGTCGGGCTCGGAGCACGCGCCCAGTTGCGCACAAAATTCGGCCTGGGACCCACGGCACCGTGGCTGGCGATCGCAGCCCAAGGCGTATATCACAACTATCACTACGACTATCTGGACGGCTGGCAATATGCAGCCGGCGCTACCCTGGGGACACGGTTAAGCGAGCGCTGGTCGCTGCGCGGGACCATCCGGTATGACGCGTACGTCGCAGACCGTTCGCAGCCCCCGATCGTCCCGACCATGGTCGGCTCACCTTATGACGTATACGGCTGGAACTTCGGTGCCCAGGCGGCGTTCCTAGCGACTGCCGCGGATCGGATTTCCCTGTCCTATACCTGGCGGACCGGCACCGTGACATCCGTGACGCATCCGGACGAAGAGATCTTCGAGTACTCGGACCGCGTCGCCGTGGACCCCGTGTTCGGCAGCGGCGAGTTCGCCTACCGCATCAACGCGAACACGCAGACGATCAGCCTTGCGTGGAGCCACGCTCTGGGTCGACACACGGCGCTGAACGTGGTGTACGCGTACCGTCGTAGCCAAGCCGAGTATGATCTGGGGCAGTACTACGCGAATCTGTTGAGCATCAACTTCACCTACAGCTACTGATGATCGCACTCGGACGGCACTTTGCGATGCTGGCGTGCCTGGTCTCGGCGACCGGGGCGCAAGCAG
>JBGPPC010000236.1:0-7219 GCA_041488355.1 Gammaproteobacteria bacterium
ACGGTGGTGGCGCCGCTCAGGATCAGCTCCGAGAGCGCGGTCTTGGCGCTCACGTAGACCGCGTCTGGATCCATCTCCGCCCAGATCGGATACAGCAGGCGCAGCCACTCGAACAGAGGCCGCCCTTGCCCGGTACCGATGCTGCGGGTGAGGCTTTGAAACAGATGGTGGTGGCAGTTGATCAGTCCGGGAAGTACGACGCAGCCGGACGCATCGATGGTGCTATCGGGATTGCGGGCGGAAGCGTCTTCGGCAATCCATTGAGCGACGTCCGCATGCGCGCCCACGCGAGCGATGGTGTCGCCTTGAAGCAGAATGCTGCCGCCCGGGATCTCTCGGCGGTCTTCATCCATCGTCACGAGGACCTCGGCGCGTCGGATCAGCAGTCTGTCGCCGGTCGTGCTCGCGTCACCGCCCACCGGCACGGTCATCGGCGTCTAATGCGTTGGGGACCAAACGGCTCACGCTGCACGGTTGGCTTCGGCGTACCGCTCGATGCGCGACAGCCACTCGCGCTTTGCCTCATCCCGCAGGAAGGACGCCGTAATCGAATTTCGTGCCAGCCGAGTTAGTTCGGTTCGCGTCAACCCCAGCGCTTTCTCCGCGGCAAGATAATTCTCCAGGACATAGCCGCCGAAATACGCCGGGTCGTCCGAGTTGACAGTCACGCAAAGCCCGGCGTCGAGCAATCGCTTCAGATTGTGATCCTCCATGCGCTTGAACACCCCGAGCCTCACGTTGGACAGCGGACACACTGTCAGCGGTATCTGTTCTACCGCAAGACGTCGGCATAGATCTGCATCTTGATCGCAGCCCACGCCGTGGTCGACGCGCGAGACGCACAGGTCGTCGAGCGCCTCACGGATATAGGCGGGAGGCCCCTCCTCGCCCGCGTGCGCGACCGTGAGGAAGCCTTCTTTTCGCGCTCGCTTGAACACTTCGGAAAACTTCGAAGGCGGATGACCCAGTTCGGAGGAATCGAGCCCGACCGCGTGGATTCGATCTTTGTGGGGCAGCGCCGCTTCCAGCGTCTCCATCGCCGAAGCGGCACTCAAGTGACGCAGGAAGCACAAGATCAGCCTCGACGACAGATCGAAATTGCGCTCCGCCTCATCCAGCGCTCCGGAGATCCCGTCCAACACAGTCTCGAACGCGATCCCGCGCTCGGTATGCGCCTGCGGATCGAAAAAGATCTCGACATGGACCACGCCTTGCGCGCGCGCCCGCTCCAAATAGGCCGAGGTCAGCACATGGAAGTCGCCCTCGTCGCGCAGGACGTTTGCGCCCTGGTAGTAGAGGTCGAGAAACGACTGCAGGTTTTGGAAGTCGTAAGCGCGGCGCAGCGCCTCGACCGACGAGTGGGAGAGCGCGATGCCGTTCTTGAGCGCCAGCTCGAAGACCATTTCGGGCTCGAGCGTGCCCTCGATGTGCAAGTGCAGCTCGGCTTTGGGCAGGCCTCGGATGAAGGACTCGACGTCAGGGACTGAGTGGCTCATCGCTTCCGAGCGTTGCATCAATCAGTCCCCCACTGACAGCCCCCACCCCAACCCACCCCCGCTCGCGGGGGGGGGGGTACCGCCGGCTATTTGGGAATCGAGCCGTCCACGCCCTCGACGTACCAGTTCAGGCTCATCAACTCCTCGAGAGGCAGGGTGGAACCCGCAGGTACTTTGATGGTACCCGACTGGTCCTTGATCGGCCCTTGGAACGGCGTCAGCTTGCCGTCGATGAGGGCCTTCTTCTTCTCCTCGAACACTTTAGCCACGGCAGGCGGCACCACACTATTGAGCGGCGCCATCACCACCACGCCCTCCTTCAGGCCCCATTTGACGACCTCCGACTTCCAGGTCCCGTCCAACACCTTCTTCACCGTGTCGATGTAGTAGACGCCCCAGTTGTTGGTGTTCGCGGTGAGCTGCGACTTGGGCGCGAACTTCCTCATGTCGGAATCCCAGCCGAAAGCGTAGATACCCTTCTCCTGCGCCACCTGGACGATAGCAGGCGAATCGGTGTTCTGGCACAGCATGTCGGCGCCCTGGGCGATCAGCGTCTCGGCCGCTTGCCGTTCCTTGGCCGGGTCATACCAGGTGTTGACCCAGATCACCTTGGTCTTGACCTTCGGATTCACGCTCTGCGCTCCCAGCGTATAGGCGTCGATGTTACGGATCACCTCGGGGATCGGGAACGAAGCGACGAACCCCAGCGTGTTCGTCTTCGTCATCTGTCCTGCCATGACCCCCAGCAGGTAGGCGCCCTCATAGAAGCGCGCTTCATACACGCCCAGATTCTTGGATGTCTTGTAGCCGGTCGCGTGCTCGAAGATGACGTTCGGGAAGGCCTGCGCAACCTTGACCGTCGCGTTCATGAAGCCGAAGGACGTGGTGAAGATCACCTTGTTGCCCTCCGTGGCCAGCTGGCGGATCACGCGCTCGGCGTCGGCGCCCTCGGCCACGTTCTCGACATACGTCGTCTTCACCTTGGACCCGAGCGCTTTCTCCAGCGCCTGGCGTCCCTGATCGTGCGCATAAGTCCAGCCCGCGTCGCCTACCGGCCCGACATACACGAACGCGACTTTGAGCGGCTCCTCTGCGTGCACTGCGCCGCCAACGGCCAAGGCGGCCGCGAAGACGGCCAAAAAGAGTGGACGCGCCACGGAGTTGGCAAAGAATCTCATCCGGTCCAGCATTGTTTAGCTCCTGTCGAAGGGCAATACGATCTGTTGAGGCTTGCGTCAATGCCTAACGTCGCCAGCACAGCCCTATGTCATTCCGGCGGAAGCCGGAATCCAGTGTCCTTGCGGGAACCGCCTGGGTCCCGGCTTTCGCCGGGACGACGAACCTTTGCTAGCCAATTCCGCAAGGGTCAATAATACGCTAACAAACTCTTCATTCCGGGTGCGTCCTGAAGGCGGCGCAACCCGGAGTCCACCCAATCATCGTTCGGTTTCGTGCGAGTGTGCGTCGCCGCGGCCGTCTTTGCAATGCCTTCGCTGGGCGATTCTGGCACGGACACGGCGCTCGTGCACGACCAAGCTCCCGGGCTGCTCGGACGCTCCCGCAGAGCTTCATGCTTCGGCCCAGCCCGGTGCGCCGGAGCCGGCCTGCGCCCCAAACCGGCGCTTGCCGGCCCACATCACACCCGGACGTATACCGCGGCCCGGCATTTTTGTATTCTTGCATGTCGAGGTGGCGCCGGCCAAACAAGTCAGCGCTGCCGCAAACACGGAAATCGACGGTGCCTACGAACGCACAGAACCCTATTCGGTTCATCCTGGACGGAGAAGTCGTGAGCGTAGCGGATGTCGCGCCTACGACCACTCTGCTCGAGTTCCTGCGCGAACGGCTCGGCCGCACCGGCACCAAGGAGGGCTGCGCGGAGGGCGATTGCGGTGCCTGCACCGTAGTGCTGGGCGACCTAGAGGGCGAGCGAATCGCATACCGTGCGGTCAACTCCTGTATCCGCTTCCTGCCCACGGTGGACGGCAAAGAGCTGGTCACGGTGGAGAGCCTCAAAGCAGCGGACGGTGCGCTCCATCCGGTGCAGCAGGCCATGGTCGACTGCCATGCCTCTCAGTGCGGGTTCTGCACTCCCGGGTTCGTCATGTCGTTGTTCGCGCTGTATCTCGACGAACCCGCGCCCGACCGCAAGAGCGTGGTGCGCGCGATCGCGGGCAACCTGTGCCGGTGCACCGGTTACCGCCCGATCATCGACGCCGGTCTGCGCATGCGCGCTTATCCCGAACCGCGAGCCTGGAGTCGCAGCAACGCGCAGGACAGCGCTCGACGCAAGGCGCTGCGTGCGATCCAGCGCAAGGACACGCTGACGCTCCCATTTGGGCCTGGCTTCCATGCACCGGTCACCGCTGACGAGCTCGCCCGACTGCTGCAGCAGAATCCCGACGCGCTTCTACTCGCCGGCGGCACCGATGTAGGCCTGTGGGTGACCAAGCAGCTGCGCGACCTGCCCGCGTTGATCTACGTAGGAGATGTCGCGGATCTCAAGCAGGTGCATGAGATCGGCGGCAGTTTGGAGATCGGGGCAGCCGTCAATCTGACCGACGCGTTCTCCGCCATCGTGTCCCGCTATCCGATGCTCGAGGAGATGGCCGACCGGTTCGGCTCACCGCCGGTGCGCAATTCAGGCACGCTGTGCGGGAATATCGCCAACGGCTCACCCATTGGTGACTCTATGCCGTTTCTGGTGGCGCTGGGGTCGATCGTGCGCTTGCGCCGCGGCGATCGGCGCCGCGAGCTGCCGCTGGAAGCGCTCTACCTCGGCTACCAGAAGAAGGCGATCGAGCGAGGCGAATTCGTCGAAGCCGTGCAGGTGCCGCTGCCGAAACCTGGCCGCTTGTTTGCGAGTTACAAAGTATCCAAGCGCATCGACCAGGACATCTCGGCGATCTGCAGCGCCTTCGCTTTCGATGTCGAAGACGGCCGGATTTCTACTGCACGCATTGCGTATGGTGGCATGGCCGCTACCGTCCAGCGCGCGCCACGCACCGAGGCGGCGCTTGCGGGCAAATCTTGGAGCCATCAGAGTATCTCTGATGCGTTGCCCGCGCTGTCGCAGGACTACGCGCCGATCGCCGACATGCGCGCGAGCCGCGAGTATCGGCTACAAGTCGCGGGCAACCTTCTCGATCGTTTTTATCTCGAGCACGCTGCCGAAACTGCGCCGACCCGCCTCGCCCATGTCTGAGACCTTGATCGAACCGGATCAGATCGCCATCGCCGGGGAGCCGTTCCCACACGAGAGCGCGCACCTGCACGTGAGCGGCGAGGCGGTCTACGCCGACGACATCGGACTGCCGGCTAACGCGCTGCACGCCGCGCTCGGCGTCAGCACGGTGGCACACGCACGCATCCGCTCGATCGACCTGACGGCGGTACGCGAAGCTCCCGGTGTAGTGGAGATTGCGTGCGCGAGCGACGTCCCCGGAGAGAACAACTTTGGCCCGGTGTTGAAGGACGATCCGATCTTCGCCGAGTCCCTGGTCGAGTTCGCCGGACAGGCGCTGTTCGGCGTGGCAGCTACCTCGTACCAGGCAGCGCGCCGGGCTGCACGGCTGGCCCGTGTGCAGTACGAAGAGCTCCCCGCGATCCTCGATGTGCGCCAGGCGCTCGCCGCTGGCAGCTTCGTATTGCCCACGCAACGGCTGCGCCGCGGCAACCCGGATGTCGCACTGGCGCAGGCGCCACATCGGCTCAAGGGCTCGCTTGCGATCGGCGGTCAGGAGCACTTCTATCTGGAAGGTCAGATCGCCGTCGCTCTGCCCCAGGAAGACGGCACCATGCTGGTCCACAGCTCCACCCAGCATCCAACCGAGATCCAGCATCTCGTGGCACACGCGCTGGGCGTGCTCTCGCACCGGGTCGTCGTGCAATGCCGCCGCATGGGCGGTGGTTTCGGCGGCAAGGAGAGCCAGCCGGCGCAGTTCGCATGCGCGGCGGCCGTTCTGGCTGCCAGGACACAGCGTCCGGTCAAGCTGCGGCTGGATCGGGACGCCGACATGCTGATGACCGGCAAGCGCCACGACTTCTGGGTGGAGTACGACGTCGGCTTCGATGCGCGCGGCCGCATTCTGGGGCTGCACCTGACGCTGGCTTCGCGCTGCGGCTATTCCGCGGATCTCTCCGCTCCGGTCAATGACCGGGCGCTGTGTCACGTGGACAATTGCTACTACCTGGAGAACGTCGAGGTGGTCTCGCACCGTTGCAAGACCAACACGGTGTCGAACACCGCCTTCCGCGGCTTCGGTGGCCCGCAGGGCATGATGGCGATAGAGGCGGCGATCGACGACATCGCCCGCCAGCTGCATCGCGACCCGCTGGACGTGCGGCGCGCCAACTTCTACGGCATCACCGAACGCAACGTTACGCACTATCAGATGCCGGTCGAGGACAACGTGATCGATCGCATCGTCGACGAGCTCGCCGCGAGCAGCCGGTATCGAGAGCGGCGCAGCGAGGTAGAGCGATTCAATGCCAGCAGTCCGGTGATCAAGCGCGGCGTGGCGCTCACGCCGGTCAAATTCGGCATCTCTTTCAACGCGACCCACTACAACCAGGCCGGCGCATTGGTTCACGTGTACACCGATGGCAGCGTACTGGTCAATCATGGCGGCACGGAAATGGGCCAGGGCTTGTACACCAAGGTCGCGCAGGTCGTGGCTGAAGAGCTGCAGCTCGACATCGACAAGGTGCGCACCACCGCGACCGACACCAGCAAGGTGCCCAACACCTCCGCCACCGCGGCCTCGTCGGGCAGCGACTTGAACGGCAAAGCGGCGCAGGCCGCCGCTCGCACCATCAAGGAACGGCTCGTCGCGTTCGCCGCCGAAAAATATTCCGTGAGCCCACAGGCGGTCCGGTTTGCGGCAGGCAAGGTCCATGTGGGCGAGCGCACATTCGATTTTCCTGCGCTACTACAAGAGGCCTACGCCGCGCGCATCTCGTTGTCTGCGACTGGCTACTATCGCACACCGAAGATCCACTGGGACCGCAAGACGCTCACCGGGCGCCCGTTCTTCTACTTCGCCTACGGCGCCGCCGTGTCCGAGGTTGCGATCGACACACTGACCGGCGAATTCCGCCTGCTGCGCGTGGACATCCTGCACGACGTCGGAAAATCCCTGAACCCGGCGATCGACATCGGACAGGTCGAAGGCGGGTTCCTGCAAGGCGCGGGCTGGCTCACCAGCGAAGAGCTGTGGTGGGACGAGCGCGGGCAACTACGCACACATGCGCCCTCCACTTATAAGATCCCGGCCGCCGGCGACTGGCCGGCCGACGTGCACGTGCGGCTGCTGGAGAACACGCCGAACCGCGAGGACACCATCTTCCGCTCCAAGGCAGTGGGCGAACCTCCATTGATGCTCGCCATGTCCGTGTTTCACGCAATCCTCGACGCCGTCGCCAGCTGCGGAGCGGTAGGCGTGCGCGCCGCGTTAACCGCACCGGCTACGCCCGAGTCAGTCCTGCGTGCCATCGATTCCGTGCGGCAGCCGCAATCCGCGCCAAGCACGGAAGCCGCTGCGGGTGGGGGCAGGGCCTAGTATGGCGTCCCGCGTGACAACGTCGGCGTGCATTGCCCCCACCCCCGAATCAAGTCCGGGGCAGGCTCTAGCCCTCCCCAGCAAGCAGGGGAGGGAAATGTATTCGCTCTCCTTCCCCCGCTTGCGGGGGAAGATACCGTCTCACTTGTCAAGCACCAAAAG
>JBGPPC010000237.1:0-7213 GCA_041488355.1 Gammaproteobacteria bacterium
GGAGAGTGGTGACGCAGGTCGGGGCTGGTCGCGGCATGCGCCCTATGACGTGATCGTATTGACTGGTTCGGTGCCGCTGCTGGCCAAGGAGTTTCAGGCGGCGCTCAAGCCTCACGGTCGGCTACTGGCCGTGGTAGGTACGCCCCCTGTGATGACGGCCCGCCTGGTGACGAGCGTGAGCGAGGGCATCTATAACGAAGTCGGATTGTTCGAGACCTGCATAGCGCCGCTGCGCAACGTGCCGCAGCCTGAGCGTTTCGTGTTCTGAGTCCGGCTTTCGACGCAATAAAAGAGATCGCAATGGTCGAGGTGAAAAACATGCACTTGAAAGCGCTTGCTGGGCTCTTCCTCGGATTGGCGTCGGGGTATGCCGTAGCGGACGACCTGCTGACAGTCTATCGGGAGGGCCTGCAATCGGACCCGGTGTTCGCTGCCGCGAGGTCGAGCTACGAAGCTTCCAAGGAGAAGCTGCCGCAAGGACGTGCTTTGTTTTTACCCAACGTAAATGTCACTGCCAACGCAAGCTACAACTCCACCGACTACAAGTATTTCAACGGGACAACCACTCTTCCTCCGGGCAATGCGAGCTGGCCGGCGTGGGGCGCAGGGCTCAACATCACCCAGCCCTTACTCCATCTCCAGAACAACGCCGTGTACGACCAGGCTCAGCTCTTGGTCGCCCAGGCCGAAAGCCAGCTCGCACAAGCCGGCCAGGATCTGATGACCCGTGTGGCGCAGGCGTACTTCGACGTGCTGCTGGCGGAATACGAGCTGGACACGGTGAAGGCCCAGAAAGTGGCCACGGCGGAGCAGCTGGCCCAAGCCAAGCGCAACTTCCAGGTAGGCACCGCCACCATCACAGACACCTACGACGCGCAGGCGCGGTACGACCTGGTAGTGGCGCAGGAGATCACGGCTACCAACGACATCGAGGTTCGACGCGCCGCACTGCAGCAGATCATCGGCCGGGCGCCAGGGCCGCTTGCCAAGCCGCAAGGCCAGGGCCAGATCACGCTCAGCGCGCCTGAGCCCAACAACATGGAGGCCTGGGTCCAAGCGGCTTACAGCAACAGCTTGCAGGTTGCGGTTGCTAAAGCCAACATGGACATTGCCATTAAGGAAGTCGACCGAAACCGGGCAGCGAACTACCCGACGATAGACGCCGTCGGGTCGGTAAACTACAACACTCAGAATAGCAGTCAGTTCATAGTCGGGCAGACTATTTCACAGGCCACAATCGGCTTGCAGCTCAACTATCCCCTCTATCAGGGCGGAGCAATCACCTCGCGCGTGCGCGAGGCGATCGCGAACAAGAGCAAATCCGAGCAGGACTACGAGAATGCGCGCCGCACGGTGGCGCAGACCGTTCGCCAGTCGTTCCTTGCGGTCAACACAGGCCTGGCTGAGATTGGCGCGCTCAGGCAAGCGGTGGCATCGAATCAGTTGTCGGTGGATGCCACCAAGCTCGGGCAGGAGGTGGGTGTGCGCACACAGGTCGACGTGCTGAACGCCCAGCAGTTGCTCTACAGCGCGCAGCGCGATCTCTATCGGGCTTACTACGTGACCATCGTCGGCCAGCTCAAGTTGAAGCAATCGGTCGGCAGGCTCACACCAGTCGATCTGGACAACGTCAATCGCCTGCTCAAGCCGGTAAACTGATCGACAAGTGGCAAAGGGCCGCAGCATACCGGCACCATCCAGTCGATGACCGAGGGCGCCCAGCAGCCCCTCGTGTCCACGCTCCGCCAACACAAGCAGAAGCAACGCAAAGAGATCCTGAGCCAGCGCGCCGCGCTGGATCACTCGGAGCGCGCTCGCCTGAGCCGCGCCATCACAGCGAGCCTGCTGACCCTTCCCGAGTTCGAACGCGCACGGTGCGTGCTGGCTTATCTATCATTTGGCAGCGAGTTCGATACCAGCGAGTTCATGCGCGCGCTGCAATCCCGGGGTTGCGGGCTGGTGCTGCCGCGCATCGACCTGGCCCGCCGTAACCTGTCCCTGTATCGGGTAGGCGACCCCGAGCTGGACACCCTGCCAGGGGTGTGGGGTATCCGAGAGCCCGATCCCGAGCGTTGTCCCCCTGCCGATCTCGGCGAGATTCACGCGGTCCTGGTCCCTGGCGTGGCCTTCACGCCCGGTGGAGGGCGGCTTGGTTACGGCGGTGGCTTCTACGACACGCTGATCCGAGGTTGGCACAGCCGTGTCCCCCTCATCGCCCCGGCCTTCGAGCTGCAGGTCGTGCAGGATTTGCCGCTCGGCCCAGACGATCAATTGATCGACGCAGTGGTGACCGAAGCCCGCATCTACCGGCGCGACGTCCGCTGAAGTAGCGTCACGATTCGTTGCGCGGCGCCCTGGTGCTGGCGCATCAACGCAAGACCTGCCTGCCCCATTCGGCTGCGCTGCTCGCCGTTGGCAAGAAGTTCTACGACGACCCGCCCCAGCTCTTGTTCATTGCGCACCTGCAGTGCTGCGCCCGCGCCTATGGCGAGCCGCGTAGCTTCCTCGAAATTGAATGTGTAGGGGCCGACGATGACGGGCTTACCAACGGCGCAAGCCTCGAGCAGGTTTTGGCCGCCAAGCGGCAGAAGACTGCCGCCGATGAAGGCCAAGTCGCACGCCGCGTAATACGCGTATAACTCGCCCATGCTGTCGCCTAGAACGACGGCAGTGGTTGCCGCCACCGGCCGCCCTTCGCTGCGTCGTTGGTACGCCAATGACCGCCCGGCGAGGATCCGGGCGACCGCGTCGAACCGCTGTGGATGCCTTGGAACGATCACCGTCAGCAATTCTGGATGGGCGGCAAGCTCCACCGCGGCCAGCAGCTTTTCCTCTTCGCCCTCCCGAGTGCTGGCGGCTACGAGCACTGGTCGCGCTCCGAACCAGCTGCGAAACCGTTTCCCCAGTTCCAGGTCCTGCAGGCGCGGCGAACGGTCGAATTTAAGGTTGCCGCATACCGCCACGTCGCAAGCGCCCAAGATGGTGAGGCGTTGCGCGTCGGCGCCGGTCTGCGCGGCCACGCCCGCCAACTCCCGCAGCGTCGTGCTCGTGAGCCCGGCGAAACGCGCGTAGCCGCGCGCAGAACGCTCGGACAGCCGAGCGTTCACCAGGTACAGGGGGATAGACTTGGCGCGACAGGCGTGAATCAGGTTTGGCCAGAGCTCGGTCTCGAGCAACAGTCCCAACTCGGGGCGGAAATACGAGAGGAAGCGCGCCGCCGCCCAGGGCAGGTCGTATGGCAGGTAGCAGCGCGATACCGCGTCGCCGAACACCTGCTCGCCGGTCGCACGACCTGTAGGCGTCATGTGCGTCAAGAGCACGCGATGGTCGGGCCAGCGCTCCCGCAGCGCCTTAACCAGCGGCTCGGCGGCTCGCGTTTCGCCGACCGACACAGCGTGTAGCCAGATCACGGGGGCTGCGACGGTAGAGGAATAAAACCCGAAGCGCTCAGGAATGTGGTGCAGATACTCCGGCTGGCGCCGGCTGCGCCATACCAGGCGCACGAGCGCAAACGGCGCGAGCACATGCAGCAGGATCGAGTAGACGGTGCGCCACGGATTCATGGCTGCGGCGCGCCGTTCCTGGGCTGGAGCTGGCGCCACGCCGAGACCACCTCCGCGACGTCAGGTGGCCTGTCCAGGCTCCCGACGTTCACCGCGTTCGTGGCACCGTACAATCCGGTTGCGGCTGGGTCGGTGGCGCAATAGATGCCTATGGTCGGGGCGTTTAGAGCGACCGACAGGTGCGTCAGGCCCGTGTCCACCCCGAACACGACGCGAGCACCGCCGAGCAGGCCGGCCGCTTGGCGCAAGGACGTTCGTGGCGGCACGGTGGCCTGCTCCAGCGATCCAGCGATGCGCTCACTGCGGCGGCGTTCCGCTTCGCTGCCCCACGGAAGCACCGGATGCAGACCGCTGCGGAGCAAATGGAGTCCCAACTTTACCCACTCAAGCTCGTTCCACAGCTTGGCTCGCGCGCTGGTTGCGTGCAAGAGAACGGCATACGTGCCCGGGCGCAGCTCGGGCGCGAATGACATCGGTGGCGCTTGGATGCCGTAGTCCACGGCGGGTGCGGGCTTGTAGCCCAGGGCCATGGCGGCGAGCTGTCGATTGCGCTCCACCGCGTGCAGAGTCCAGCTGACACGGAATGTGCGATCGTAGAAAGGGCGCAGCGGCTCGCGCGCGCTCGCCCAGTCGAGGCCAAAGCGCCGACCCGGCGCGAGGCGCGCGATCAGCGCGCTTTTGATGAGCCCCTGGGTATCGATGACAGCGTCGTAGCTGCGAGCGTGCAGGGCCCGGTGCAGGTCACGCATTTCGCGCCAGGTGTCGGGGCTGGCAATGGTTCGCCGCCAGCGTCGCGGCGCGACCCGGATGACGTGAGATACGGCCGGGTGCAGCGCTGGGATATCAGCGAAGTTCTCCTCGACCGCCCAGTCGATCTCGACGCCGGTGCAGTGGGCGCGCACGTCGGTGGCCACCGGCAGGTTATGCACCACGTCCCCGAGCGAGGAGGTTTTGACCAGGAGAATCCTGCGCATCGCGGCATTGTAGCGGCAGCCGGCCCCATTCCCTCCGCCGCGCGCTGGGCGAAAGGTCGAGCAGGGGGCAATGCGACTACAATACGCGGCCTTCGTGTTTGGGCTGAGGCGAAAATCATGAAGATTCTTGTCACCGGCTGCGCGGGTTTTATCGGCATGCATGTCGCGCAGTGGCTGCTCGAGCGCGGCGAGGAAGTCGTCGGCATCGACAACCTCAACGACTATTACGATCCGTCCCTTAAGATCACCCGTCTCGCGCAGCTGCAACCCCATTCACGTTTCTCGTTCCATCGCCTGGATATTGCCGACGGCAATGCGGTGGCCGGCTTGTTCGCCGCTGAGCCCTTTGCGCGGGTCGTACATCTCGCCGCCCAGGCCGGGGTGCGCTACTCGCTCAAGAACCCGCAAGCGTATGTGAACAGCAACGTGACCGGGTTTTTGAACGTCTTGGAGACCTGCCGTCACAACGGCTGCGAGCATTTAGTGTTTGCCAGCAGCTCGAGCGTATATGGCGCAAATCGCAAGCTCCCTTTCAGCGAGCACGACAACACCGACCATCCGGTCAGCCTGTACGCCGCGACCAAGAAGGCCAACGAACTGATGGCTCACACTTACAGCCATCTATTCGGGCTGGCGGTGACCGGGTTGCGTTTTTTCACGGTTTACGGGCCGTGGGGCCGGCCGGATATGTCGGCTGCGCTGTTCACTCGTGCGATCCTCGAGGGACGCCCGATCGACGTCTTCAATCATGGCGACATGGAGCGCGACTTCACCTACGTCGACGACATCGTGGAAGGCGTGGTGCGTATCCTCGATGTGGTGCCGAAAGGGGATCCGGGCGCCGACATGACCAAACCGGACCCGGCTTCGAGCTATGCGCCCTATCGGCTGTACAACATCGGCAACAATCAGCCGGTCAAGCTGATGCGTTTCATCGAGGTGCTCGAGGCGGCGCTTGGCCGTAAGGCAAAAATGAATCTGCTGCCCATGCAGCCGGGCGACGTTCCGGCCACCTACGCCGACGTGGACGATCTCGCCCGTGCAGTCGGGTTCCGACCCTCGACTTCCTTGGAGGAGGGTATCGCGCGTTACGTGACGTGGTACCGTGAGTACCATGGGTTGCACGCGTGAACGCCGCGTGCGCGCTAGATACAGGCTCCTAGGTTCTGCCGTAGCGATCGTCGAACCGCACGATGTCGTCCTCCCCCAGGTAGCTCCCGCTCTGGACCTCGATCATCACCAGGTCCAGCCGGCCTGGGTTCTCGAGTCGGTGCCTGTGCCCGGCGCGGATAAACGTCGATTCGTTGGTGCGTACCAGCAGCTCCTGCTCCCCGTTGACGACCTTAGCGGTCCCGGACACCACGACCCAGTGCTCGCTGCGGTGATAGTGCATCTGCAAGCTGAGACTGGCGCCCGGCTTGACCACGATGCGCTTGATCTTGAATCCGGGCCCTTCCTCCAGAACCGTATACGTACCCCACGGGCGCAATACGGTCTTGTGCAGCTTGTAGGTCTCGTGGTTCGCGAGCTTGAGCCGCTGTGCCACTTTCTTGACGTCCTGCAAGTGCCCCTGGTCCGCGACCAGGAGGGCATCCGGGGTATCCACGATCACTAGACCGTTAACGCCGACCGCTGCCACCATCCGGCCGCTGCTCTGTACGTAGCAGTTCTCGCTATCCACGAACAAGCACTCGCCCTGTGCGCGGTTTCCCGAATCGTCCGCTTTCACCAGGGCACTCACCGCTTTCCACGAGCCCACGTCGCTCCAGCCAAATGCGGCCGGAAGTACCGCTACGCGCGCGGACTTCTCCATGATGGCGTAGTCGATCGAGATGTCGGGCAGCGCCGCGAACAAGTCCGCAGGCAACTCGGCGCGGTCGTCTTTGATCTGCGCTGCCTGCCAACATTCCGAGGCGCCCGCTAGAACCTCTGGCGCATGCTGAGCCATCTCCTCCAGGAATCCCGCAGCCTGGAAGCAGAACATACCGGCGTTCCAATAGTAGCGGCCGGACTCTACCATCGAGGTGGCAACTTCCGCAGAGGGCTTTTCGGTGAAGCGCGCAACCGCGAAACCGCTGGTGCCGGGGATCGGTTCGCCGCGCTCGATGTAACCGAATCCGGTCTCCGGATAGTCCGGGCGGAGGCCGAACGTCACCAGTGCACCTTGGGCCGCCATTGGTAGCGCCGCGCGCACGGCCGCGGCGAAAGCCGGCTCGTCTTGAACCAGATGATCGGCTGGGAGCACCAGCAGCATGGTCTCGGGCCCGTGTCGCGAGACCGCGGCCAGCGCGCCGACTGCAACCGCCGGTGCTGTGTTGCGGGCACACGGCTCGAGCACGAAGAAGTGCCGATACGGTCCGCCACCCGCGGCGTATTCGTCGCGCGTAACGAAGAAATGTTCGCGGTTGGTGACTGTAATAATCTCCCCAATGCCCTCGAGAAGGGCGAGGCGGTCGAGCGTCTTCTGCAACAGGCTGCGCCCGTCCGCCATCTTAATAAACGGCTTGGGATGGGCCTCGCGCGAGACCGGCCACAGGCGCATGCCGCTGCCGCCGGAGAGGATGAGTGGTATCAGCATGGATCGGTGCCGACTTATCGTGGAGGAAACACCAAAAAAGCTTTACCGCGCTGGACGCTGGCCGTGAATTGCTGAGCGGCTATTATGGCATCAAAGCC
>JBGPPC010000238.1:0-7198 GCA_041488355.1 Gammaproteobacteria bacterium
CATCAGCAGGTTGATCACCTGCGCCTGCACCGAAACGTCGAGCGCGGATACCGCTTCGTCGCACACGATGAGTTTGGGCCGCAGCGCCAGTGCGCGTGCGATACCGAGGCGCTGGCGTTGCCCACCCGAGAATTCGTACGGATACTTGACCATCTGGTCGGCTCGCAAGCCGACTTTTTCGAACAGCAGATCGGCTAGATCAGCCTTCGTGAGCGTCATCTCACACCCTCAGTCGCGGAGTTTTGCGCCGAATTGCCGAACCAGCCGCTCTCTCAATTGAGCTACAGCCGACTCGACCTCTTGATCGGTCATTGTCTTTTGAGTATCTTGCAATAACACTCGGAAAGCAAGACTTTTTCTCCCATTTTCCACACCCGGACCCCGATACAAGTCGAACAGCCGGATACTTTCGACCAAGGCCGGTTTGTGCACCGCAAGATCGTCCAGGAGTGCCTGTATTGGCAGCGTTTCCGCCACAAACACCGAGATATCGCGACTCACCGCTGGAAATCTTGGCACCTGTCGAAAAACGGGCAATTCAACCTGTTGTAGCGGCGCCGCATCCACCTCGAACAGAATCGCAGGCGCCGACAACTCGTATTTTTCCTGCCACAGGGGATGCAGTTCCCCTACCCAACCGATCGCCTGACCGTCGAGCAGGACTCGTGCCGAGCGGCCCGGGTGCAAGGCAGGGTGCGCAGCGGGTTCAAACCGAGCGTCCCGTTGCGACAGCAGATCCTCAAGGTCGCCCTTCACATCGAAGAAGTCCACCGCACGCGTTGGCACGCCCCACTGCTCTTCCAGCGCTGGGCCGAGCGCTGCTGCCCCAATCCGCACTGGTTGACGAATACCAGCTACCTCCAGGGAACCTTCGGGCAACCCCGGAGCGCGCAAGAACACACGCCCGACTTCAAACACCCGCACGCGCGAGGCACGCCGGTTCAGGTTATAGCGCAGGTTGGCGACCAGACCACCCAACAACGAACTGCGCATGACCGAGAGCTGGCTCGCGATTGGATTGAGGAGTCGGATTGGGTTCGGGTTAGCTGCAAAGTCCGCTTCCCACTCCGGTTCAACGAAAGTGAAGTTGATCACCTCAAGATAGTCGGCTGCCGCAACCGCCGAGCGCAGCGAGTGCAGCGACCGACGCGTTTCGGGTTCGCTGCGCATCACTGCTGCAGCGACAGGCGGGCGGATGCGGATCCGTTCGAAGCCGTACACTCGCGCCACTTCTTCGATTAAGTCCTCTTCGATCTGCAGATCAAAGCGGTAAGAAGGCGGCGTGACGCGGAAGACCTCGTCCGCGCCGCTACCATCGCGCCGGGAGTGCAATCTCAGCCGGGCGAAGATGCTCGCCATCTCGTCCCCGGGGATCGCGATTCCGATAACGCGCTGAGCGCGCGCCACGCGCATCAGTAGCGCCTCTCGCTCCGGCAGTCTTGCAATTGTGTCCACGACCGGGCCCGAGCTGCCACCACAGACCTCCAGTATCAACTGCGTGGCCCGTTCGATGCCGGCGATATTGTTGTCGAAGTCAACACCACGCTCGAAGCGATGCGAAGCATCGCTCGCGAAATTGAAGCGGCGCGCGCGACCGGCGATGGCGTCCGGATAGAAAAACGCCGCCTCGAGGAAGACGTGACGGGAATCCAAATCTGCCTTGGTGCTGTCTCCCCCCATGATTCCAGCCAACCCGATCGGTCCGGAGTCATCCGTGATCGCCAGCACATCGGGCTCGAGCGTCACGACCTGGTCATTGAGCAGCTTCAGCTGCTCTCCAGAGCGGCCCCATCGCACATCGATGGGCCCGCTAAGCTTGTCTAAGTCGTATACGTGGAGTGGTCGCCCCAGCTCGAGCATCACGTAGTTGGTCACGTCCACCAGTGCGGAGATACTGCGCTGACCAGCGCGTTCCAGCCTCTGGCGCATCCACTCGGGCGTAATGGCGCGTGCGTTCACGTCCCGAATGACAAGGCCCGTGAAGCGGCCGCAGCCATCTGGGTCGGAGATTCCGACCGGGAAGATCGCGTCGCAGGCATTTCGCACCTGAGAAATGGCGGGCGGGGACAAGGTTGCACCGGTAAACGCCGCGACCTCGCGCGCGACACCCAGGATCGAGAGGCAGTCCGCGCGATTCGGAGTCAGCTTGATAGTGAAGATATGATCGTCCAGCGCGAGGTACTCGCGGATATCGCCGCCCAGCGGCGCCTCGGCGTCGAGCACCAGCACGCCGCTATGATCATCGGACAACCCGAGTTCGCGTGCCGAGCAGAGCATGCCCTGGCTCTCAACTCCGCGCATCGTCGCGGCCTTGAGCTCGAAATGCTTGTCAGGGCTGTCGCCCGGCAGGCTCGCGCCCACCAGCGCACATGGCGCCTTCATGCCAGGCGTGACGTTCGGCGCTCCGCACACGATATTAAGGAGTTTTTCGAGCCCGGCATCCACCTGGCAGACCGTGAGCCGGTCGGCGTTGGGGTGCTTTGCGACCGCGCGCACCTGAGCTACTACCACCTTCGAAAACAGCGGCGCTACCGGATTGCAGGACTCCACTTCGAATCCTGCCATGGTCAGCAGATGGGCGAGCTGCTGCGTGGTCAACGCTGGATCGACCATCGAACGCAGCCAGCTCTCTGGAAATTGCATCGGTTAACAACCCCGCGCGGGTCGGTCGGTCAGGCGAACTGCTTGAGAAAGCGCATGTCGCCCTCGAAGAACAGGCGCAAGTCGTCGATGCCATAGCGCAGCATCGTCAGCCGCTCCAGCCCGCTGCCGAAGGCAAAGCCCATCCAGCGTTCCGGATCCAGACCGAAGTTGCGTACCACTTGCGGATGCACCTGCCCCGCGCCGGAGAGCTCCAGCCAGCGCCCTTGGAGTGGGCCACTCGGGAAGGCCATATCGATCTCGGCGGAGGGTTCGGTGAAAGGAAAGAACGAAGGCCGGAACCGCACCTGGAGCGCGTCGGTCTCGAAGAAGCGCCTCAGGAAATCGGTGTACACGGCTTTCAAATCGGCAAAGCTGATGTGCTCGTCGATCCACAGCCCCTCGACCTGATGGAACATCGGGGAATGCGTGGCGTCGTTGTCCACTCGATAGGTGCGCCCCGGTGCGATCACCTTGATCGGTGGCGCATGCTGTTGCGCGTAGCGCACCTGCATGGGGCTGGTGTGGGTGCGGAGCAGCAGTCCACCTTCGACGTAGAAAGTGTCGTGCATCGAGCGGGCTGGATGGTTCTCGGGCTGATTGAGCGCGGTGAAGTTGTACCAGTCGGTTTCGATTTCAGGTCCATCTGCGACGTCGAAACCGATGGAGCGGAAGATTTCCTCTACCCGTTGCCAGGTACGGATGATCGGATGGATCCCGCCCAGCCCGCGCCTGCGGCCGGGCAGCGTGACGTCCAGTGCATCTTTGGCGAGGCGGGCATCGACCGCGGCCTGCGTGAGAGCCGTCCGCCGCGCCGACAGAGCGTCCTCAATGCGCAGCTTGGCCTCATTGATCCACGCACCGGCTTGCGGCCGCTCCTCCTGAGACAGTTTGCTGAGACCCTTGAGTTGCGCAGTCAGCGCGCCGGATTTACCCAGGTAGCGCGCCTTCTCCTGCTCCAGGTCCGCACCGGAGGAAGCGCGCTCGAACGCCTCGAGGGCTTCGGCCACTAGGTTCTCCAGCGCTGCTTTGTCCATCGTCGTGTCCGCAGTCGCGCGTTTCTGATGCAGTTCAGAATTGCTGCAAACAAAAAAGGAGGCCGATCAGCCTCCTTCTTGTTGCTGTCTCGAGCTCAGGCGCCGAGGCTGGCTTTCGCCTGGCTCGCGATCTTGGCAAAAGCGGCCTTGTCGAACACCGCCAGATCAGCCAAGACCTTCCGATCGAGCTCGATGGCGGACTTCTTCAGTCCGTTCATGAACACCGAATAGCTCATTCCGCATTCACGGGCCGCGGCATTGATACGCGCGATCCACAACGCGCGGAACTCCCGCTTGCGCACGCGGCGATCTCGGTAGGCATACTGCCCCGCCTTCATCACCGCCTGCTTGGCTACGCGGAAGACATTCTTGCGGCGGCCGCGAAATCCCTTGGCCTGCTCCAGGACTTTCTTGTGACGGGCCCGTGCCGTCACCCCACGCTTGACTCTTGGCATATCGCTCTCCTCAGGCGTAGGGCAGCATCGCCTTCACGGCGCGCTTGTTGGCAGGACTGACTTGCGTCGTTCCACGCAGATGACGCTTGCGCTTGGTGCTCTTCTTGGTGAGGATGTGGCGCAAAAATGCTCTGCTGCGCTTGATCCCACCACTACCCTGGACGCGGAAACGCTTGGCCGCGCCGCTTTTGGTCTTCATCTTCGGCATCTTTCACTGCTCCTTACGATTTGTCATGACGCCGGGTGGCCGCTTTGGGCGGCGCTTTGAACCTCGGTATCACTTGTTTTCAAACCCGGCACCCCGGGGCACTTGCATCAATGGGCTGGCTTCTTCTTCGGAGACAGCACCATGATCATCTGGCGGCCTTCCAGCTTCGGCCACTGCTCTACCACCGCAAAGGGATCGAGATCCGTTCTCACACGCTCGAGCAGTTTGACCCCGAACTCCTGGTGTGCCATCTCGCGGCCCCGGAATCGAAGCGTGACCTTGGTCTTATCGCCCTCTTCCAGAAAGCGGATCAGATTTCGCACTTTGATCTGATAGTCGCCGTCGTCCGTTCCAGGCCGGAATTTGACTTCCTTGACCTGGATCTGCTTCTGCTTCAGCTTGGCTTCGTGCCGTTTCTTCGCCTCGGCATACTTGTACTTGCCGTAGTCCATGATGCGGCAGACCGGCGGCTTTGCCGTTGGCGCGATCTCTACCAGATCCACGCCCGCCTCTTCGGCCATCTTGTTGGCCGTGACGAGGTTCACGATCCCGAGCGGCTCGCCCTCTACTCCGATGAGTCGGACCTCGGGCGCGCTGATCTCTTCGTTGATCCGCGTATCTCTATCTCGTTCCTGAGCGATAAGCTGCACCTCCAGAAAAATTAAGCCGCCGCTGCGGGACCATGCTCCTCCTGTAGGCGGAGCATGAGAGCGTCCAAGGGCATCTGCCCCAGATCGACGCCCCCCCGCGTGCGCACGGCAACGGTCCTCGAAGCTACCTCCTTATCCCCTACGATCGCCTGGTAGGGTAGCTTCTGCAGACTATGTTCTCGAATCTTATAGGTAATTTTCTCGTTTCTCAAGTCTGCCTCGGCCCGGAAGCCGGCTCCGCGCAGGACATTGGCAACCTCGGAGGCGTATTCAGCTTGATGCTCCGAGATGTTTAGGACGGCAACCTGGACAGGCGCGAGCCAAAGCGGGAACGCCCCCGCGTGATGCTCGATGAGGATTCCGATAAACCGCTCCATCGAGCCAAGGATGGCCCGATGCAGCATCACCGGCACTTTGCGCGTGTTGTCTTCGGCCACGTACTCCGCACCGAGCAGTCCCGGCATCGAGAAATCGACCTGAAGTGTGCCGCACTGCCAGACTCGCCCGATGCTGTCCTTCAGCGAGAACTCGATCTTCGGCCCATAGAAGGCCCCCTCGCCCGGCGATTCTACGTAGGGCAAGTCCTTACCGTCCAGCGCGACCGAGAGCGCATGCTCCGCCTTGTTCCACACCTCCTCAGAGCCGATGCGCTTGAGCGGACGGGTTGCCAGCTTAATCAGGATCTCGTCGAAGCCGAAGTCCCTATAGACCCTGCGCAGCAGGTCAATAAAAACGGAGGCCTCCGAGCTGACCTGATCCTCGGTGCAGAAGATGTGCGCATCGTCCTGTACGAACCCGCGGACGCGCATGATACCGTGCAAGGCACCGGAGGGCTCATTACGGTGGCATGAGCCGAACTCGGCGAGGCGCAACGGCAGATCCCGGTAGCTGCGCAGGCCCTGGTTATAAATCTGGATGTGGCCCGGGCAATTCATGGGCTTCACCGCGTAGTCCCGATTTTCGGAACTGGTGAAGAACATGTTCTCGCGAAAATGATCCCAATGACCGGATCGCTTCCACAGGGTCAGATCCATCACCAGAGGCGTGCGCACCTCCTGGTAAGCGGACGCGCTGAGAACACGACGCAGGTACTGCTCGACCTGCTGCCATATGATCCATCCTTTGGGGTGCCAGAACACCATTCCCGGCGCCTCGTCCTGCAGGTGAAACAGATCCAGCTGCTTGCCGAGCTTGCGATGATCGCGGCGCTCGGCTTCCTCGAGCCGGTGCAGGTAGCCGTCCAGGTCCTCCTTCTTCGCCCAGGCGGTGCCGTAGATCCGCTGCAGCATCTCGTTGCGTGAATCGCCGCGCCAGTACGCGCCGGCCAGCTTCATCAGCTTGAACACCTTGAGCTTGCCGGTCGAGGGCACGTGCGGTCCCCGGCACAGATCGGTAAAGTTGTCCTGCCTGTACAAGGTGATGGCTTGGTCGCCCGGAATACTCTCGATGATTTGTGCCTTGTAGTGCTCGCCCTGGTCCTTGAAGAAGGAGATCGCCTTGGAGCGATCCCAGACTTCGCGCCGAACCCCGATGTCTCGCTTCGCGATCTCCGCCATGCGCTTTTCGATCGCAGCCAGGTCCTCGGGCGTAAATGGCCGCTTGTAGGAGAAGTCGTAGTAGAAGCCGTCCTCGATCACGGGCCCGATCGTGACCTGCGCATCGGGGAAGAGCTCCTTCACGGCATGTGCCAGCAGGTGGGCCGTCGAATGGCGCAGGACCTCTACCCCGTCGGCATCCTTGTCGGTGACGATGGCAACCTGGCTATCGCGATCGATCACGTGGCTGAGGTCCACGAGCTTGCCGTCGACCTTGCCTGCGAGCGCCGCGCGCGCGAGTCCCGGGCCGATGGCAGCAGCCACCTCCGCCACGCTGACTGGCGCATCGAAGCGCTTCTCCGCCCCATCGGGCAGCCGGACTACGGGCATGGGTACTCGAAAATTGAGGAGGACTTCAGAAACGACAAGAGCCAGCGCATCGAAGCGTCGCTGACTCCTGTCTCCCAAATTCCTAAAGTGGTAGGCGCGATTGGACTCGAACCAACGACCCCCACCATGTCAAGGTGACCCGAGCGATCGCGCTTTTCGTAACTATTTGATCTTGCTAGAGGCTCGGCGTTTGCCAACTCCGAAAACTAGCGTCAAATGGCGTGAATCATCAACGATTAGTGCCACCAACGTCATAGTTTCGACATACGGGGCGAATTGTCGC
>JBGPPC010000239.1:0-7183 GCA_041488355.1 Gammaproteobacteria bacterium
CAATCCTCGAACACGTTCGATCTGGCCGGGCGGCGGAACTGGAAGCAGTTGCATGCGTAAACGGGTGAAAGTGCGATTATAGGGCCGGGAGGGAAGCCACCGGTCCAGCTTGTCGGCCTTGTGCCGCTGGCGGCGCTGCCAGGATAATGACGTCGAGCCCCAGAAAACAACACACTGAATGGCAGCCTACTTTGGCCTGGTTCCCGCGGCGGGGTCCGGTGCGCGCATGGCGGAGTCGCTTCCCAAGCAGTATCTGAGCATCGGTTCTCGCCCGCTTCTCTGGTACGCGCTTCGGCAGCTCTGCACGCATCCCTCGCTGCGCCGGACCTTCGTCGTCCTGCATCCCGAGGATCAGCTGTTCGTGCGTCACGATTGGAGCGAGTTCGGCAAGGCTCTAGTGCCATTGTTCTGCGGCGGCGTCACCCGCGCGGCGAGCGTGACGCGCGGGCTCGAACACATGCGCGCGGAAGTCAAGGCCGATGACTGGGTGCTGGTACACGACGCCGCGCGCCCGTGCTTGACTCACGACCTGATCGATCGTGTCATTGCCGATCTGGCTCAGGACCAGACCGGGGGCTTGTTGGCCATACCGGTTGCCGACACGCTCAAGCGCGAGGATGGCGAGGGATGTGTGTTGCGCACCGAGCCACGCGACCGGTTGTGGCAGGCGCAAACACCGCAGATGTTCCGCTTCGCACCCTTGCTGGCCGCGCTGCAAGCTGCCGATTCCGGTAGCACCAACGATGAAGCGAGCGCAATGGAGCGGCAGGGCCACCGGCCTCGGTTAGTTATGGGCAGCACGGAGAACCTCAAGGTCACCTACCCAGAGGACCTCGCCCTCGCCACGCTGATTCTCAAACAAGAGAATCGGTGAACCGCAACCAGAGGAAGCGTTGAGATGGCTCTGAGAACCGGTCTGGGATTTGACGTCCATGCGCTCGTACCGGGACGCAAGCTGATGATCGGCGGTGTGGACATTCCCTTCGACCGCGGCCTGCTGGGGCATTCGGACGGGGACGTGCTGCTGCACGCGATCTGCGACGCGCTGCTGGGAGCGGCAGCGCTCGGCGACATCGGCCGTCATTTCCCGGACACCGACGACAGTCTTAGCGGTGCGGACAGTCGAATGCTCCTGCGCTCGACCGGAGAGCAATTGCACCAGCACGGGTTCTCGATCGTGAACCTGGACGCCACTATCATGGCGCAGGCCCCGCGGATGGCCCCTCACATCGCGGCTATGATCAAATGCATAGCAGGGACGCTCGGCATCGCCGAGTCCCAGGTCAACGTCAAGGCCAAAACGACCGAGCGGCTCGGATTCACGGGGCGAGGCGAAGGGATTGCGGCTCAAGCGATCGCACTGATCGAAGCTGTTCGCGCTCCCTCGGCCGCGCGGTGAGGGCCGGGTAACTACAGGCGCCACGCCGGGGTGCAAGACGATCGGGCTCATCAACCAGGATCGACCCAGGCGCGGATGTTTTTCGCGTTGTGGCCGGAGCCTGAGGTTCAGGCGGCGCTGGTTCAGCACGGGCACGAGCTGCAGCACCGGGTCGGAGGCAAGCTCACGCGCCGGGCGTCGATTCACCTGACGTTGGCGTTCCTCGGCGACGTCGATCTGGACCGAATGGATGAGATACGGGGCATCGGAGCACGCACCGAGTTCCAGCCATTTGCTTTTGCCGTGGACACGGCAGGGTGCTGGGGCCACAACGGCGTAGCGTGGCTGGGACCGCGACTCACGCCCGAGCCTTTGGTTTCGTTGGTCGGCAGCCTCAGAGGCGCACTCCAGGAATCTGGATTTCGCGTCGAGCAGCGGCCTTACGCTGCGCACGTCACCGTGGTGCGAAGAGCGCGGTGCAGGCCAATCGATCTGCGGCTCGCTCCGGTCGAGTGGCGGGTCGATGACTTCGTTCTGGTGCGCTCTCAGCTCAGTGCGGAGGGCTCACGCTACACGGTTATCGGCCGCTGGCCGGATGCGGATGGTAGGGTCGACTAGCCGCGGACGCACCGTCTGTAGGGAGAAAACGCATTGTCGATGACCTTGCTGTTCTGCAGCGACACCGATGCGCCCGGGCCGTGGCGCGATGCATTTGCGCTCGAGCTGCCGGAGATGGAGTTCCGAGTCTGGCCGGATGTGGGCGAGCCGGCGCGTGTGACCTACGCACTGGTCTGGAGGCCACCGCCCGGGCTGCTGGCGAGCCTGCCGAATCTGAAAGCCATTCTCTCGCTGGGCGCCGGCGTCGACCATGTCCTGTTGGATCCGCTGCTCCCCGAGGGTGTGCCCGTCGTGCGCATGGTGGATGCGGGATTGGCAGCGCAGATGTCGGAGTACGCACTCTACGGCGTACTGCACTTTCATCGCAGCATGCAGCGGTACGCTGAACAACAGCGGCGCGCGCAATGGCGACAAGTGCCAGCGGTGTCCGCTTCGCAACGGGTGGTCGGGATCATGGGTCTGGGTGTCTTAGGGAGCGATTTCGCGCGCAAGGTTGTCCCACTCGGATTCAAGGTGCTGGGGTGGAGCCGCACACCCAAAAGCCTGCCTGGGGTCACCACGTTCCACGGGCGCGAGGGTTTGGGCTCGTTTCTTGGACAAACCGAAATCCTCTCGAATTTCCTGCCGTTGACCGCCGAGACCGCAGGCATCCTGAGTGCAGCGACTTTCGCCCGTCTGCCGCCCGGCGCGTGCATCATCAACCTCGCCCGCGGCGCTCACCTGGATGAACACGAGTTGCTCGCCGCACTGGACCAGGGGCACCTCGGCGGCGCTATGCTCGATGTGTTCCAGCGCGAACCGCTTCCGCCGGAGCATCCCTTCTGGCACCATCCGCGTGTGGTGATCACGCCCCACGTCGCCGCGCAGGCCATTGCCGACTTGATGGTTGCGCAGGTGATCGACAATATCCGACGGGTCGAGCGCGGACAGCCGCCGCTCGGCCTGGTCAACCGCGGCCGCGGCTACTGACGCTTGCCGCCGCTGCATAACCGAAGGTAACCGATGAGCGATCTGACCCCAACCCAACGTTCACGCGTCAAGCGTCTGCATGAGCGCGGCGCGTATGACTTCGATACGATCGCGTCGATTCTCGATGTGGGCCTGCTCTGTCATGTCGGCTACGTCATCGACGGGCAGCCCTACGTCACGCCAACTGCATACTGGCGCGAGGGGAACCACGTCTATTGGCATGGCTCGAGCGCTAGCCGCATGCTGCGCACGCTGGAGAAAGGCGTCGACGCCTGCTTTACCGTCTCGCACCTCGACGGATTGGTGCTGGCCCGCTCGGGCTTCAATCACTCGATCAACTACCGCTCCGTGATGCTGTTCGGACGGGCGCACAAGATCGAAGAGGAGGGCGCCAAGCTGCACGCACTCGAAAACTTCCTGGAGCGGATGTTTCCTGGTCGGTGGCAGCAGTTGCGTCCTGCAACAACCAAAGAGATCAAGGCGACCATGGTGCTGGGCATGGCGATCGAGGAAGGATCCGCGAAAGTGCGCACCGGGTGGCCGCACGATGACGAAGAGGACTACAGCTGGCCGGTGTGGGCGGGGGTCGTGCCGGTGCAGGCCGTGCCGCAACCTCCCTTGCCCGACGAGCGCCTCATCGGCGAAAAAGAGCCGCCCGACTATTTAGCGGATCTCAGCCATCTGGGGCTCAAGAGAAAGTAGGAGTTGAACATGAAGTGGACCATCGCTGCATTCGCGCTGCTCCTCTCGTGCTTCTCGCTTGCGGATCCGGCAGCGGACGCCGAGATCAGACGCCTCGAATCCCAGTTGAATCTGCTGCAACAGGAGCAGCAGTCGGTTTATCAGCAGTTCCAGATGATCCAGGAGCTACGGCGCGCAGAAATCGATGCGCAGTACCCACAGGTGATTCAGAACTCTCCGGACTACACGATGGGCAACCCGCCCCCGAACTACGACGACGTCGTGCGACAGAAAACAGAACGAGAGAAGCGCATCAAGCAGTACACGGAGGATCTTAACCGGATGTACGCGTGGTACCGGGAGATCGAGGATCAGAAGAAGGTATTGCTGGAACGGCTCAGCCAACTTGCGCAGCAGCGCTGAGCACGACTCCTCGCCTGCGGAGTCCGGGGCGTTCATCGACTTCGACCTCACCTGACTCCTTAGCTCGTGCCCGTCCTTGGATGGGGGAAGGCTGTCCCTGAATCCAAGCAGGTTCCGTCTGCTGCTTTCGCATTCCATTGGCTTGACCGCCTCGGCCAGCTCATTTGCGTTTGCCAGAAGGAATATAGGCGTGACCAAGTTCGAGCGAATTTGAAAGCAAGCCGCGGAGTGCGAAGCTGACCGGCGGCCGTTACCTTGCAACTCTGATTTGACGCTTGTTGAAAGGAACGCACATGACTACGTCGGCAGCGGGATACGACTCCGACCCCAACTCCAACGCGCGAACCTACGAAAAATCCGATACAGCACTCCGAATGACACCACTACCCTATCGCGCGGGCGAGGCAAATACAGAGCAGGGTCTTGGAGAGCGGGTTGGGGGATTTGACTGGGAAGGTGTTGCAGAAAGTCTCGATGCGCAAGGCAGCGCGACGCTTCAAGGCCTCATATCGCAGGACGAATGCCAATCGCTGGCCGGATTGTATTCCGAAGAGGATCGCTTTCGCAGTCGAGTGGTGATGCAACGGCACGGGTTTGGGCGCGGCGAGTACAAGTATTTTTCGTATCCTCTGCCTCAGATGATCGCCGATCTGCGCGCGGTGCTCTACGCGCAGCTTGCGCCTATAGCCAACCGGTGGAACGCGGCAATGGGCGTCGATGTACGGTATCCAGACCAGCATGCCGATTTCATTGCCCGTTGCCGTGCCGCAGGACAGGCCAAGCCGACCCCGCTCCTGCTCCAGTACGGTGCTGGCGACTACAACTGTCTGCATCAGGATCTATACGGCGAGCATGCGTTTCCGCTGCAGGTCGCCATCCTGCTGTCGGAGCCAGATAGGGATTTCACGGGGGGCGAGTTCGTGATTACGGAGCAGCGTCCGCGTATGCAGTCTCGGGCCGAGGTCGTCCCGCTTGGTCAAGGTGATGCTGTGGCATTTGCGGTCCACCACCGTCCCGTCGAGGGCACTCGAGGTGTGTATCAGGTGAATCTTCGGCATGGCGTGAGCCGTGTTCGAACAGGCCGTCGTCACACGGTCGGTGTAATTTTTCATGATGCTAACTGAACCTGGTCAACGATGAAACCTGCGCACGCTGGCTGCGGTGAGGAATCGGCGCATACGGCGTTTAGCGCGATCTGGGCCGCGTGCCGGAGCGCGGAGGAAGGGCCCCTCTAAAAGCGGTCCGCAAGCATCTGCAGATACGCCGGCCTTTCCAACTGCCTACGTGTGGAGCCAGACGCTCGAGCGCCCCGCCTGGTGTCTCGAGCGACCGCCAACCGAGAGCTTCTGGCGCGTCAGGCCCGGCCGGGCACGTACGAATTGATCAGACCTTCCCTAGAAAGCAACCGAACCCGATCCCCTGCACCTGCGTCTGAACATCCTGACTCACCTTACTTCCCCGATGTTTGGTAGCGGTCAGGTGTTATCGAGGGGACCTGCCAGACGGCCTAGGAACCGGAGCGTTCCGTGAAAAGCATTGCCCGGGCCGGGTAGGAACCTGATTCGCTGCCTGATGCTCACGCGGCCATCGGCGTTCTGCTCGCGGTCAAGCGCCAGAACGACCCTGCGCCGGGATCGTGGCCAACATGGTACAGTTAAGGTCCGCGGCACCGATGTCGCTTCAAGGTCGGCACCGCCCCGTTGGATGGGCAGCGCTTCAATCGCCCCAAAAACACGCGAGGTGAAGATGGCAACAAAGATGGCAACCAAGAAACCTAAGATAGAACACGACGGCGTCGATCGCATGCCGTATGACGCGGAGAAGAGCGATCGATATGTGTTGATCAGGGATGGCGAGGAGGTTTTTCGGGGAACTCACGCCGATTGCTACACTGCTCTTCTGAAGAAGCAGTCCCGTTCCAGCGCTTACGCGCTGCGCTTCGGCGGCTGGGAGTGCAAGCACGTATCTCAACTCGCTCCGGATTCCTCTCGGTAGTTGCATCGATCGCACGCGCTCGATCTTAGGCGCTCGCTGCTGCACACGCGCTGAAGCTGCCGCTACAAACTAAGACGCCCGTCTTGTCCGGTAACGTTCGGCAGCGCTGCCGAACGGGCGTTCAATAACGCGGGGCTCTTGGTTTTGAAGGGTGTGTTGGACGCTCTAGCCGGCCTTCCGCCTTCGATAGTATCGCGAATCTGGGATCTGTTTGCCGATGTCAGGCCCGCCGGTGCCTGCCTCGCAAGGAGGCCTCGACTTTCGGGCTGTCCCAAAAGTCCCCGGCCGCAAGAGCGGTCGATATCCCTTGTGCTGCCGATACCCAAACGAGCCCATGCAGATGGAACGGAATACTTGAGCAGGCGCGTCAGGATTTCACTTAGAGCGGCTCTGATTTGCGCGGCAGTCTTGAGGCGCGTTTCACAACTGCGGTTGAAAGGTCTCAACATCGACCCAAACTATGTGTTTAACGGTCAATCTGAGCTTGAGCGGGCGAAGGCAGAACATCTGCTGCCGCCAAGGCTGCCGTAGCAGAAGCCCTGCAACCTGCCGCATGGTGGAGAGGCGGGTTTCCAAGACCATGTTGAACCGCATGGCAGTAACGTCAAGCGAGGCACTTTAGATTCAACCAGCCAAAGGAGTACAGATTGATGAATATCCGGCCCCTGCATGACCGAGTGATCGTTACGCGTCTGGAAGAGGCGCGCAAGACCGCCTCCGGGATCGTTATCCCGGACACTGCGGCGGAGAAACCAGAGACCGGTGAAGTGATCGCCGTCGGCAACGGTAAAGTCCAGGAGGACGGCAAAGTGCGACCTCTCGCGGTCAAGAAAGGCGACAAGATTCTCTTCGGCAAATATTCGGGCCAGACCGTCAGGGTGGAGAATACGGAGTACCTGGTGATGCGCGAAGAAGACATCATGGGCGTCATCGAGTGATCGACGGCAGCCCAATTTTCATTCTCCCATCCCAGCTTCAGGAGTAATTTCAATGGCAGCCAAAGACGTCAAGTTTCACGATTCCGCCCGCAATCGCATCGTCGCGGGCGTAAATGTTCTCGCCGATGCAGTCAAAGTGACGCTCGGCCCCAAGGGCCGCAACGTGGTGCTCGAGAGATCC
>JBGPPC010000240.1:0-7152 GCA_041488355.1 Gammaproteobacteria bacterium
CAACCGCTCGCGGTCATGACGATGGCCTCGACTCCCTGCTCGACGTAGGGCCACCACGCGTCGACGTTCCGCCGCATCATCTCCAGCCCTTCCTCCTGAGCGTTGAGGTGGTATGCAACCGCGCCGCAGCAGGCGGCTTTCGGCGCCACGATGAGGGAGATGCCGACGCGATCCAGCACTCGCGCGACAGCGGGATTGATGGTAGGCGCGATGCCGGGCTGGACGCACCCTTTAAGCACCAGCATGCGACGGGCATGACGGGGCGCTGGCCAAGCAGTGGCCACGCGCCGCGGCGGTACTTTGCGCGCCAGAACTTTGGGCAGCATAGGCCGGGTCAGCTGACCCAGACGGAGCAGCGGCCCGAATAGGCCGGGTCTGGAGATCACCGCTCTTAGCCCCGAACGCAGCAGCCTTTGCACGACGCTGCGACCGACCTTTTCTTCAACGACTCCGCGGCCGATGTCGACCAACCTCCCATAGCGTACGCCCGAAGGACACGTCGTCTCGCAGGCGCGGCAGGTGAGGCAACGGTCCAGGTGGAGCTGGGTCTTGTCCGACACCTCGCCGCCTTCGAACAGCTCCTTCATGAGATAGATGCGCCCGCGAGGGCCATCCAGCTCGTCACCGAGCAGCTGATAGGTCGGACACGTAGCCGTGCAAAACCCGCAGTGGACACAGGCGCGCAGGATCGCGTTCGCCTCTTTGCCCTCAGGCGTGTCGCGGATGAAGTCGGCCAGGTTGGTCCTCATTCGACTTAGAACTCGGGGTGCAGGCGTTGCGGCCCGAAGATGCCAAGTGGATCGAGCGCTATCTTCAGGCGCTTGTGCAGCGCGAGCAGGGCTGGGTCGAGGCGCATCACCGGCGTACCATTGTTTCCACGAAATCGCGTGGCGTGTCCGCCCGCCCTGCGTGCGGCTTCGAACATCTGCTGCGCCGGCGCATCGGTGGCGACCCAGCGCAGGCTGCCATTCCACTCGATGGTCTGCCTGCCAGGCAGCGCGAGCGGCGACGTCGTGGACTTGATCGAGAGGCGCCAGAGCGGGCCGCGGAACGACTCCAGGGTCTGCTCACGCACGGCGCGCCAGAACGCCACGCCCTCCTGGACCAGTTCGCCGCCGATCTTGTTGCGGGCTGCGGTGACCCCCAGGCTGCTCCCGGACAGCCGGAGCGTGAGTACGCCTGCCACGTGACACGTGGCAGAAACGGGCAGCGGCAGGGCGGCCCATCGGTTCATCGTCTCGATCGCTCTCGCTTCTTCCATCTCGAAGCGCAGCGTGACCTCCTCCTCGGGCCGCGGCAGCACCTTTAGCGACGCCTCGAGTATGACGCCGAGCGTGCCGAACGAGCCTGCCATCAGACGGGAGAGATCGAACCCGGCGACGTTCTTCATGACCTGACCACCGAAGCGGAGATCTTCGCCCGCGCTGTTCAACACACGGGTACCGAGCACGAAGTCACGCAACGAGCCGGCGGACGCGCGGCGTGGTCCCGAGAAACCGGTGGCAACGCACCCACCCAACGTCGCGTTCGGACCGAAGTGGGGCGGCTCGCACGCCAGCATCTGACCGCCGGCAGCCAGCGCCTCCTCGATCTCCGACAGCGGTGTGCCGGCGCGTGCCGTCATCACCAACTCGCTTGGCTCGTAGTCGACAACCCCGCGGTAACTGGATACGTCCAGCGGCTCGCCCTCGAGCTTGAAGGCGTAGAAATCTTTGGTCCCGCCACCGCGGATGCGCAGCGCGCGCTTTTGCGCTGCGGCTTCACGGATGCGCTCGCTCAGCTCGGAAATTGACGGGTCCATTGGCTAGCCAGGGAAGCTCTGATCAACCTCGACGCCAAAATGCTGAAGAGCTTGCGTCAGGCCGGCGTGTCGGCGCGCTCTAAAAACGCGGAATCTCGGGAAACTTTTCCTGTCCGCGGTGTACGCGCATCGAACCAAACTCGGCGCAGCGGTGCAGGGTAGGCACCGCTTTGCCGGGGTTCAGCAGCGCGTGTGGATCGAGCGCATGTTTCACAGCGAGGAAGCTCGCCAGCTCGCCGGTGCCGAACTGCAGGCACATCTGGTCGATCTTCTCGATTCCCACGCCGTGCTCACCCGTGATGGTTCCGCCCGCCGCGATGCACAGCTCGAGGATACGCGCGCCGAAAGCTTCCGCGCGCTGCGCCTGGTCACCCTCGTTGGCGTCGAACATGATCAGCGGATGCAGGTTTCCGTCCCCGGCATGAAACACATTGGGACAGGTGAGCTCGAACTGCTTCGAGAGCGCCGTAATTCCCGCCAGCACTTCGCCCAATTTCTTCTTGGGGATGGTGCCATCCATGCAGTAGTAGTCGGGCAGGATGCGGCCGACGGCAGGAAACGCGGCTTTGCGCCCCGACCAGAACTTGAGCCGCTCTGCGTCGTCGCGCGACAGGCGGATATCGGTGGCACCGCCGCCGCGCATTACCTGAGACACACGCTCGATTTCGACGGCGACCTCTTCCTCGGTTCCATCGCACTCGCACAGCAGGATCGCTTCCGCGTCCAGCGGATACCCGGCGTGGACGAACTGCTCCACGGCGGCGACCGCGAGCTTGTCCATCATCTCCAACCCGGCCGGTATGCAGCCCGCTGCGATGATCTGTGCTACCGCGTCGCCTGCCTTGACGACCGAATCGAAGGCAGCCAACAGGACTTGGGCCTTGACCGGTTTGGGCAGCAGCTTCACCGTCACTTCGGTCACCACTCCGAGCAGCCCTTCCGAACCGGTGATCAGAGCCAGCAGGTCGTAGCCGGGCGCGTCGAGCCCTTCGGAACCGACTTCCAAAACTTCGCCGTCGATGGTCACCACGCGCAGCTTGAGCAAGTTGTGTCCCGTCAGCCCGTACTTGAGGCAGTGCACGCCGCCGGAGTTCTCTGCCACATTGCCGCCGATACTGCACGCGATCTGACTCGAGGGGTCGGGCGCGTAGTACAGGCCGTAGACAGAGGCAGCCTCAGAGATGGCCAGGTTGCGAACACCAGGCTGAACGCGTGCGGTGCGCGCAACGGGATCGATGTCGAGGATGCTCTTCAGCTTCGATAACGCGAGCGTTACTCCTTGTTCGTGCGGCATGGCCCCGCCGGAGAGCCCCGTTCCCGCGCCGCGGGCGACCACCGGCACGCGCGCCTGCGAGCAGATGCGCAGCACCTCGCACACCTGCTGTTCATTCTCGGGCAGCGCGACAAACAGCGGGACCTGGGTATGTGCCGAGAGGCCGTCGCATTCGTAGGGCACGAGATCTTCGCGTTCGTGCAGCAGGCAGTCCGGCGGAAGTGCGGCGGAAAGGCGCCGGAGCAGATCGGCCTTGTCCAACGCCGGCTGAACCGACGGACGCAGAATCTCAGGTTTGCCCATATCAGTTGCGCGTCGGAATACGACTCGAGCGTGAGCGAACAGCAGTGCTCGAGGGAGCGATAAGTGGCATTCTTATTCCGTTCGCCAGGGAATCTGTGATCTTGCCCGGCATGCTAGGCGGCTGGCAGGATGAGCACGGCGCGAAAGTCATTGACGTTGGTGAGCGTGGGGCCGGTCTTGACCAAGTCTCCCAGACCGGAGAAAAAGCTGTAACCGTCATTATCGGCAAGGTGCGCTTTGGCGTCCAGGCCGCTAGAGGCTGCGCGCGTGAGCGTGTCTGGAGTGACCATGGCGCCGGCATTGTCTTCCGTACCATCCACGCCATCGGTGTCGCCGGCCATGGCGTATATGCCGGGCTCGCCGTCCAGTGCCACGGTCAACGCGAGCAGGAACTCGGCATTACGTCCGCCGCGGCCCTTTCCTCTGACGGTCACGGTCGTCTCTCCTCCCGAGAGCAGCACGCACGGCCGCGCAGCGGGCTGGCCATGGCGCACCACCTGGCGCGCGATGCCGGCGTGTACCAGAGCCACCTCGCGCGACTCGCCCTCCAGGCTGTCGCCGAGGATGAGCGGTGTGAAGCCGGCTTGGCGCGCTACTTCCGCAGCGGCTTCCAGCGATTGCTGGGGCGCGGCGATCATATGTGCTTGTGTGCCGGTCAATCGTGGATCGCCGGGCTTGGGCGTCTCTTCGCGCGCAGCGCGGAGGTGTTCGACCACCGAAGCCGGCTCGGTGATGCGGTACTTCCCGAGAATGGCAAGTGCATCGGCGAAGGTCGTGCGATCGGGCACCGTGGGCCCTGAGGCGATCACGGCCAGGTCATCGCCCGGCACATCCGAGATGGTGAGCGTGACAACCTTCGCCGGATAGCAGGCCGCGGCCAGGCGGCCGCCCTTGATCGCAGACAGGTGCTTGCGCACGCAATTCATCTCGGCGATGTTGGCTCCACTCTTGAGCAACGCGCGGTTGATCGCCTGCTTGTCCTGCAGAGTCAGGCCTGGCGCAGGCAGCGTGAGCAGTGCCGAGCCTCCCCCGGAGATCAGACACAGCACCAGGTCCTCCTGGCTGAGGCCCTTGACCATGCTGAGGATGCGCTCAGCCGCTTCACGCCCCGCGAGATCCGGCACCGGATGAGCGGCCTCCACGACCTCAATGTGCTTGGTTGGCGTGCGATGACCATAGCGCGTTACCACTAACCCCGACAGGTCGCCGCGCCAATGTTCCTCCACGGCCTTGGCCATGGTCGCCGCAGCTTTGCCCGCGCCCACGACAATGGTCCGACCCTTGGGTGGATGGGGTAGGAACGGGGGCAGGCACTTGTCCGGCATCGCACGCGCCACCGCGGCGTCGAACATGCGGCGCAGCAGGAACTTCGGATCGAGCGTCATCGCGACTGGCTCACCTGCAGGTGTACAAAGAAGACCGCAGCGGCACAGTCCCTACTTCGCTACCTGATGATTCGCGAGCGCTTCCAACGCGCGTACCATCCCGGAGTGGTCCCACTTCGAGCCGCCATGAGCGACGCAGGCGTTGAACAGCTCTTGTGCGGTCGCGGTGTTCGGCAGACTCACGCCCAGCTTGCGCGCATTGGAAAGCGCGAGGCTCAGGTCCTTCTGGTGCAGCTCGATGCGGAAACCGGGATCGAAAGTGCGCTTGATCATGCGCTCCCCGTGCACCTCCAGCACGCGCGAGGAAGCGAAGCCACCCATCAGCGCCTGGCGCACCTTGGCCGGATCCGCGCCGGCCTTCGAGGCGAACAACAATGCTTCGGCCACGGCTTCGATGTTGAGCGCCACGATGATCTGGTTGGCCACCTTGCATGTCTGCCCGGCGCCGTTGCCGCCCACCAGCGTGATGTTCTTGCCCATCAGCTCGAACAGCGGCTTGACCTTTTCGAACGTGCTGTCGCCGGCGCCGATCATGATGGTGAGGGATGCATTCTTGGCGCCCACCTCGCCGCCGGACACCGGCGCGTCCACGTAGTCGCAGCCGAGCTTGTTGATGCGCTCCGCGAACGCCTTCGTCTCGAACGGCGAGATCGAGCTCATGTCGATGACGACTTTGCCGCTCGAGAGTCCCTCGGCCACGCCGACCGGGCCGAACAGCGCTTTTTCCACGTCCGGTGTATCGGGGACCATGGTGATGATGAACTCAGCCTTCTGCGCTACTTCCTTGGCCGATGCGCACGCCACGCCCCCGCCAGCGGTCAGCTCGGGTGCCACACCGCTGCGACTGTACAAATACAGCGTGTGCCCCCCCTTCATGAGGTTTGCCGCCATGGGCTTGCCCATGATGCCTAGTCCAACGAATCCGACCTTGCTCATGCGTTCACTCCTACTTCAAATAAGGCTTGATCCAGGTCAAGCCGGCCTCAGTGGTGGTGGCGGGCCGATACTCGCAACCGATCCAGCCTGTATACCCGATCCGGTCGATGTGCTCGAACAGGAAGGGGTAGTTGATCTCTCCGGTTCCGGGCTCGTGCCGTCCAGGCGTGTCGGCGAGCTGCATGTGGCCGATCTTCGCCAGGTTCTTCTCGATGGTGGGCGCGAGATCCCCTTCCATGATCTGCATGTGGTAGATGTCGTACTGGAAGGATAGATTCGGCACCTGCGCGTAGTGCATGATGTCGAGGGCCTGGCGCGAAGTGTTGAGATAAAAGCCCGGGATGTCGCGGGTGTTGATCGCCTCGATCAGCACGTTCAATCCGTGCTTTGCCGTCTCGCGGCCCGTGAACTGCAAATTGGCGATGTAGGTCTCTCGCATCTTCTCTTCGTCCACGCCGCGGGGCTTGAGTCCCGCCATGCAGTGGATCTGCTTGCAGCCCAGTGCGAGCGCGTAGTCGATCGCCTTGCGCACCCCCTCCTGGAAATCGCTCACGCGCGCGGGATCGCAGGCCAGGCCGCGGTCACCGGCATTCCAATCGCCCGGCGGCATGTTGAACAGGACGATCTCGAGGCGGTTCTTGCGCGCGACGTCAGCGAGCTGGTTCTTGTCGTAAGAGTACGGAAAAAGGAATTCGACGCCTTTGAAGCCGGCTTTGGCCGCAATCGCGAAGCGATCCATGAAGTCCACTTCGTTGAACATCATAGACAGATTGGCGTTGAACTTGGGCATCCTCGGGTCTCCGGTCGCCTTGGGAGGGGGAATTGTACTTGCTCCCGTAGCTGGGCGCCGCGTTTCGCGGCGCCCAGCTATAATCAAACAACCCATTTGGACGTCTACTGCCTGAATCTCAATTCCCATGGCCCGCTTTACTGGAACCGAGAGCTACGTAGCCACCGAGGACTTGACCATGGCGGTCAACGCCGCCATTGCTCTGGAGCGCCCCCTGTTGATCAAGGGCGAGCCCGGGACCGGCAAGACCATGCTCGCCATCGAGGTGGCGCGCGCGCTCGATCGTCCGCTGATCCAGTGGCATATCAAGTCCACGAGCAAGGCGCAGCAGGGGCTTTACGAATACGACGCCGTCTCGCGTTTGCGCGACTCCCAGCTGGGCGAGGCGCAGGTGCACGACATCGCTAACTACATCAAGCGCGGTCCGCTCTGGGACGCGTTTGAAGCCGATTCGCCGGCTGTGGTGCTGATCGACGAGATCGACAAGGCCGATATCGAATTCCCCAACGACCTGCTGCGGGAGCTGGATCGGATGGAGTTCTACGTGTACGAAACGCGGCAGCTGGTTTGCGCCACGCACCGCCCCACGATCATCATCACCAGCAACAACGAGAAGGAGCTTCCGGACGCGTTCCTGCGCCGCTGCTTCTTCCATTACATCAAG
>JBGPPC010000241.1:0-7001 GCA_041488355.1 Gammaproteobacteria bacterium
GCAGATCTTCGCCGTTTGCGCTGCCAGATCCGCGGGCGTCTGCACCACCGGAAGCTGCAGCTGCACCAGACCCATCGCGACGCCGTTCGGAGATTTGTTCAGTCCACCCAGTCCGCTCATGCTGACCCCCGTGACTCGTCATTCGTAGACGGCCGTGAAACGCCGTGATTCGCTAGTCGTGAAGCGTGAGCCGCGCTCACCCCCATCAGGTGTTTGGCGGCTAGAGGTCAGCCGTCACGGCCGTTCACGAGTCACGGCCCTTGACGGCCCTTCACGCCCTGCCCCACCCTTCGCTCCTTCACCTTTCATCGCATTCACGCCGCGTCAGCGGGTGACGCTCAACTCCCCGGGCGCCCCGGCCAGATTGCGACTCGGCGAACAGGTCGCGATCATGATGGCGAGGGTCAACACGTAGGGAGCGGCGTTGAACAAGTAGTAGCCGCTGGTAATGCCTACCGACTGCAGCGCGGGCCCCAAGGCTCCAGCCCCGCCGAACAACAACGCGGCGTAGAAGCAGTAAAGCGGCTGCCAGCGCGCGAAGATGACCAGCGCGACCGCCATCAGACCCTGGCCGCTGGACAAACCTTCGTTCCAGCTCCCTGGGTAATACAGCGACAAGAAGGAGCCGCCGATGCCGGCGAGAAATCCGCCCACCGCAGTCGCCAGCACGCGCACCCGGTTCACGTTGTAGCCCATCGCCCGCGCGGCATCCGAGCTGTCGCCGACCATCCGCACCACCAAGCCCCAGCGCGTGTTCCGGAACGCCCAGGTCAACGCGAGCGCCAGGATAACGCCGATGATGAACAGCACGTTCACCTGAAGCGCAGACTGGACTTGGGGCGAGCTGGCCCAATCGCCGAGGTGGATCGCCGGGAGCGTCGGCGCCTTTGGCTGCACGAAGGGCTTGCCAAGAAAAAACGCGAGGCCCGTGCCCAGCAGCATGAGCCCGATGCCAACCGCGATGTCGTTGACCCTCGGCAGGCTGCATATCATCCCGTGCAACAACCCGAGCGCCAGACCGGCAATCCCAGCGACGAGCACACCCAGCCACGGGCTCCCGGTCAGGTAAGAAACCCCGTAGCCGCTCATCGCGCCCATCACCAGGATGCCTTCGAGGCCGAGGTTGATGCGTCCGCTCTTTTCTGTGAGACACTCACCGAGGCTCACGAATAGGAACGGCGTGCTGACGCGGATGGTGCCACCGAGCACGGCGACAGGAACACCCCACCAACCCAGGTCCACTTGAGCCTCACCTCTCGACGGAAAGACGGATCATTTCTGCTGCTCGCGCGGCTGGAAGACGCGGAACCGGCCATAGAGCGTCTCTGCCGCGAGGATGACCATGAAGGCAATCCCTTGCAGCACCAGCACCGTCGCGTCGGGTAGATCGAGCCGCCGCTGCAGCAAGCCGTTGCTGGCGCCGATGCCGCCGACCAGAATCGCCACCGGGATCACGGCGAGTGGATTGTGCCGCGCGATGAAGGAAACCAGGATCCCGGCATAGCCATAGCCCGCGATCAGCGAGGCGTTGGCGTTGCCGTGAACCGCAGCCACCTCCACCATGCCGGCCAGCCCTGCCGCCGACCCGCCGAGAAAGCAGCTCACCAGAACCAACCAGCCCACACGCAAGCCTGCGAGCCGCGCCGCACGCACGTTCCCGCCTACGATCCGCAAGGCGAACCCGAGTACGGTGTAGCGCACGAGCACGTAGCACGCCACGCAGAACACCACCCCGTACGCGAGGCCCCAATGCACGTCCATACCCGGAAGATGGCCAACCATCATGGCCTCCCCGATGGACTGGGTGGACGGCTTGTTGAGGCTGCCCGGATCGCGCAGTGGCCCTTCGACAAAGTGATTGAACAGCGCGATCGCGATGTAAGTCAGCAACAGACTGCTGATGGTTTCGTTCACGCCGCGATAGTGGCGCAGCGCTCCCGCGAACGCGATCCAGGTACCGCCTACGATCATGGCGATCAGCGCCATTCCGATCTGGGCCACCAGCGGCGATGCGCCCGCGGCAGCATGCCCGACCACCGCGGCCGCCAATCCGCCCAGCACCAGTGCGCCTTCCCCGCCGATAATGATCAACCCTGCCTGCGCCGGCAGCGCAACGCACAGCGCGGTCAAAATCACCGGCGCTGCCCGCTGCAGCGTGTTCTGCCAGGCGAAGCCACTCGAGAACCCGCCCTTGTAGATCAGCGCGTAGACCTCGAGCGGATTCTTCCCGATCAGCGCCATGAAGATGCCGAACAGGATCATCGCCACGACCAGCGCACCAACCGGGATGACAAACGACTCGGCCGCACGCCGCATGCGGTCGCTTGGAAAGGCAGGCGCCACCGCTCTGCCCGCGGGCAGAGTCATGGCGCCGTCCACACCCACCGGCACCTAAACTTTGCCCACCACGCCCTCGACGAGATAGTTCATCTGCTCCAATACCATATCGGTCTGCATCTCCTGCGCACCGGACGCAATCACCGTCTTGCCCGTGTTGTCTTTCAGCGGGCCTTTGAATATGACGAAGTCACCCTTGACCATCTTGGCCTTCACTGCATCCGCGTTCTTGCGAGCGCCCTCTGACACTGCTTTGCCATAGGGAGACGGCTTGACGTAGCCCTCTTTGAGCCCGCCGCGCAAGAAGTTGTTCATCGGCTTGCCTTCCATGACGGCCTTCACGTGCTCGGTGTAGGGCGTGATCCAGTTCCACTCCGCGCCCGTCAAGTAGGCGCGCGGCGCCAGAGCTGACTGGTTGGCGTGGTAGCCGCACACATAGATGCCACGCCGCTCGCAGGTCTCCACGATCACCTTCGGGCTGTCGACGTGCATGGTCATCACGTCGATGCCTTGGTCGACCAGGCTGTTCGCCGATTCGGCTTCCTTCACCGGCATGGCCCAGTCGCCGGTGAAAATCACCGTGGTCGTGATGTCGGGCTTCACACTCTTCGCTCCGAGCGTGAATGCATTGATATTGCGCAGCACCTGCGGGATCGGCTTGGCCGCGATGAAGCCGAGCTTCTTGCTCTTGGTGGTATGGCCGGCCGCGATCCCGTTGAGGTATTGGCATTCGTCGATGTAGCCGAAATAGCTGCCTGCATTCTTCGGCAGCCCCTCTTTCCACAAACCACCGCAGTGCGCGAAGCGCACCTTGGGGTACTTCTCCGCCATCTTGATCATGTGCGGGTCGAAATAGCCGAACGAGGTGGGAAACAGCAGCACGGCGCCGTCCTGCTCGATCATGGAGGCCATGGTCTTCTGCACATCCATGGTCTCGGGAACCTTCTCTTCTTCCACAACCTTGACGCCCGGCATCTTCTTGATCTGCGCAGCAGCCTGGGCCTGCGCCTGGTTGTAGCCGTAATCGTCCTTCGGTCCAACGTAGATGACACCCACCACCACTTCGGCGGGGAAAGCGCGCCCGATCAGCCCGGGCCCGAGAGCGGTCGCTACGCCGGCAGCGCCAAGGGCTTTGATGAGATCGCGGCGGGTTGTGTTGGGGTGCTTGGTAGACATGACTAAGGGCCTCCTTCCTTGCGGATGTTGAACACGTTTTAGAGCGGGTTCAGGTGGCATGACGAATCGCCGGACGATCCTGCACACCATCTTGTATGCAGCCCGGTGTGCAAGCGGCGTACCACCACGGCTCGCGCCGCCCGTCTCCGGTTAAGTCCACGCCGGAGCGGAGATTTCGCGCGACGGCGCAGAGGGAGGCGGTACTGCGGGCGCCTTGCGCCGGTGCGCGCAGCTGATTTCCCGCTCCACGGCGGTGCAGCCCGAAGACCAACTTGAGAATCCGCAGCGCCGGCCGCACCTTTCATTCGATGCGCAGGAGACCAACGTGACCGGCAGCCAGATACCCAGATCGCACCTTTTTCTCGTAGAAGATTCGGACCCCAATGCAAACGGGCCAGGCGCCGCGAGAGGCAGCGAGACGAACGATGAAGCGCTGCTAGATGCTTACTCGCGCGCGGTGGTCGGTGCCGCCGAGCGGGTCAGCCCGGCGGTGGTTAAGATCGATGTCACCAAACGCACACCAGCTGCGGCCTCGGCACAACCGCGCGCGGAACGACGCGGGCCGCGCGGGAGCGGCTCGGGCTTCGTGTTCACGCCGGACGGCTTGATCCTGACCAACAGCCATGTGGCTGGAGGCGCATCGCGCATCGACGTCACCCTCCCCGATGGTCAGAGCTTCGATGCCCAGCTCATCGGCGACGATCCGCACACCGATCTGGCCGTGATCAAGATCTCCGGCCCGAAGCTGGCGACCGCTGGGCTAGGCAACTCACGCAGCGTGCGCGTAGGCCAGCTGGTCATCGCCATCGGCAACCCTTACGGCTTCGAGTGCACCGTCACCGCCGGCGTCGTGAGCGCGCTGGGCCGCAGCTTGCGAGCACAGTCGGGGCGCCTGATCGACGACGTCATCCAGACCGATGCAGCGCTCAACCCAGGCAACTCGGGAGGGCCGCTGGTGAACTCGAGCGGCGAGGTGATCGGCGTGAACACCGCGATCATCATGCCGGCCCAGGGGATCTGCTTTGCTACCGCGATCGATACCGCCAAGGTAGTGGTGGGTCAACTGCTGCGTCACGGTCGCGTGCGACGTGGCCATATCGGTGTGGCGGGACAGAACGCACCGCTGGCACGGCGGATCGTGCGTTACTTCGATCTACCGGTGGGGAGCGGCGTGCGGGTGATGTCGGTCGAGACAGGCAGCCCGGCGCGCGAGGCGGGAGTGGAGGAAGGCGACGTCATCGTCGCATGGGACGAGAATCCCGTGCCGAGCATCGACGCCCTGCACCGCCTGCTCAGCGAGCAGTACGTGGGCACGAGCGCACAGGTGACGCTGCTGCGCAGAGCACAGAAGCTGACGCGGACGATCCGGCCGACTGAACTGCAGGCGCGGTAGAGTTTGCCGCGACGGATCCAGCTCGATCGCGACGAGGCTCAGGTCTGGCTGACCACGCCTTGCTTTCTTACCAGCTCAACGAACGCTTCGGGCACCACCGGTCGGCCGAACAGGAAGCCTTGGCCGTAGTTGCACCCGTAGTTGTTCAGGAAGGAGAGCTGGACATCGTCCTCCACACCCTCGGCGAGAACCTTGATGCCGAGGCTGCGGGCCAGCCCGATGATGGCGCGCACGATAGCCGCGTCGTTGGTGTCGGTAGCGATGTCCCGAACCAAGGACTGATCGATCTTGAGTGTGTCCAGCGGCAAGCGCTTGAGGGAGCTCAGGTTCGAGTAACCGATCCCGAAGTCGTCGATCGAGATCGAAACACCGCGCGACTTCAACCGCTCCAAGGTCGAAATCGAAGCGCGCGCGTCGTGCATGATCGCGCTCTCGGTCAGCTCGATCTCGACCAGCCGGGGATCGACGTGCGAATCCGCCATCACCGCAACCACCAGGTCCGCAAGCTTCGGGTCGCGAAACTGGCGCGCCGATACGTTGACGGCCACCTGCAGCGCGAAGCCCTCCTGCTGCCAGGCGCGAAGCTGCTTGCACGCCGCTCTCAGCACCCACTCCCCGAGGCGGAAGATCAGGTCGGACTCCTCAGCCACCGGGATGAACTTACCCGGAGGTATCAGCCCGAGGCTGGGATGCTGCCAGCGCACCAGCGACTCGGCGCCGATCACTTGCCTGGTGTGTAGATCGATGATGGGCTGATAGAACAGCCGCAGCTCGCCGCGGTCGATCGCCCTCCGCAGCCCGCTCTCCAGCATGACCTTCTCGCGGACCTCGTGGTTGAGGTCCTCGGTGAAGTAGCGATACATGTTGCGGCCGGAATCCTTCGCGTTGTACATGGCCCGGTCGGCATGCTTGACCAGCTCATCGGGATCGGAACCGTCGCGCGGAAACAGGCTGATGCCGATGCTCGCCGACACATACATCTCCTGCTCGCCGTCGCTGAACGGCTGGGAGAACTCGCTCAAGACGCGTTGCGCGACCTCGCCCACCACCTGGGCAGTGGCCGCGTCGGGAATCATGATGATGAATTCATCGCCGCCCAGACGTGCCACCGTGTCGGTGTCGCGCAGGCACTTCCTCAAACGCTCAGCGACCTGCTTCAGCAACGCGTCTCCGATGACGCGCCCGAACGAATCGTTCACCGTTTTGAAGCGGTCGAGATCGATGAACATCAGCGCGACAACGCTACCGCCGCGCCGCGCCTGGATGATGGCCTGGTGTAGCCGATCCTGCATGAGGAGCCGGTTGGGCAGTCCCGTCAGCCCATCGTGCTGCGACAGGTACTCGGCCCGCTGCTCGGCTCTCTTGCGCTCCGAGACGTCACGTGAGGTGATGACAACCCCGCGGATGCCCGGATGCTCCAGCAGGTTGTTGCCCTGGGCTTCCAAGTAGATCCAATGGCCCTTCGCGTGCCGGAAGCGGAACTCGACAGGGGTCTTCGGGGGTTCCCCGTTCAACAGGTTGGCGAAGGCCTCGCGGGTCCGTGCCAGATCCTTGGGGTGGACCGAATCGAAAGGGATGCGTCCGACCAGTGCACCGGGGGGGTACCCCAGCAGCCGAGATGTCGAGGGAGATTCGTAGAGCGTGATGCCTTGGGTATCGTGAACGGTAATGATGTCCTGCAGATGCTGGACAAGAGCCCGGAAGGCTTCATCATTCGCGTGCAGCACGTCGTATCGCCGACGTGACTGTGCGCGTCGTTCGGAACGCAGGGCGCGCCGATCCGGCTTCGATAGAGGTTGTTTGTTAGGGATCACTGGCGAGCATCGCCGGAGCTCCCCCGGCGATAGACCGCAAACGGCTTTTGTAGTTAAGTTTATATGTTAGCGTAGTTTCACAACATTCTATGAAAAGTCAATGAAATTGTGTAGGAGTCACCGATTCTCAGCGTCGCTGCGGAATGACAGAATGTTAAATGGGCCCGCGGGCCTTGTCGCCGACGATGAACCACCCATCCGCGTCCAGGCCCAGACCGATCGGTGTTAGCCGGGCGCCCGAGCAGGGGCCATCGAAGCATTCGCCGTTCTCGAGATGGAAC
>JBGPPC010000242.1:0-6850 GCA_041488355.1 Gammaproteobacteria bacterium
ATCTCGGCCAGGCGCGCCCGTGCCTCGCGGCGGCGCGAGAACGGTTGCCACAATTTCTCAGTGCCGATCAATACATTGTCGAGCACCGACAAGTTATCGGCGAGGGTGAAATGCTGGTGCACCATGCCGATGCCGGCGGCCAAGGCGGAAGCCGGATCGCCCGGCGGGAGCGGCTGGCCGAAGACCTCGATGGAGCCGGCGTCGGCAACGTAGTGGCCGAACAGGATGCTGACCAGGGTGCTCTTGCCCGCACCGTTCTCACCCAGCAGGGCGAGCACTTCGCCGCTCGCTAGATCGAGCGAGATGTCGTCGTTGGCTACCAGCGCGCCGAAGCGCTTGGTGATGCCGGAGAGGCGGAGAACGGGTGGGTGTGACACAGTCTCGGCGATCGCGAGGCGTGCGAAGCTAGCGGCAGTTCTTACCTCCCTCCCTTGCGCGAAGAGCGGGGGAGGGGGCGAAGGTCAGATACACAAGCTTCGTGAGCATGCCCCCATCCTGGCCTTTGGCTACCACATAACCTAAAGGTTAGTGTCCGCCGCAACAAGCCGCACCGCGGCGTGTTGTCCCCGCAAGCGAGGGAAGGAAAGTGAAGCCCGCTGTTACAACGTGGGGGCGTATTCCCCTGCGTATAACTGCAAAGACAGGAAACGCCGTTACATCGACGACTTCGGTTCGGTTTCCACAACCTCGACGGTGAACGCGCCGTCCACGATGGCTTTTTCCTTCGCCTTCACCTTCTTCACGACGTCGGCAGGCACCTTGCTCGCGAAGGTGCCCAGCGGTGCGAGCTCGGAGCCTTTGTACTTCATGGTCGAGTACTTGCCGTAGTCCTCGGCCTTGAACTTGCCGTCCTTGACGTTCTTGATCGCGAGGTTGATCGTCGGCTCCATGTTCCACAGCGCGGACGCCACCACGGTGTCGGGATACTTGCTCTGTGTATCGATCACATTGCCGATTGCAAGCTTGCCCCTCTCTTTGGCCGCGTCGGACACGCCGAAGCGCTCCGCGTAGAGCACGTCTGCGCCCTTGTCGATCATCGCGAAAGCGGCTTCCTTGGCCTTGGGCGGATCGAACCAGGAGCCGATGAACGTCACCAGGAACTTGACCTTGGGATTGGTCTCCCGCGCGCCCGCCATGAAGGCGTGCATCAGCCGGTTGACCTCAGGGATCGGGTAGCCGCCGACCATGCCGATCAGATTGGACTTGGTCATGCCGCCTGCGATCATGCCGCTCAAATACGCCGGCTCCTGAATGTAGTTGTCGAACACCGAGAAGTTGGGCTCCTGCGGTTTGCCGGACGAGCCCAGAAGAAAACTGATCTTTGGATAGTCTTTGGCGACTTTGCGGGCAGCCGCTTCGACCGCGAAGGCTTCACCGACGATCAGTGTGTTGCCCTGCTCGGCGTACTGGCGCATCACGCGCTCGTAGTCGGCATTGCTCACGTTCTCGGAGAACACGTATTCGATCTCGCCGTTTGCCTTCGCGGCGCTAAGCGCCTTATGGATTCGTGATACCCACTGCTGCTCCACGGGTACGGTATAGATGGCCGCGACCTTGAGCTTCTGCTGGGCGAAGGCAGTGGTGGAGCTGAGAAGTGTCGCGGCCGCAGCCAGCGCAACCCCCGCACCGAGCAGCGTTCTGCGCGTAAAGTTCGACATACGCATGCTCTGTCCTTCCTCTCTGAATGGCGATCGGATGCAGCAGGCGGATCGATCTGAATGTGGCAGCGCACCCCCTCCGTGCAGTCCGCCGACGCTGCGACCGAGATAGTAGCTGATACCGGCGCCGGGGTCACCCGCGCTCGGGCGCAAAAGTCGCGCCGAGCGCGGATGCGCTATATGCTCAACCGGTAGCCCACCCCGGTTTCCGTGACGATGTACTTCGGCCGGGCCGGGTCGTCTTCGAGCTTCTGGCGCAGATGGCCCATGTAGATCCTGGCGTAGTGGGCGCTATCCTCGTGGGCCGGCCCCCACACTTCACGGCAGATGTGGCGGTGTGTGAGCACGCGCCCAGCGCTCGCGATCAACAAAGCTAGCAGCCGGTACTCGATGGGGGTCAGGTGAACCGCCTCGCCGCGCTTGCGCACGATTCGGGTAGTCAGATCGACCTCGACATCGCCGAAACGAACGGATGGCTTGCCTGAAGCCCCCGCGGCTAGCCTCCGGCGCTGCGCGGCGCGGACTCTCGCGAGCAGCTCGCCCACGCCGAACGGCTTGGTGAGATAGTCATCGGCCCCAGCGTCCAGCGCCTCGATCTTGTCCGTCTCGCCAGCGCGAGCGGAGAGCACGATGATCGGGATCTGAGACCAACCGCGCACTTCGCGAATCAGATCCACCCCGTCTCCGTCCGGGAGTCCGAGATCGAGGATGACCAGATCCGGTTTGCGCGTCCCGGCCTCGACCAGCCCTCGCTTCACGGTTTCCGCCTCGAACACGGTCCAGCCTTCCGTCTCCAGCGCATCGCGCACGAAACGGCGGATCTGCCGCTCGTCCTCGACCAGGACTGCGACCAGCGGAGGATCGCTCATAGTTGTGTGGCTGCGGCCTGCGGCTGCTCTTCGATGCTGTGTGGCATCTCCGGCGGTGTGCCGAGCGGAAGGGTAAACGAGAAACGCGCTCCGCCCGCAGGCTGGTTCTCGGCCCAGATCCGCCCCTTGTGCGCTTCGATGATGGCGCGGCAGATGGCCAGCCCGAGGCCTACGCCCGATGTAGCCGACTCGCGCGCGCCGCGCGTGAACTTCTCGAAGATGGCTTCCTCCTGGCCCTTCGGCAGACCGGGACCGTTGTCGGCCACCGAAATCAGCAAATCCTTGCCGGAAGTGACCGCAGCAAGACGCACCGTGCTGCCCGCCGGCGTGTACTTCGCGGCATTCTCCAGCAGGTTGCACAGCACGCGCTCGATCAGGACGGCATCGAACTGGATCAGCGGGAGCTGGCTGTCCAGGTCGACCTCGACGCGGTGGTTGGCGAGAGTGGCCTGCGTCGATTTCAACGCGCTTCCGACCACCTCCTCCAGCGGTTGCCACTGGAGGTTCAGCTTCACCTCGCCGCTCTGGATCCGAGCCATGTCCAGCAGGTTGTTAACCAGAGCGCTCATGCCACCCGCGGCTTCGCGAATGGCGTCGGCAATTTCGAGCTGCTGACCGGAGGGCGGAGGCTTGGTCAACTTGAGCGAATCGGCCAGCCCGAACAGAGCAGCCAGCGGCGTGCGCAGATCGTGGGAAAGCGCCGACAACAGCGAATTACGCAGTCGCTCAGACTCCATCTTGATCAGGGCTTGCTGAGCGACCTCTACATAGTGGACGCGCTCGAGCGCGATCGCGACCAGAGCGGCGAACGTGTCGAGCTGCCGCCGTTGTTCGGGGACCAGCAGCAGCCGCCGGCTGTCGGGGCGGATTGCGAGCACGCCGCGAGTGCGCATCGGTGCGCGTAGCGGCAGATACAGAAATTCATTCCCCGGCAACGTATCGGTGCCGGCCCCCGCGGGCTGGGCTCGGTCGAAAGCCCATTGGGCGGTGCCGAGATCGATGGGGAGCGCAAGCGAGGTGTGAGGCGCGTACACCAACCGGTCGGTGGCGTCGGGAAGGAGCAGCACCACCTTGGCGCGGAAGGTCCGGCCGATGAAATCGGCGGTCGTCGCGACGACGTCCTCTGCCCGAAGCGGGCTCGATAAATCGCGTGCAAACTCGTACAGCGCTCGTGACCGCTCTTCCCGGAAAGAGGCTACGCGGGCCTGGTAGCGCAAGCCCGCGGTGAGCTGCGCGATAGTCAGGCCCACCCCGAGCATCACCATGAAGGTGAGGACGTACTGGACATCGCTCACCGCGAAGGAAAGCCGGGGCGGCACGAAGAAGAAATCGAACGATACGACGCCGAGGAAAGTCGTCAACACCGCCGGGCCGCGACCAAACATCACCGCGACAACAACCACCGTGAGAAGAAACAGCATCACGATGTTGGCGGGATCGAAGTACGGCAGCAACAGGGTCCCGACCAGCGTCGGCAATACGCACGCTGCCGCGGCAAAGACGTAGCCCAGCAGCCGCTGTCTGATCTTTGCATCGTCGCCGACGGCCGCAGCGTCAACCTCCTCCTGCTCCTGAGCGGTGGCGACGGCATCCCCGCGGCCGATCTCGATGAGATCGACGTCGGGAGCCAGCGTTGCCAGACGCCTCCCGAAAGACGGTCTCCAGAGCGAAAGGCGGTTGGGCGGTGAGCGGCCGAAAATGATCTTGGAGATATTGTGACTGCGCGCGTACTCGACGATTGCCGTTGCCGCGTCACTGCCGGAAAGGATGGCTGTGTTCGCACCCAGATCCTGCGCCAACTTGACAGTCTTGAGAATGCGCTCGCGCCGCGCCGAAGAGAGCCTTTGCAGCGCCGGCGTCTCGACGTAGACCGCCGTCCACTCGACGTTGAGCTGCGTCGCCAGGCGTGCTGCGCTGCGGACGGCCCGCTCGGCACCGGGGCGTGGACCGATGCAGCATAGAAACGAAGCTTCCGTCTTCCAGACGCGCTCGATCGCCTGCTTGGCGCGGTAGGATTGGACGTCTTCCTCCACGCGGTCGGCCGTGCGGCGCAGCGCCAACTCGCGCAGGGCGATCAAATTGCCTTTGCGGAAAAAGTTCTTTGAGGCCCGCTCCGCCTGTTCGGCGATATAGACCTTGCCAGCCTTGAGCCGGCCGAGTAGCTCGTCAGCGGGGATGTCGCACAGCATCACCTCTTCGGCGCGGTCGAAGAAGGTGTCGGGCAGTGTCTCCCAGACGCGGATCCCCGTGATGCCGCCTACGACGTCGTTCAGGCTCTCGAGGTGCTGGACGTTGAGCGTGGTGAAGACGTCCATCCCGCTCGCGAGCAACTCCTCCACGTCCTGCCAGCGCTTGGGGTGCCGGGAGCCAGGAACGTTGGTGTGCGCCAGCTCATCGACCAGAATGAGTTCCGGACGACGGGCGATGGCCGCATCCAGATCGAACTCTTTGAGCCGGTTGCCCTTGTACTCGAGCTCCTTTGGCGGTAGAACGGGGAGGCCTTCGAGCAGCGCGGCAGTCTCGCTCCTGCCGTGGGTCTCTACGATACCCACCAAAACGTCGCGTCCTTCCTCCGTGAGCTTGCGCGCCGCTGCAAGCATCGCGTAGGTCTTACCTACGCCGGCCGAGGCGCCGAAGTAGATGCGCAGCTTCCCGCGCTTCGCCTGCGCCTCCTCCTGCTGGAGTTGCGCCAGCAGGACGTCCGGGTCGGGTCGGTTTCGATCGGGTGTGGCCATAGGCTATCTCACTTCGTCACGAACGATGGTGACGCCGACGATTATAAGCCGCTGGAATGGTCACAATCCGGAGCGCCAGCCCCGTAGCCCGGATAAAGCGCCGCGGAATCCAGAGATAGCCTCCTGGATTGCGCACTCGCTCCCCGCACGCGACTTGTTTGGATGCAAACAATCCGAGTGGGCGGATGTGGTGGCGCATACAAGGCGCTGCAGAAATCCGGGAATGCCCCCGGACTGCCCTTCGGTGCATCCAGGCTACTTCTTGACCACCCCTAGGGACAGTCTCGGTTTGGACGCAGCGGCGGGCGTCACCGGACCAAACTCGGCCGCCTTGAGCGAGCGCATGATCCGTGACATCGTCTCGTGGAGGGCGTGCGACTCGAGGCCAATGTGGACGCGCAAATCCGATGTTTTTGGCACGGGCACGACCTTCAGAACTTCGATGTCGCTGCCCCCGCCGCGCATGACGATTGCTCTGGCTCGCGCCCACTCCGCTTCGTCCACAGTGAGAGTGAGCATGACCCGCCGCGCTTCTGAAGTCAGAGCGTGCGGACTCTCGACTCTGTGCACCGTTCCGCTCGCGCGATGCTCTTGGGAACCGTAAGAATCGCTGCGAGATCGCGACTGGTGCTCCAGTGTCAGCGCGGCTCCGTTATTCGTCACAGTCTGCAAACTCAGACCCATAAAGACCTCATCCGGTTGCTAAGGTCTCCTGTTACTGACCAGCGTCGAGCGCAAGGTTCAGCTCGAGCACATTCACACCCGGTTCTCCGAGGAAGCCGAGCTGGCGTCCCTCGGTGTACTGACCTACGAGCGCTCGTACCCTGGAGGAATCCATCCCGCGGGCCTTCGCGACACGGTTGATCTGATATTCCGCGGCAGCCGGGCTGATGTGCGGATCGAGGCCGCTCCCCGAGGAGGTGACCAGGTCCACTGGAACTGCCGCCTTGTTATCCGGATCCGCGTCGCGCAGCGCCTTGACCCGCGCGGCGACTGCATCGGTCAAAGCGGGGTTGGTCGGGCCCTGGTTGGAGCCAGACGACGACGCCGCGTTGTAGGGGTACGGCGAGGTGGCGGAGGGCCGTGACCAGAAATACTTCGGCCCGGAAAACGGCTGGCCGATCAACTCCGAGCCAACGGCCTTGCCGTCACGTTCAATCAGGCTGCCGTTTGCCCTGTGCGGGAAGATGACCTGTGCAAGGCCGGTCACCAGGAATGGATAGACCAAGCCGGTCAGCACCGTAAAGGCGACCAACATCAAAAACGCAGGCTTGAGTTCTCTTAGCACGGTGAGTCTCCTTTACGCCAGGTGGAGCGCCACGAGCAGCAGATCGATCGCCTTGATCCCGACGAAGGGCGCGATGATCCCGCCAACGCCGTAGATCCACAGATTACGGCGCAGTAGCGGTCCGGCACCGACGGGTCGATACTTGACGCCCTTAAGCGCGAGCGGAATCAGCGCGATGATGATCAGCGCGTTGAAGATCACCGCCGAGAGGATGGCGCTCGCTGGCGTTGCCAGGTACATGACGTTCAGTGCGATGAGTTGCGGATAAGTCGACGCGAACGCGGCAGGGATGATTGCAAA
>JBGPPC010000243.1:0-6848 GCA_041488355.1 Gammaproteobacteria bacterium
ACATCCTCACCATTGACCAAGACATGGCTCCTCCGATGGATGTAGCGACCCACTTCCAGAGCCGCCCGATTGCCTTGCGAAAGTAGACTGCAATTAGGACGACCAGCAAAACCGCCAGTCCTATCAGCAAGACGTCGATAGGGTTGATGCTTGACGGGGTCTGGAAATCTTCCAGAGTCCTGTTCTGCCGGATGACTGGGCCGTCGAGGTAGATGGCAAATTTCTGGCGCCCGTTAAGACTTTACCCGTCCATCATACCGCCCGAACTGGGGCAAGCGGGCAAAGCGTGTAGCTGGCTGCGTAGTCAGCCGACCAGCTTAAGAAGGTAACGCGCTGATTTCTAGGTCAGTTGTCGGGTGACTTGACTTTTCCGCACACGAAGTCGAGCGTCGCTTCGCCATGCGTGTTCGGCCGCACGTCCTCCCACATTCGCCTTTTCATGCGCCCGGAAGACCAGACCACTTCATCGTCGAGTCCGATCATGTCTATCTGAACCACGCGATTGCTGCGTCTACCGCAGTCGAGTTCGATCACCCCCAGCGTTTGCTTGAATACTCTGCGCGCGCCACCCAGATCCTCCGTCAGCGTCTGGACATAGACGCCCTTCTTGACCACACGCACGGTGTCGGCCTCGACTTCGATTGAGGACAGGTCGACGTAATAGGTGGCTTCGGTGTCGGTGCCGATTTCGACCCACTCCGCTGCGCCGGCGCTGGTTGCGAGTAGCAGCGCAGCCAACGCGAGTATTGTCTTCATTCTCCCCTTTCGTCGACCACCCTCACCCCGACCTCTCCCCGACCCTCACCCCGACCCTCACCCTACCCTCTCCCAGAGGGAGAGGGACCTTATCTCTGCTGGAGAGGGAGTTGCTACCCCTCATCGCCGGAACAAGTCCGGGCAGGTTTTATCGCTCTGTCGATCTACTGCTGTTGTTCGCCGCCTTGCGGACTGCCCGGAGGCAGAACACCTTCGCGATCGGGCGCGCGGCGCAGATCGAGCGTGAATGGGAACTCGGCACTCGGGCGCTCCGCGACGTACTGCATCACGCCGGGCGTGTGGCCATGCGGCGTGAAGCGGGCCATGCGGCGCGCTTCGGCCTCGTTGGCGTTGACGGGAAAACGCTCGTAGCTGCGCCCTCCCGGATGAACTACGTGGTAGGTGCAGCCGCCGATCGACCGGCCGCTCCAACGGTCGAGGACATCGAACACCAGCGGCGAATGGACCGGAATGGTGGGATGCAGCGCCAATGGAGGTTGCCAGGCACGATAGCGTACGCCAGCGACATATTCCCCGTGCACGCCGGTCGGCGACAGCGGAACCGTTCGGCCGTTGCAGGTGACCGCATAACGGTCGCCGGTCATGTGCCTGACTTTGACTTGCAGGCGCTCCACCGATGAATCCACGTAGCGTGAAGTGGCACCCGCCTGCACTTCCTCGCCGAGGACGTGCCAGGGTTCGAGCGCCTGGCGTAGCTCCAGCTCGATGCTCTGGTACACAACGGTGCCGTAGCGTGGGAAGCGGAATTCGAAGAACGGCGCCAACCACTCGAAGCGCAACGCATAGCCCGCGCCCTGCAGATCAAGCACTACGTCGCGCATGTCCTGGGCCACGAAATGCGGCAGCATAAAACGGTCGTGCAGGCTGGTACCCCAGCGGATCAACCGCCCGGCATAGGGCCGAGCCCAGAACCGCGCGATCAGCGCTCGCAGCAGCAGCATCTGCATGCAGCTCATCTGGAAGTGCGGCGGCATCTCAAAGGCACGGAACTCGAGCAGCCCCAGCCGCCCTGTGGCCGTATCCGGTGAGTACAGCTTGTCGATGGAGAACTCGGCCCGGTGCGTATTGCCGGTAAGGTCCACCAGCAGGTTGCGCAGCAAGCGGTCGACGAGCCACGGCGTCAGCGTCTCTTCACCCGTCTTGTTGCGGCGATCCATCTCCTGGAACGCGATGTCCAGCTCGTAGAGGCTGTCGTCGCGCGCTTCGTCCACGCGCGGAGCCTGGCTCGTGGGACCGATGAACATGCCGGAGAACAGATACGAGAGCGCCGGGTGATTCTGCCAATAACCAATCAAGCTGCGCAGTAGGTCGGGCCTGCGCAGCAGCGGGCTATCGGCCGGCGTCGAGCCGCCGACGGTCACGTGGTTGCCGCCGCCGGTACCGGTGTGCCGCCCGTCGAGCATGAATTTCTCCGAGCCGAGCCGAGCCAGACGCGCCTCCTCATACAAGATGCGCGTGTTCCCAACCAGCTCCTCCCAGGTGCGGGCGGGATGAATATTGACCTCGATTACGCCTGGGTCCGGCGTGATGCCGAAGCGTTTCAACCGCGGATCCGGCGGTGGCAGGTAGCCCTCCAGGATCAGCGGCATGAACGTCTCGCGCGCCGTCTCCTCCACGACGTAGATCAGGGATAGAAATGCCTCTACCGACTGCGCCGGCGGCAGGAAAACGTGGAGGACGCCACCGCGCACCTGGACGCAGAGTGCGGTACGGACGATGCGGCGCGCGGTCACCCCGATCCGCGCGGGCGCCGCCACCGGAGCCTCCGGCTCGGCAACCTCGATCGCGTCCACCGCAGTCAGATCGAGCGGGTCGCGCGCTTCGAAAGGATCGGGCGATAACGGGTTGTCTTCGTCGGCTGCCGCCACCACCGGCAGCGAGTCGAGCGGCAGCCGAAAGCCCATCGCCGAATCCCCGGGAATCAGATACAGGTGCTCGCGACGCAGCGGCCACAGGCTGCTCCGCCATCGGCGTCCGGTCGCCGTGGCGCCGGCGGGTTCGAGGGGCAGCACAAAGCCGACAGGCAATGTCATCTCGCCCTGCAGTAGGTGCGCCAGACGAGAACGCTCGGCCGGGTCGGCCAGATTGCGTTGCAATGGATCGAAGTTGACCGGGACATCCTGCTCTTTTCGCAACACATCCCAGACGTCCTCGTAGGCCGCAATGACGTAGTCGCGGTGCAGGCCGAGCCGCGCGGCCAGCACGCGCGTGAAGGCGTGGGCGTCGGTGTGTTTGTGTCCGTAGTCTCTGCCGTCTTCCGCCAGCAGCCTGGCGTCGCGCCACAGCGGGAAGCCGTCCGTGCGCCACAGACAAGTCAGGGCCCAGCGCGGCAGCGGCTCGCCCGGATACCATTTGCCCTGCCCATAGTGCAGCAGGCCGCCCGGCCCGAATCTCTGCTTGAGCTGCGCCAGGAGTTGGCCGGCAAGCTTGCGCTTGTCCTCGCCTAGAGCGGCGTAGTTCCATTCCAACCCGTCCATGTCGTCGACGGAGACGAAGGTCGGCTCCCCACCCATGGTGAGCCGCACGTCGCCGCGTACGAGCTCCGCCTCCACCTCACGGCCCAGCGCGTCGATTTCGTTCCACTGGACCGCCGTATAAGGCTTGGTCACGCGCGGGTCCTCGTGGATGCGCATGACTTTCATCTCGAAGCCAAAAGTGGTCTGGCATACATCCGTGAAGCCGAAGATGGGCGCGGCGCTGGCGGGCACGGCGGTGCAGGCAAGCGGGATATGACCTTCGCCCGCCATCAGCCCCGAAGTCGCATCCATGCCGACCCAGCCGGCCCCGGGAAGATAGGCTTCGGCCCAGGCGTGCAGATCGGTGAAGTCCTGAACGGGACCCGCCGGCCCCTCCAGCGGCTTCACATCGGCGGTGAGCTGAATCAGATACCCCGACACGAAGCGCGCCGCGAAGCCGAGGTGGCGGAGGATCTGCACCAGCAGCCATCCGCTGTCGCGGCACGACCCCTTGCGCAGGCCAAGCGTGTCCTCGGGCTGGTAGACACCCGGCTCCAGGCGCACGATGTACTGAATGTCCCGCGCCAGCCTCCGGTTCAAGTCGACCAGCAGGTTCACCGTATTGGTAGGGCCGGCGCTCATCAAATCGGCCTTCGCGCGCTCGATCCACTGCGCCAGGAGCGGCCCGGCCGGTTCCGCCTCGCGGAACGGAGCGAGCTCTCGCGCCAACGCATCCGAGTAGGCGAACGGGTAATCCTTGGCGTAGTCCTCGACGAAGAAGTCGAACGGGTCGATCACCGTCATGTCCGCCACCAGGTCGACCTCGACGACCAGCTCACGCGCCTTTTCCTGGAAGACGAAGCGGGCAAGCCAGTTACCGTAACCGTCCTGCTGCCAATTCAGGAAGTGCTTGGCCGGCTGCACCTTCAGCGAATAGGACAAGATCGGCGTGCGGCAATGAGACGCCGGCCGCAGCCGGACCTCGTGCGGGCTCAAGCCGACCGCGCGGTCGAAGGTGTACGTCGTCTTGTGATGCAGCGCTACCTGGATGGTCATCGGTTCAGAATGGACTCAACAACGAGACCGAAGCACGAACGGGACGCTTCAACTCCGCGGCCTTCGGTCGGACGGGGCTCAAAGCCTGCCCTGGACTCGATTCAGGGACGTGCCGGCAGGCTCAGTCATCACATCCAGTCGGGGTTGGGCAGCTCGCCGAACACCCGGCGCAGACCCGAGCCCCAGCCCTGGCGCAGCATATTGAAGTAGGGGTTGCCATCCTCGATGCGCTTCTGCAGTCCGACGCGCAACGCATCGCGCGGATACCAGAGCATGTCGATCGGCAGCCCGACCGAAATGTTGCTGCGAATCGTCGAGTCAAAGGAGACAAGCACGCATTTGGCGGCATCCGCCGGGTGTGTCGCGGTAGTGATGACCCGATCCAGCACGGGTTTGCCGTATTTGCTCTCGCCCAGTTGGAAGTAGATCGTGTCGTAAGTCGCCTCGATGAAGTTGCCTTGCGGGTAGATATGGAACAGGCGCTGATCCTCGCCCCGGATCTGCCCTCCCAGAATCATGGAGGCGCTGGCCTCGACGCTGCCTTGCGCGAGGAACGGACCGTCGCGCCGTTGCACCTCGCGCAGCGTGTCGCCCACGATGCAGGCCACGTCGTAGAGGCTGTCCGCGCTCCAGATCGTGGCTACGCCCGGATCGGCGCTGCGGTGCTTGTCCAGCATGTTGATGACGCTCTGGGTCACCGAGAGATTGCCCGAGCTCAGCAGCACCATCACGCGGTCGTCTCTTTGCTCAAACACCTTCATCTTGCAGAAGGTGGCAATGTGGTCGACGCCGGCGTTGGTGCGCGAGTCGGAACAAAACAGCATGCCCGAGTCGAGCCGGAAGGCTACGCAATAAGTCATGACTGGTGGAACTCTGAAAGGTCGTTGGGTTCATCATAGCGGCCCGCCGCAAAGCCTGCAGAGGCAATGACGGCGCGACCGCGCGCGAGGTGTTTCCATGGCGTCCCGCGTATGCGGAGCGGGTTCCTTTCGGCTCCCTGCTCCAACCTCCGGCGCACACAAAGACGCCTGCTTTTGCCTATCGGCCGACACAGCCGCTTTCTTCAACGTCACTCTCATCCCAGAGTGAAATAGCTGCGGTTGATCTCGTCCCCAAGAGCGTCGGTCTGGGTCAAGAAGTCGGTCAGGTATTCGTGCAGGCCCTGGTTGAAGATCACATCGATGCGCCCGAAGTGCAGCTCGGACCACAGCGCCCCTGCCAGGCGCAGCGCCTCGGTCGTCTGCGCCCTGCGCAGCAGCTGCATGATGTCGTAGGTCTCGCGCATGCAGGCATGCAGCGATCGCGGCATGTCGTCGCGCAGGATCAACAGCTCTGCCACCCGCAACGGCGTGATGACGTCGCGGTAGACCTTGCGGTACGACTCGAACGCGCTCACCGAGCGCAGCACTGCGGCCCACTGATAGTAGTCCACCGCCCCGCCCACGTCCTCGACGCTCGGCAGCAGGACGTGGTATTTCACGTCCAGGATGCGCGCGGTGTTGTCGGAGCGTTCCAGAAAGATGCCCAGCCGGTTGAAGTGGAAGGCCTCGTCCTTCAGCGCCGTCCCCACTGTCACTCCGCGGAACAAGTGGGCGCGTTCCTTCACCCAGTCGAAGAACTGGCTCACGCCGCCCGAGTCCAGGCGCGACTCGTTGAAATGCTGCAGCTCCAGCCAAGTAGAATTGAGCACTTCCCACATCTCGGAGGTGATCGCGCCTCGCACCGCGCGAGCATTCTCCCGGGCTGCCTTGGCACAGGACAGGATGCTGGACGGGTTGTCCAGATCCAGCACCATGTAGCGCAGCACATCGTGCGGACCCACCGTGCTGTACCGTCCGGTGAAGGGGAACAAGATGCCGGTGATGTTGAGCGGGGCGAACCACTCCTTTTGCGCTACAGACGGATCCTGCGGCATCAGTGACATGCGGTAGGTCACGTCAAGCATGCGTGCCGTGTTCTCGCCCCGCTCGACGAAGCGGGCCATCCAGAACAGGTTGTTTGCGGCGCGGCTCAGCATCTTATTCGTGACTCGTAACTGCCGTGACTCGTGATTCGTGAATTGCCGTGACTCGTGATTCGTGACTGGTGATTCGTGAGAAGTAGCGTTCCTTGCCGGACCATGGCAGCCGAGACGGGCCACTGGGCGCGCTGGCTCTGGTCAAGCGAGCGGCGCCGAACAGGTCCGGGGGTTGGGCTGTTACGAGTCACGGCAGTTCACGAATCACGAGTCACGGCCGTCACCCGACCACCCACGTATCCTTCGTGCCCCCGCCCTGCGAGGAATTCACCACCAGCGAGCCCTCTTTGAGAGCCACGCGAGTCAGGCCGCCGGGCACCATGACCACGTCTTTTCCCGACAGCACGAAGGGGCGCAAGTCGATATGGCGCGGCGCCACACCTGCCTCCACGAAAGTCGGACAGGTGGACAGGCTCAGCGTCGGCTGGGCAATGAACTTGTAGGGCGCCTCCAGCACCCGCTGCTTGTAGGCCTCGCGCTCGCGCACCGTGGACGTCGGACCGATGAGCATCCCGTAGCCGCCGGAGCCCTGCGTCTCCTTG
>JBGPPC010000244.1:0-6799 GCA_041488355.1 Gammaproteobacteria bacterium
AAGGGGAAAATGACCGTGGGCGGCAAACTGGTGCGCCCCGAGGTCATCCGTTCCTGCGCGTTGTTCACCGTCGAGGGCGAGCTGGACGATATCTCGGGCAACGGCCAGACCGAAGCCGCGCAGATCTTGTGCCGAAACATCCCGTCGGAAAAGCGCAAGCATCTGCTAGCCAAGGGCGTGGGCCACTACGGTATCTTCAGCGGACGCAAGTTCCGCGAGCACATCTATCCGCAGATCCGCGATTTCATCCGGCGCTGGCACTGATCGCCTGCGCTAGCCCCTCTCTTCGCTGCGCGGCCTCCTCTAGGGAACTCTGACCAAGTCTCGCATGCGCGACTTGATCAGCGCTTCCCTAGGCCGGTCCGGTAGAATGGTTTCGCGTCGTGGCCGCCGGCTGATCGATTGTTCGCCTGGCCAACCTTCCCGTTTTTCTTGGAGAACACCATGCCAAAAGCAATCCGCATCCACAAGCACGGCGGCCCCGAGGTCTTGCAGTACGAGGACGTGACGGCGGGCGACCCGGGACCCGGACAAGCGCGAATCCGGCAGACAGCGATCGGCCTCAATTTCATCGATACCTACCACCGCTCCGGGCTCTACCAGCTGCAGATGCCGAGCGGCATCGGGCTCGAAGGTGCGGGCGTGGTGGAAGCTGTCGGCCCCGGTGTTACTTGGGTCAAGGCCGGCGATCGTGTGGCCTATGCCGGCGGACCTCCTGGGGCGTATGCTGAAGTTCGGCTCATTCCGGCGGATCGTCTGGTCAAGGTGCCTGAGGGCATCTCCGATCAGACCGCCGCGGCCATGATGCTCAAGGGCCTTACCACTCAGTATCTGATTCGCAGCACGTATAAAGTGCAGCCGGGCCAGACCGTGGTGTTCCACGCGGCGGCCGGCGGGGTTGGCCTGATCGCGTGCCAGTGGTTGAAGGCGCTCGGCGTCAGCGTGATCGGTACCGTGGGTTCCGACGAGAAGGCGAAGCTCGCGAAGGCACATGGCTGCGAGCACACGATCGTCTATACCAAGGAGAACTTCGCCGAGCGCGTGAAGGAGATCACCGGCGGGAAGAAAGTGCCCGTGGTGTACGACTCGGTCGGGAAAGACACTTTCATGGGCTCGCTCGACAGCTTGCAGCCGCGGGGTATGCTGGTGGTGTTCGGCAACGGGTCGGGGCCGGTCGCGGCCTTCGACTTGAATCTGCTGGCCGGCAAGGGTTCGCTGTACGTGACGCGTCCGACTCTGATGACCTACACTGCAAAACGTGAAGATCTCGAGGCCATGGCCGCCGATCTTTTCGACGTGGTCAAGTCCGGGAAGGTTAAGATCGAGGTCAATCAGACTTATCCGCTCAAGGATGCGGCGCAGGCTCACCGTGATCTGGAGAGCCGGAAGACGACGGGGTCGACGGTTCTGCTGCCTTGAGTGTGTCGCGGTAGTCTCATCCTGCAGCGCTACAGCCGTATAAAACGGCGGCGGATTGCATAACAACAACGGAGGAGGTTCGGGTGTTCTCGCTTTCTGGGAAGGTCGCACTCGTTACCGGTGCGTCGCGCGGTCTGGGCTGGGCCATGGCCAGGTCGCTGGCGCAAGCCGGCGCCACGGTCCTGATCAATGGTCGCGATGCCGCGACACTCGGGCCACGTGCCGAAGAGTTGGTCAAGGCCGGGCTCAAGGGCGAGGTGACCGCGTTCGACGTGACGGATGAGAAAGCAAGCGCGGCATGCATCGCCGGCGCGATGAAGCGGTACGGCCGCTTCGACATTTTGGTTGCCAACGCCGGTATTCAGCATCGCAAGCCGATCGCAGAGTTCGAGACCAGCGACTTTCGGCGCGTGATCGACACCAATCTGACGGCGGTCTGGGCGCTCGCGCGCGAAGCCGCGAAAGTGATGATCCCGCGCAGGGCCGGCCGTATCATCATGACCGGTTCCGCCAGCGCGTTTCTGGCGCGTCCCACGATCTCCGCCTACGTCGCCAGCAAGGGAGCGGTGCACGCGCTCACGCGTGAGCTGGCGGTGGAGCTGGCACAGCACAACATCACTGTGAACGCGATCGCGCCAGGCTACTTCGCCACCGAGATGAACACGGCGCTGATCCAGAACAAAGAGTTCAACGACTGGGTGTGCAAGCGTACGCCAGCGGGACGCTGGGGCGCGCTGGACGAGATCGGCCCGGTTGCGGTGTTCCTGGCCTCCGACGAGGCATCCTACGTCAACGGCCACGTGCTGTCGGTGGACGGCGCCTTCACCGCGTCCATGTGATTCCGGTTGCCGCACGAACAACGAAAAGCAGAAAGCCGCGCAATCGGTTCGTAGCCTGAACACAGCGCGAGCAATCGCAACGACAGGAGGAGAGCGAGCATGGCGCAGGACAAATTCCGCGTCGGCATCACGCGCGATGTGCTGAGCCCTAGCGGCGAGCCGGTATACGGCCAGGCGGCCCTGCGCATCCTGGAGGACCCGCGCGTCGAGTGGGAGTACTTGCCCGAGTCGGTGCCGGAGCTGACGGCGGAACACGCCAGCCGCTACGACGCGATCTGCGTCTATGGCTCGAAAGTGAGCCGAAACACCGTGTCGGGCCCAAATCGGCGGCTCAAGCTGGTAGCGCGCTTCGGAGTTGGCTACGACTCGGTGGACGTCGCTGCTTGCAGCGAGCAGGGGATCTTGCTCACGATCGCACCAGATGGAGTGCGTCGTCCGGTAGCAAGCAGTGTCATGGCCTTCGTGCTCGCGATGGCCCACAGACTGGAGGAAAAGGATCGCCTTACGCGCGAAGGCCGCTGGAAAGAGAAGGGCGACTATCTGGGCTACGGCCTGACCGGCAAAGTGCTCGGGGTCATCGGAGTCGGGAACATCGGGAAAGAGGTGTTCCGTCTGGCCAAGCCGTGGGATATGGTGCACCTCGGTTGCGATCCGAACGTGCCGCAGCAAGGCGTCAAAGACCTCGGCGTGAAAATGGTGGAGTTGGATACGCTGCTGCGCGAGTCCGATGTGGTCTCCGTGAATTGCATGCTCAACGATCAGACCCGGCATCTCATCGGCGCGTGGCAATTCAGCCTGATGAAGCCGAGCGTGTTCTTCATCAACACCGCGCGTGGTCCCATCGTGGACGAAGCGGCGCTGATCGAGGCACTCGCGTCCAAGCGCATCGCTGCCGCGGCCATCGATGTGTTCGAGCAGGAGCCTACACCCGCCGACAATCCGCTGCTCGGCTTCGACAACGTGATCGTCGCGCCGCATGCAGTGTGTCACACGGACGAGTGCATGCGGCTGCTCGGTGAAAGTGCTTTCACATCGGCGGTCGAGCTTGCCAATGGGCGTCGCCCGCGCCACGTGGTGAACAGTGAAGCGCTCGGCCACTCCTCGTGGGGCGGCAAGTGGCACAAGTAGGGTAGCGAACGTGGCGATGCGGCAAAACCCGATCAAGCAAAAGCTGCTCGCCGGTCAGCCGGTGTTCGGCGCGTTCGGATGGGAGTTCCTGGTCCCCGGCCTGCCCCAGATCGTGAAGTCGGCGGGCGCGGAGTTCCTGCTGCTGGACATGGAGCACGCGGGAACGAACTACGACCAGATCAAGACCCAGGCGGCGCTGTGCCGCGGCATCGACGTCGTGCCCATGGCGCGGGTGCCCGCCAACCAGTACCAATACATCTCCCGCGCGCTGGACGTGGGCTGCATGGGCATCATGGCGCCCATGGTTAGCTCGGCGGAGGAGGCTGCTTTCATCGTTTCGTGTACGCGCTATCCGCCGCACGGGCGCCGCGGTGCCGCGTTCGGCTTCGCCCACGACGACTACGAAGGCGGCGACATAGCCGAGAAGATCCGCATTGCCAACGACCGTACGTTGGTGATCTGTTTGATCGAAACCGCTGATGGCATCAAGAACATCGATGCAATTGCTGCCATCCCGGGCGTCGATGTGCTCTGGTTGGGCCACTTCGATCTCACGAACTTTCTGGGAATTCCCGCGCAGTTCGATCACCCTAAATACGTCCAGGCGATCGCAAAGCTGGTAGCGGCCGCAAAGAAGCACAACAAGATTCTCGCGTGCATGACCGCCAACGATGCCTGGAGCAAGGAGTACTGGGCCAAAGGTTTCAGACTGTTCGCGATGGGCGTCGACGTGCATTTGCTGCAGGGAGCGCTCAAGCAAGGGCTGCAGACGCTGCATGCCCTCAAGAGCGCCGCGCCCGCGAAGAGGAAGCGGGAATGACGACGAACCTGATTGCAGTTGCTGCACGCGTCTTGGCAGGTGCGCTGCTGGTCTGCGTGGCAGGATGCGCGAGCTATGCTACTCCGGGCGGACCCGCCGACCTCAGCCGTATCACGGACGCTGGCGTTCGGGAGGGCTTCGCAGCTCAGCCCGAGGCGAGCTTTCCCGTGCATATCGCCGTAGCTCGAGTGCAGGCGCCAGGCTATCGATCGTACGCGGCAACTGGCTATGGCAATGGAGCCTATTCTGTCGTCACCGTGAGAGACTTCGAGCAGGAAGGTGATTTCCAGCGCTTGCGGGCGCTGCCCGACGTTGCGGGCGTGGCAACGCTCAACCGGCTGCTTATTTCGACCAATCTGCGAGATAGCCTGGACTTGCGTCAAGCGGCTGCCAAGCTCCGTGCCGACATGCTGCTGGTCTATACCGTCGACACTGAGTTCTACAAGGGCGAGCAGGCCGCCCCGATCGCTCTGTTGACGCTCGGGCTATCGCCAACGACCAAGGTTCGCGTGACATCGACTGTGGCTATGGTGCTGATGGATGTCCGCAGCGGTTTCGTGTATGGGACCGTTGAAAACACGAAGCAGGCGAGCGCTTGGGCGAGCGGATGGACTACTGAGGCGGCGGTGGACGCCAGTCGCCAGAAAACAGAGCGCGACGCCTTCGAAACCGCACTGGGCGAATTCGAAAAGCTGTGGCCGTCGATCGTGGCTAGCCACGAGGCGCCCAAGTCTTAGCTTGCGATAGCGGAGAGCTGGCGGGGCGCAGTACAGTTACGAATCACGGAGCGTTATGGCCGAGAAATTCCGAGTCGGGATCACTCGCGACAACTTGAAAGCTGACGGGGATCCTCTCTTCGACCAATCGTCGCTCGAGATCCTCGGTGACCCGCGTATCGAGTGGGAGTTTCTGCCCGAGCTGGAGGCTGAGCTGTCGCCCGAGACCGCGGCCAAGTACGACGCACTGGCCGTGATGCTGGGCAACGTGACTCGCCGCACCGTGTCCGGTCAGGGCCGGAGGCTAAAGCTGATCGCGCGCCTCGGCGTGGGTTACGACACCGTGGATGTTCCCGCACTCACCGACAACGGCGTCATCCTCACTATCACGCCTGACGGCGTGCGCCGCCCTGTGGCAAGCTCGGCGCTCACCTTCGTCCTCATGCTGGCGCACCGTGTCGTGCTCAAGGATCGGCTGATACGAGAGGGCCGCTGGACCGAGCGGACAGAACACATGGGCGTTGGGCTATCAGGTCGCGTGCTCGGCTCTATCGGTGTGGGCAACATCGGCTCGGAGCTGTTCCGTCTGGCGATGCCCTTCGCCATGCGGTATCTGGCGTACGACCCCTACGTGACGCAACAGTCGGTAGCGTCCCTAGGCGTGAAGCTGGTGGACCTGGACACGCTCTTGCGTGAAGCGGACTTCGTCTGCGTCAATTGCCCGCTGAACGAGCAGACGCGACACATGATCGGTGCACGCCAGTTCTCCCTCATGAAGCCGACCGCGTTCTTCATCAACACGGCGCGCGGCCCGATCGTCGATGAGAAAGCGTTATACCAGGTGCTGTCAAAGAGAACCATTGCGGGCGCCGCCATCGACGTGTTCGAGCAGGAGCCCACACCCGCCGACAATCCGCTGCTAACGCTCGATAACCTCATCGTTACGCCGCACCATGTCTGCCTGACTGACGAATGCATCAACACTGTTGCCGCCAGCGTGTTTAGCGCCTGCCGCGACCTGGCCCACGGACGCGTTCCCAGGAACGTGGTGAATCAGCAGGTGCTGGGACGAGTGCCGTATTTTCACGCCTGACAAGTGGTGACAGGGCAGCAACGAGCCGACTAGATCCTTTACGAATCACGAATCACGAGCGACGAGCGACGAGCATGCGCACCAATCCACTTAAGGACAAGCTACTCCGAGGCCAGAACAGTTTCGGTTTGTTCGCGTTCGAGTTCTTCACGCCCGGGCTCGCGCAGATCGCGCACGAGGCGGGAGCTGAGTTCTTGCTCCTCGATATGGAGCACTCGGGCGCCGGCATCGACACGATCAAGCAGCAGGTCGCCTACTGCCGCGGGCTGGACGTCATTCCGCTGGTCCGAGTCCCGACCTACCAGTACCAGTTCGTGGCGCGTGCGCTGGACGTGGGCGCGCTTGGCGTGATGCTTCCGATGGTGGAGACCGTGGAGCAGGCGCGCGACATCGTTTCCTGGACTCGATACCCGCCGGCGGGCCGGCGTGGCGCCGTCCTCGGAGCGGCCCACGACGACTACACCGGTGGCGCTCCGCGGGAGAAATTAGAGAAGGCCAATCAGCGTTGCTTGCTCATGCTGCAGATCGAAACGGAGGTCGGGCTCGAGAACGTAGAGGAGATCGCGGCGGTTCCCGGTGTCGATTGCCTATGCATCGGGTTCATGGATTTATCGAACTTCCTCGGTGTACCTGGTGAGCTGAAGCACCCGACCTACCTTGCTGCCGTCGATCGTATCGTGCGGGCAGCAAAGAAACACAAACGCATTCTGGCGATTGCTGCGCCCACGGAGGAGTTTGCGAAAGAATATGTGGCGCGCGGCTTCCAATTGATCTTCTTCGGGAC
>JBGPPC010000245.1:0-6789 GCA_041488355.1 Gammaproteobacteria bacterium
GCCTTCATGCCCGAAGTGCCGCTCGCTTCCAGTGGATAGACCGGATTGTTCAACCACACGTCCACGCCCGACACCAGTCTGCGGGCCAGACGCAGGTCATAGTCCTCCACCATCAGGACACGGCCCTCGAACTCGGGCATGCGCCCGACCTCCACCAAGCGCCGGATCAGGTCCTGGCCGGGAATGTCTGCGGGGTGGGCCTTGCCGGCAAACAGCAGCAGCACCGGCCGCTGCTCATCACAGACGATCTCGCGCAGCCAGGCCAGATCCTGGAATAGCAGCGTAGCCCGCTTGTAGGTGGCAAAGCGGCGCGCAAAACCGATGGTGAGGACGTTCGGATTGACGGGGTCGGTGAACTTGAGCAGCCGGTCGAGGTGCGCCTGCGAACCGCCGTTGCGGAAGTGCTGGCGCGCGAAGCGATGGCGGACCAGGTGCAGCATCTGCGACTTGAGCGACTGGCGCACGCTCCAGAACAAATGGTCCGGGATATCGTCGATGCGCTTCCAGAAACCCGCATCGGTCAGCCGCTGCGACCAGTCGAACCCGAGATATTTCTCGAACAGGTCGGCCCACTCCTGCGCCAGGAAGGTTGGAACGTGGACGCCGTTGGTGATGTAGCCGATGCCGTTCTCCTGCGGGTCGATCTGCGGCCACAAGGGAGCGCAGATGCGCGAGGACACCCCGCCATGGATGCGGCTGACGCCGTTCTGGAACCGCGAGGTGCGGATCGCCAGCGCGGTCATGTTGAAGTCGCGGCTGTCGTTCGCGCGGCCCAGCGCCAGGAATTCGTCGCGACCGAGCTTGAGCTCCTGGCACAGAGGCTCGAAGTAGCTCCACATCACGTCTTCGCTGAAGTGGTCATGGCCCGCAGGCACCGGAGTGTGAGTCGTGAACACTGTGTTGGCGGCCACTGCCTCGAGTGCCGCGGAGTAATCCAGTCCTTGTTTGACCAGAGCGCGCATGCGCTCGAGCGCCAGAAACGCCGCGTGGCCCTCGTTGATGTGCCACACCGTGGGCTTCAGCTCCAGCGCCTCGAGCGCGCGCACCCCGCCAATGCCGAGCACGATCTCCTGCTCGATGCGCGTCCGGCGGTCACCGCCGTACAGCTGATGGGTGATGTCGCGCGCGTGCTCGTCGTTCTCGGGCAGGTCGGTGTCCAACAGGTAGAGACCAACGTGTCCGCAGCGAGCGTGCCAGACCTTGCAGCTCACCGAACGTCCGGGCAGGTCTACGCGCACGTGCAACTCGTTACCGTCGGGCTGCAGCACGGCGGTGACCGGAAGGCTCCCGAAGTCCGAGTCGGTATACTCGGCGTGCTGGCTGCCCTCCGCGTCGATGGTCTGGGAGAAATAGCCCTGGCGATAGAGCAGACCTACGCCGATGAACGGGAGCCGCATATCGCTCGCCGCCTTGCAGTGATCTCCGGCGAGGATCCCCAGGCCACCGGAGTAGATGGGGAAGCTCTCGTGGAACCCGAACTCCGCGCAGAAGTATGCGACCAGGTCCGAGGAGCGCAGCCACTCGGAACCGTTGCGGCGCAAAGGCTCGTTGTGGTAGCTGTCGTAGTTCGACAGTACGCGGTTGAAGTTGCCGAGGAAAACCGGGTCGTCGGCTGCGTCGAGCAGCTTGTGCTCGTCAACCCGCTTCAGGAAGGCCTTGGGATTGTGTCCGACAGCGTCCCACAACCCCGTATGCAGGCGCGAGAACAGCGTGCGGGCAGGACGGTCCCAGCTGTACCAGAGGTTGGAGGCCAGCTCTTCGAGGCGCGCGAGGCGGCGCGGAATCCTCGGATTGACCTCCAGGCTGAAGCTCGTGCGGCTTTCCATGGTCAGCGCCTAGCGTTTGTCGTTGTCGGGCGGCCCGCCCCGATGGGGCCGGCGCCTTTTGTATTGATCTGACCCGCCTCAGAGCACGTAGCGCGCCAGATCTTCGCTCTGCGCGAGATCCTTGAGCCGGTTGTCGACGTAGACCGCGTCGATCACAACCGACTGGCCACTCGCTCTGCCGGCTTCGAAAGAGATGTCCTCCAACAGCTTCTCCATCACCGTGTACAGGCGGCGCGCGCCGATGTTCTCGGTCTTCTCGTTGACTTGCCAGGCGATCTCCGCCAGGCGCTTGATGGCGTCGGGGCGAAACTCGAGCGTGACGCCTTCGGTGGCCAGCAGCGCCTCGTACTGCGCGGTGAGGCAGGCGTCGGTGCTGGTTAGAATCTGTTCGAAATCGGACACCGACAGTGAGTCCAGCTCGACGCGGATCGGGAAGCGGCCTTGGAGCTCCGGGATCAGGTCAGAAGGCTTGGCGAAATGAAACGCGCCGCTGCCGATGAACAGAATGTGATCGGTCTTGATCATGCCGTATTTGGTGGAGACGGTGGTGCCCTCCACCAGCGGCAAGAGATCGCGCTGCACGCCCTGACGCGAGACGTCGGCGCCAGCGACTTCGGAGCGAGTGGCGATCTTGTCCATCTCGTCGAGGAACACGATACCGTTCTGCTCCACGTTGCGCAGCGCGCGCGACTTGAGATCTTCGTCGTTGATCAGCTTTGCGGCTTCTTCCTCCGTAAGCAGCTTCATCGCCTCCAACACTCGCAGCTTGCGCAGTTTGCGGCGCCCACCGCCGAGATTCTGAAACATGCTCTGAATCTGGGACGTGAGGTCTTCCATGCCGGGCGGGGCAAGAATCTCCATTTGCGGTTGCACGGCTGCAACCTCGACTTCGATCTCCTTGTCGTTCAGCTCGCCCTCGCGCAGTTTGTTGCGGAACCTCTGGCGAGTGCTGCTCTCCGGCTCCTCGACCGGCGTGCCGAAGCCGACATTGCGGGCCGGCGGCAGCAGCGCGTCGAGGACGCGCTCCTCGGCCAGATCCACGGCGCGCGACTGCACTTTGCGCGTCTCCTGCTCGCGAGCCTCCTTGATGGCGGTTTCTACGAGGTCGCGGACGATCGTATCCACATCGCGGCCGACGTAGCCGACTTCGGTGAACTTGGTAGCCTCGACCTTGATGAACGGGGCATCGGCGAGCCGCGACAACCGCCGGGCGATTTCGGTCTTGCCCACCCCGGTGGGTCCGATCATCAGGATGTTCTTGGGCGTGATTTCCTGGCGCAAGGGCTCAGCCACCTGCTGCCTGCGCCAGCGATTGCGCAACGCAATCGCTACTGCGCGTTTGGCCCGATCCTGACCTACGATGTGTTTGTCGAGCTCGTGGACGATTTCTTGGGGGGTCATGTACGTTCGGGTGGAAGAGTGAAGGGGGCGAGTGAATGCGTGAAGCCGGGTAGCGCCGGCAGCTTTGCTGCCCGGTGAACTCAAGCCGTTACATCACCACCACCGCCTGTGCTTCTTTCACTCCAGGACTTCGATCACATGCTGCTGGTTGGTATAGATGCATAGATCGCCAGCGATGGTGAGCGCCTTCTTCACGATCTCTGGCGGCGACAGTTCCGTATTGTCCAGCAAAGCTTTGGCGGCTGCCTGTGCGTAAGGTCCGCCGCTGCCGATCGCTACCAGCCCCTGCTCGGGCTCGAGCACGTCGCCGTTGCCCGTGATCACCAGCGAAGTCTCACGGTCGGCCACTGCGAGCATCGCTTCCAGCCGGCGCAGGATCCGGTCGGTACGCCAGTCCTTTGCGAGCTCGACGGCCGAGCGCAGCAGGTTGCCCTGATGCTTTTCCAGCTTGGCTTCGAAACGCTCGAACAAAGTGAAGGCGTCGGCGGTGCCGCCGGCGAAGCCCGCCAGGATCTTCTCGTGGTGCAGGCGGCGAACTTTGCGCGCGGTCTGCTTGATCACGACGTTGCCCAGCGTGACCTGGCCATCCCCGCCCAGGGCTACGGCTGTGCCGCGGCGTACGGAAATAATGGTGGTGCCGTGGTAAGTGTCCATTTGTGGATTCCGGGCCGACCGGGTTCGGCGCAGATGGGGATCATACCGCGCGGTTCAAGCCGCGCGCGTGTATGTGCTGAAGGCAGTCGCGACCTACCGGTCGGCCGCGGCAGACGATCAGCCGGGCCGGCGCATCGGAACGACTTGGACGGTGGGGTCGAGGCTGAGGGTGGACAAGAACGCCGCCACCATGCTGTTGGGACGGATCAAGCGCACGGTCTTGCTGTTCCAAGCCAGGCGGTTCACCAGGTTGGCGAAGGTGGTCCCGCAGCTGAAGTCCATACGCCGGACCTGCGCCAGGTTGATGTTTACATACTGGCGCTCGTCGCCGAAAGCTCGGAGCTCCGCCAGTTGCGGATCGGTTGCGCCCAACATCACGCCCGTAAGGTGGAACGCCTCCGGCCCTGGCTGGTAGCGCGGTTCGTCGCGCTTTTCCTGTCGACTGGATGGCGCCAGAGGCATCATCACCCGTTGCCAGAGAGGAGGGGAAGTCCCGGCCGCCAGTGCGTATTCCAACGCGGTGCGCTCGAAGTCCTTCTGCTGGCCACGCAAGCGGTAGATCTCCAGCAACAGCGACCAGTACGCCTGTACCCATGGATTGCCCACGGCGGCATCGCGCAATAGGTCAGCGAGATGGTCAGCGCCGGTGAGCAGCACTGTGTTGCCGCTTTGCGGGAGCAGTCTCACCAGTTCCAGAAGTCCGGCGCAGCCTTCGGCATCCAGCGTCGTAAGCCGGCTAACGTCGAGATGCACCGATGCCAGATTGCGTGCGGCCGACCGTACCCGATCCAGCTCCATCCCGCGGCTTGCATCGAGCGCGCCGGGCAGCTCGAAGTAGCCTGCGCCGCCTGGGCGTACCTCGGCCGGCAGGCGGGCCGTTTCCTCCTCGTTCAACCACCGCGGCGCGGGTATTCCGAATGTCGTCTCGAAGCGCTGTGTGAGCCCTTCGAACGATTTCCAGTCTCCGCGCGCGCGCAGCAGATCGAACAGCATGTACCACAGCTCGGGCCTGTCCGATTCTGGTTCCCCCGCCTCCAGCGTGCTACGCAGGAAGGCGGCGGCGTCTGCTTCGCGCCCGTTGGCGTAGAGTACGGCGGCTTCCTGCACCGCAGGAAGGTTGTGGGAAATCGGGTGGGACCGGGAAATGCTGGATAATTTCATGGCTTCGCGACGCGCCGGAAACAGGGATTGGGCTTGGGCGCTGAAATCTAGGACCATTAACGGCCGCGACGATAGCGGCTTGAGTTTGCTCGATATTGGCTCACGCACGAGCCCCGCCGGGCGGGTTCCGATCGGGCGCCTGCGGGCAGTGGCACGATCGGCCGCGATATCTCCGGGCGGCCCAAACGGGAGCCGGGAAACCGTCTCTATCCGGATGCTCGGATGACGACTGCCCTCATTTCAATTTCGCTCGCAGGGGTGCTTCTGGCGCTCTCCGCATGTACCTTACCCAACAGTCCCAAGCCAACGGATCAGACGGCAGTGCTCAAGGCTGGGCCGTGGGGGAAGGTATATCGCGGCGGCTACGTTGAGATCGTCCAAGCCGATTGGCGTCTGCATTCGGCACTGACGATCCCACCCGGAGATCGGTCAGTATGGTTCTACGTTTATCTGTGCAAAGAAGACCCAACGCATTGCGTTTCTATCGCTCAGGCGCAGGTGGTCTTCCGAGCACAGGCGGGTCACACCTACCGGCCCCGTGCCGAAGAGCAGATAAACGGCAGCAATCGCTTCTGGGTTTGGGTGGAAGACGAGGGCACTGGCCAGCCAGTGAGCGACAGAGTTCTGGGCGCTCCGGGAGGTTGAACGCAATCATCCCGGCGCGCTGGTCGTGGCAGGAGTCCGCCGCTCGAGAGCGAAGAACACGATACCCGCCACAGCCAGGGTCCAGACCACCACGGCGCCGGACGGCAGATCGAGCCAGGCCGACGCGAATAGACCGACTCCGTACCCCAGTGCCGCCACGGCATACGCTTTTAGCAGCCGCCGGCGCGCCGCGTTGCGCGTCGCGAGGGCGGGGACGATGAGAGTTGCAAAGACCAGATACACGCCAACCAGTTGGACCGATGCGGTCACGCTCAGACCGAACAGCAGGTAGAAGCCAATGCGTCCGAGCTTGCGAGCCCATCCGAACCAAGCAACGAGCACAACCGCGGTGAGAATGGCCACGCCGATGATCTGCTTGCTGCCCACCCAGAGGATCTGACCCACCAGCATATCCTTCAAGTGCTCGCCCGCTTGTGGATTACCGGCCAACAACAGGATGTCCGCTGTCGCGGCCAGCACGAACACCACGCCGATGATCGCTTCCTGGACGTCCGGCCACTTCCGCTCGGTCCAGGTGAGCAATAGAGCTCCCAACAGCGCGGCCGACAACGCCCAAACTTGCACTGCCATGCCCTCGGGCTCATAGCCGAGGAAGTCCGCCAGCATGACGCCGACCCCGGCAATCTGAGCGATGGCGATGTCGATAAACACAATTCCGCGGACCAGCACCTGGATGCCGAGCGGGACGTGCGTCGCTGCAACGAGCAGGCCTGCCGCCAGCGCCGGCAGCACGATGGACAGCCCGACTTCGTTCATGCGGGCTTCCTCGCTTTCAGAAGCCGATTGATCGTGTCGTCGAACAGCGAGAACAGGTCCTTCGCCTGCGGTGTTCCGCCCACGGTATATGGCAGCGTTACGGCGGGGATCTTGGTGCGCTCGCTCAGCCACTCCACCGCCTTTGGATCCTGATAGGCGCTACGCGTGATGGCATCGGCCGGCTGCGCCTGCAGTTTGGTGAGCAACTCGGACAAATATCCTGCGCTCGGCGGTATCCCCGGCTTGGGCTCGACGTCTATGACCTCTTCCATGCCCAGCCAATGGATGAGATAGGCGGTGTCCTTATGATAGGGTACCAAGCGCA
>JBGPPC010000246.1:0-6775 GCA_041488355.1 Gammaproteobacteria bacterium
GACGTGCCGCTGCTCGTCGACCCCGCGTGGTACGAGGCGAAGGACCTCGATTTATATCCTCAGCCTCTGGCGCAGGTGCAACCGGTCTACCCTTCGTCTGCGATGGACATCTCCGGCAATGTGACGCTGCTGTTGCAGGTCGACGAGTTCGGCGCGGTGCACCAGCTGTCGGTGGTCACGGCCGAACCGGCAGGTTACTTTGAGGAGGCGGCGCTACGGGCCTTCCAGCTGGCGCGCTTTGCGCCTGCTCAGCGCGAAGGCCGCCCGGTGCGAAGCCGTATCGTGATCAAGGTACGGTTCGCGCCGCAGCCAAAAGATGGTGATGAAGGTTAAGGAAGCTCTGATCAAGACTTGATCAGAGCTTCCTTTAGGGGCTCGAAGATCCTGGCGCGCGCGGGTAGCCATTGGGCAGCAGCACCCACATGCGCCCGCTTTGCCGCATGCGGCCAGCCTGTGCCGCCGCATCGTCTCCGCTGCCCCAAAAGAAATCGCCGCGAACTGCACCCTTGATTGCTCCTCCCGTGTCCTGCGCCACCATGAGCCGGTTGAGGGGCAAGGTAGAGTTGGGCCAGCTGGTGCTGAGGAAAACTGGGGCGCCGAGCGGAACCGCGCGCGGATCGACTGCCAAGCTGCGTCCGGCACTGAGCGGCACACCCAGCGCACCGGGAGGACCGCTCCCATCGACCGGCAACTCGCGGAAGAATACGTAGCTTGCGTTGCTGTTGAGCAGCTCCGGCAGCTTGTCGGGGTTGCGCATACCCCACGCCCTGATCCCCTGCATCGAGGCCTGATCCAGCGGCAGCTCTCCGCGCTCGACCAGCAGGCGCCCGACAGATCGATAGGGGTAGCCGTTTTGTTCCGCATAGCTGAGGCGCACGACCTCGCCACCCTCTAGTGCGACCCGCCCCGAGCCCTGGATCTGCAGGAAGAACAGGTCCACGGGATTGTCTACCCACAGGATTTCCCGGCCAACAGCACCACCTTTTCCGGACTCGATGTCGGCGCGGCTGTAGTAGGGCACGACGCGGCGACCATCGACGCGCCCGCGCAGGCGCAGATTCTTGAGATCGGGATAGAGATCGCCCAGATCCACCACCAGCAGGTCGTCGGGCACGGCGAACACCGGGTAACGATACTGAGGGCTCTGCTTCCGGCTGCCCTGCAGGAGGGGTTCGTAGTAGCCGGTGATCGTGCCGTCGGTCGAACCGTCAGGGTTGACGATTGCATACGGGGTAAAGCCTGCTTCGAAGAAGCGGCGGAGGCTGGCATCGTCGCGAGCCGCGTTGGCGGCGTCGCCGCATGCCTTTTGCCATTCGGCCTTATTCTTGAGCGCTGCGCAGCCGTGGAGGAAGGTCGCAAACGCGTCCAAAGCCGAATCCTCGACCCAGCCCGGTAGATCGCTCCATGCCGCCGGTCTCAGGTTGTTGGCAAGCGAGATGGGCAGCGGCGCTGCCGGCGCGACAGTTACCGCGGGCGCTCCAGGCTCCGGACAGGCTGCAGCGGAAGCTGGTGCCGGAGGCTGCGCATTGGGTACACTCGCGCAGGCGGCCAGCGCAAGGCAGATCCAAGCAACGCTGTTAGGTGCAATCCTCATAGAGTCATGGGGCGCGGCGGGCCGCGAGTATTGCGAACGGCACCCGGGATTCGACCCCGCACCGTGGCTCAAGACATCTGCACCATGCGACAAGCACGAGCATGATCTGGTTCCTGATCGAGGCGGGCGTCGCCCTGCTGCTGCTGATCTTTATCGTGTGGTGGACCGTGCCCAGACGCAAGGGCGGAAAAGACCGCGATGGCCCGGAGTCGAGGCCGTGATCACCGGGGTTGGCGAAGCGGATGGGTGCTTGCGGAGCGAGGCTCCGCGCACGGTCGCGCGCAGCCGGATCAGTGCAACACGCGAGGGATGCTCAGGGTGAACTCCGGGATGGGCGCATCGAACGAGGTCCCGTCCTCAGCGACCATCTGGTAGCTCCCGCGCATGGTTCCCACCGGGGTCGCGATGGCGGTGCCGCTGGTGTACTCGAAGCTTTCCTGCGGTTTCAGCGTGGGCTGCTCGCCGACCACGCCCATGCCGCGTACCTCCTGCACCCGGTTGTCGGAGTCGGTGATGACCCAATGGCGGCTGATCAACTTGGCGGCGACCGTGCCGGTATTGGTTATGGTGATCGTGTAGGCAAACACAAAACGACCGCCCTCCTCGTCTGACTGCTCGGGCACATAAGTCGAGCGCGCTTGCACTGTAATCTGGTATTGCTTGTCTTCCATCAAGGCATTGCACACGATTTCGCGCGCCGTGGCAAGGCGCGAGCGGCACCGCGCCGGGGATTGCGGATACAATTTGCTCCAATCCTGCCCGCCCCGCCCTTCCATGTCGAAACAGCGCATTTTCCGCATCGCCGCTAGCATTCTCTCCGCAGACTTTGCCTGCCTCGGCGAAGAGGTCGACAAAGTGATCGCAGCCGGGGCCGACCTTGTGCACTTCGATGTGATGGACAACCACTATGTCCCCAACCTCACGATCGGACCGATGGTGTGCAAAGCCCTGCGTCCCCGGACCGATGCTCTCATCGATGTCCACTTGATGGTGAAACCTGTTGACCGCATCGTGCCTGATTTCGCCGAAGCGGGCGCGAACATCATCAGCTTCCATCCGGAGGCCTCCGAGCATGTAGACCGGACCATCCGTTTGATCAAAGAATCCGGCTGCCGCGCTGGGCTGGTGCTGAATCCGGCCACACCCCTGGCGTATCTCGACTACGTGTTGCCTGAACTGGACTTGGTGTTGATCATGTCGGTCAACCCAGGGTTTGGCGGCCAGGAGTTCATCGGCTACGCGCTCGAGAAGCTGCGTGCGGTGCGCGCGCGCATCGACCAACTGGGGCGCGATGTCTGGCTGGAGGTAGACGGCGGGGTGAAGATAGAAAATATCGCCTCGGTGGCGCGAGCCGGCGCTGACACCTTCGTATCCGGATCCGGGATCTTCGCCACACCCGACTACGCTGAAACCGTAGCCGCCATGCGCGCAGAGCTAGCGAAGGTTTAGGCCGGCAGCAGCATGCAGTTCCCTCTGGCTGTTAAAGCGGCCGCCTTCGACCTGGACGGCACCCTGTTGGACACGCTACCTGACATTGCCGAGGCCGCGCGGCGCATGCTGGCCGATCTGGGTCGACCGGACGCGAGCCCGGAGGCGGTGAGGCGCTATATCGGCGATGGTATTGAGCGGTTGGCCAAACGCCTGCTCACCGGGCGGATGGATGGGGACCCGCCGGCCGAAGAGTTCGAGCGCGCGCGCGATCTGTTTGAACGTCATTATCGCGACACGCTCACGCAGCGCACACGGCCGTTTCCGGGGGTCGAGGAGGGCCTTCGCCAGTTCGCGCACGAGGGCCTCAAGCTCGCTTGCGTTACCAACAAGGCAGAGTCCTTCACGCTCCCGTTGCTGGAGGCGACCGGTCTACGCGCGTTCTTCGACCTGGTGGTGGGCGGCGACACCCTGCCTCGCAAGAAGCCCGATCCTCTGCCGCTGCTGCATTGCGCGCAGCAGTTCAGCGTGCGGCTGCATGAGCTGCTGGTGGTTGGAGATTCCGCGAACGACGCGCTCGCTGCGCGTGCGGCGGGCTGCCCGGCGTTCTGCGTCGCCTACGGCTATAGCGCCCGGGACGTGCGCGAACTGGACTGCGATGCTATAGTTGCCAACCTCGTCGAGGCTGCAAGGCTGATTACTCGTATCCGATCGTGATCCACGAAACTGTGAACCCGGGAAAGATCTCGTTGCTCGCAACGGGCAGCTGGCGCTACTGGCGCCCGCTTCCTTTTGCTGTGCGTGCAATCTGAAGTCTTAACGTTTTTCCCGTTTCACCAGCGTTCGCGGAGTCGTCATGACCGAGTCTGAATTCAGGCAGCTTGCCGCCAAGGGGTTCACCCGTATTCCCCTGGTACTGGAAACCTTCGCCGACCTCGACACGCCGTTGTCGGTCTATCTCAAGCTCGCCAACCGGCCTTGGTCCTACCTGCTTGAATCGGTACAGGGCGGCGAGCGCTTCGGTCGCTATTCGTTCATCGGGCTTCCCGCCGAGACGCGCTTCGAGGTCCGCGGCCACCACTGCGCCGAGTATCGGCAAGACCGTCTCCTGCAGGCCTCAGAGCACAAGGACCCGCTCGATTTCGTGAGGTCGTGCCAGGCCCGCTTCAGGGCTGCGCTGCGCCCGGGGCTCCCGCGCTTCTGCGGCGGGCTTGTCGGCTTCTTCGGTTACGACACGGTGCGCTACATCGAGGCGAAGCTGGCGCGTACCGCCAAACCCGACAGCCTCGAGACGCCGGACATCCTGTTGCTGTTGTCCGAGCAGCTCGCGGTGGTCGACAACTTATCTGGAAAGCTGTTCCTGATCGTCTATGCCGACCCGCGCGAGCCCGGCGCTTACGTCAAAGGCAAGGCGCGTCTGGCGGAGCTGGCCGCGAAGCTGCGTCAAGGCGTGCCGGTCCCGGAGGAGAAGCCGAGCGTGCCTGGTGTCGTGCAGCACGAGTTCAGCGAAGACGCTTTTGTGGAGGCGGTGGAACGCGCCAAGCGCTACATCTTCGAAGGCGACATCATGCAGGTGGTGCTGTCGCAACGCATCAGCCATACCTATACCGCCTCGCCGCTGTCTCTGTACCGTGCCCTGCGCGCACTCAATCCATCGCCCTACATGTTCTATTTCGACATGGACGCGTTCCATGTGGTGGGCGCTTCACCCGAGATCCTGGTGCGCCTGGAGGGCGACACCGTCACCTTACGGCCGATCGCGGGTACTCGGCCCCGCGGAGCGACCCGCGAGGAGGATCTGGCCTACGAGAAGGAGCTGCTGTCAGACCCCAAGGAGCGCGCAGAACACGTCATGCTGATGGACCTCGGTCGCAACGATGTGGGGCGAGTCGCGAAGGTCGGCAGCGTGCGCGTGACCGAGAACATGGTCGTCGAGCGTTACTCGCACGTCATGCACATCGCGTCCAACGTGGAGGGCAAGCTAAGACCAGGGCTCGACGCGCTGTCGGTGCTGCGAGCGTCCTTCCCCGCTGGCACGGTCACCGGCGCTCCCAAGGTCCGGGCGATGGAGATAATCGACGAGATGGAGCCTACGAAACGCGGGATCTATGCCGGCGCGGCCGGCTACCTCGGGTTCAACGGCGACATGGACCTGGCGATCGCCATCCGCACCGCCGTGATCAAGGGGAACCGGCTGTACGTGCAGGCGGGAGCAGGAATCGTGGCCGATTCGGTGCCGGGCAACGAGTGGACTGAGACTCAAAACAAGGCGCGCGCCGTGCTGCGGGCGGCCGAGATGGCACAGGCCGGATTGAATGCATCGGCCGGGAAGGAGGTGTGAGATGCTTCTGATGATCGATAACTACGATTCGTTCACCTACAACCTGGTGCAATATTTTGGCGAGCTCAAGCAAGACGTGGTGGTGTTTCGCAATGACGAGGTGTCCTTGGATGAGATCGCTGCGCTTCAGCCTGCCCAGATCGTGATCTCGCCCGGACCCTGCACCCCGAACGAGGCAGGAATCTCGGTGCCCATGATCCGGCGCTTTGCGGGCGAGATCCCGATTCTTGGCGTCTGCCTCGGCCATCAAAGCATCGGGCAGGCATTCGGCGGCAAGATCGTACATGCCAAGCGCGTGATGCACGGGAAGGTCTCAGTCATTCATCACGGCGGCCGGGGCGTCTTCAACGGACTGCGAGAGCCGTTCGAGGCCACGCGCTATCACTCGCTGGTGATCGAGCGCGAGTCGCTGCCCGCAGTGCTCGAGGTCACCGCATGGACCGACGACGGCGAAATCATGGGGGTGCAGCACAAGTCCCTGCCTGTGCAGGGTGTCCAGTTTCACCCCGAGTCGATCCTGACCCAGTTCGGGCACGAATTGCTGCGCAACTTCGTAGGCGCCCATTGATCCGGACGAAGGGGACGGAGGAGGACGTATGACGCCACAGGAAGCGCTGTTGCGCGTGATCGAGCATCGGGAGATTTTTCACGAGGAGATGCTTTCCCTGATGCGGCAGATCATGAGCGGCGAGGTCTCCCCGACGTTGATCTCCGCGATCACCATCGGTTTGCGGGTGAAGAAGGAGACGATAGGTGAGATCGCCGCGGCGGCGCAAGTGATGCGCGAGTTCGCTACCAAGGTCGAAGTTCCCGACCATGTACATTTGCTGGACACCTGCGGGACGGGTGGCGACAGCGCTCACACCTTCAACATCTCAACCGCCGCCGCGCTGGTGGCGGCCGCGGCCGGCGCCAAAGTCGCCAAGCACGGCGGCCGCTCGGTCTCCAGCAAGTCGGGCAGCGCGGACGTGCTCGAGGCGCTGGGCGTGAACATCGCGCTCTCCCCGGACCAAGTGGCCCGCTCGATCATCGAAGTGGGCGTTGGTTTTATGTTCGCCCCGAGCCACCATACGGCGATGAAGTACGCGGCGCCGATCCGGCGTGAGCTCGGCGTGCGGACCATCTTCAACATTCTCGGTCCGCTGACCAATCCGGCCGGCGCGCGCAATCAGATCATGGGCGTCTTTCATCCCGATCTGGTCGGCATTCAAGCGCGTGTTCTGCAGCGTCTGGGCAGCCATCACGTCATGGTGGTGTATGGCCTGGAAGGATTGGACGAGATTTCTATCGGCGGCGAGACCATGGTGGGCGAGCTCAAGGATGGAGAAGTCCGTGAGTACACGATCCACCCTCGCCAATTCGGTATCGCGGTGAGCGCGCTTCAGGACATACAAGTAGCCGACGCGACTCGC
>JBGPPC010000247.1:0-6760 GCA_041488355.1 Gammaproteobacteria bacterium
ACCGGGTTTCGGGGTCCGGGTCCAGGCTGCGAATGTTGCGCCGGCGGATCGCCGTAACCGCGACGCCGATCCGTGTCAAGTTCAGCTCGCGCAAGGTTTTATTCACTGCGGCGGCACCCTGCGTGATCATCACCGAGTGAAGGCGTGGCTGCAGGCGGTCGCGCTCCTCTCCGGTTTCGTCGGTCACGCCGCGGAAGAAACCGCGAAATAGATCATAGCGGTGCTCGCGCGTCTCGCGGATGCGGCGCAGGACGCGGTTGAATGGCACTCCCACCAGCATGAGCGCGTGCGACGCGAGCATCAGGCTGCCTTCCATGATCTCAGGGACTACCTCGGCGGCTCCCGCCTGCTTGAGCAAGTCAATGTCGCTGTCATCCACGGTACGCACCACTACAGGCATGCCCGGGCGCAGCTCGTGCACCACGTGCAGGATCCTAAGGACCGAGGCCGTGTCGGCATACGACACGACCAGAGCGCTGGCGCGCATCAGGCCGGCCGCAATCAGCACCTCCCGCCGCGCTGCGTCGCCGAACACCACGCTCTCGCCCGCAGCCGCAGCCTCTCGCACGCGCTGAGGGTCGATGTCCAGCGCAATAATCGCGATAGCTTCCTGCTCCATCAATCGAGCCAGGTATTGGCCACTGCGTCCGTAGCCGCAGATGATGACGTGCTTCTCCTCCGCCAGCGTCTTCGCAGCAATGTTGTGCAACGCCATTGCCTGGTACATCCAGTCTGCGGCGCTGAAGCGCCGGACCAAATGCTCGCTGTGCTCGATGATGAACGGTGCGAGCAGCATAGACAGGATCATCGCCGCCAACACCACCTGCGCTGTCGCCGGCCCCAGTATGTGAAGCCCGGCCGCCTGTGATAGAAGAACCAGGCCAAATTCGCCGGCCGCGCACAGCGCCAGCCCGGTGCGGAGCGCGGCACCTGGGTCCGATCCAAACAGCCGGCCCAAGCCGGTGATCAGCAGCGCCTTCAACACCAGCAGCGTAGCCAGCACGACCACCACCCAGACCAGATGGGTCGCCACTTCCGCGGCATCGAGCTGCATCCCGATGGTCACGAAGAACAGTCCCATGAGCACGTCCTGAAACGGACGGATGTCCTGCTCCACCTGGTAGCGGTATTCGGTCTCGGAGATCAACATGCCGGCGAGAAACGCGCCCAGTGGCAGCGACAGGCCGGACCGCTCGGTGATCCATGCAAGGCCTAGCGTGAACAGCAACAGGTTCAGCATGAACAGCTCGGACGACTTCTGGCGCGCCACAAGGTGGAACCAGGGCCGCATGAGCCGCTGCCCCAGGAAAAGTACAGCACCTAGCACCACTGCCGCCTTCACCAATGCGAAGGCCAGCAGTCTGGCCAGGTCTTCAGCCCCCTGCGCCAGTGCCGGGATGAGAATCAGGAAGGGAACTACTGCCAAATCCTGGAACAGCAGCACGCCGATGATGGCACGGCCATGTTGAGAGTTGAGCTCCAGCCGCTCGGCCAGCATCTTGGCCAGAATGGCGGTAGACGACATGGCCAGAGCACCACCCAACACCAGGCCAGCCCGCCACCCCAGTCCCAAAACCAGGCACAGTAGCAGTACCAGCAACGCCGTGGCCCCGACCTGTGCAGCACCGAGCCCGAAGACTACGCGTCGCATGGTGGCAAGCTTCGGGAGGCTGAATTCGAGCCCTACGCTGAACATCAAAAACACCATGCCAAACTCGGCGAGGTATCGCGTCTCGTCGTTGCCCGCAACCCAACCCAGCGAGTGCGGTCCGATCACGATCCCAACCAGAAGGTATCCGATCAGCGCTGGTAGGCGCAGCTGACGAAAGACCACGACCACGAACACGGCGGTCGCGAGCAGAAGTAAGACGAGTTCCAACATGCTGTGCATGGTGGGTAGCCTGGAGTGTGAGCGCTGCCGGCGGCGATCGCGCTCAACTGTAGCACGGCCCTATTGCGGCCCTGGGCAACGCGGCATTTTGCTGACGAGGGCCAGCGCGCAGCCTGGCTGGGAGCGTCAGCTGGTTCGGGTATACTCCGCCTACGAAATGAGCACACTCCTAGAACGCGCATCTGCCGCGTCGCCGTTGCAGAGCGCGCGGCGTACCCTGGAGATCGAGGCGCGCGCAGTGGAGGCCTTGGCAGCGCGGCTCGACGACAGCTTTACGCGTGCCGTCGAGTTGATCCTCGCGTGCACGGGCCGGGTTGTAGTCGGCGGGATGGGAAAGTCCGGCCACGTCGCGCGTAAGATCGCTTCCACATTGGCCAGCACCGGGACGCCCGCTTTCTTCGTCCACCCCGCTGAGGCGAGCCACGGCGATCTGGGCATGATCACCCCCCAGGACGTGCTGATCGCGCTGTCTAACTCCGGTGAAAGCGCCGAACTACTCGCCATCGTTCCACTGATCAAGCGACAGGGCGCACGCCTGATTGCAATCACGGGCAAGCCCGGCTCCTCTCTGGCGCGAGAGGCAGACGTGCACCTGGATGCCGGTGTGGCGGAGGAAGCCTGTCCGCTGGGACTAGCCCCCACGGCGAGCACAACCGCCGCGCTGGCTCTGGGCGACGCACTGGCCGTCGCGCTGCTCGAGGCGAGAGGATTCGATGCAGAGGATTTCGCTCGCTCGCACCCGGGCGGCACGCTGGGTCGGCGCTTGCTCACCCACGTTTCCGATGTCATGCGTACAGGCGACGCAGTGCCCTCGGTTCCAAGCACAGCGCTTCTGCCACAAGCGATCCTAGAGATGTCCCGAAAGGGCATGGGCATGACCGCCGTCGTGGAGGCTAACGGGTGCGTGGCCGGTATCTTCACCGACGGCGACCTGCGCCGCACGCTGGAAAAACCTATCGACGTGCGCACGCTGCCGATCGATCGTGCGATGAGCGCCCGCCCGCGAACCATCGACCCAGATCGGCTCGCCGCCGAAGCGGTGAAGCTTATGGAAGACCACCGGATCAGTCAGCTCCTAGTGGTCGATCAGAACTCTCGTTTGGTCGGCGCGCTCAACATGCACGATCTGTTTCGGGCAAAAGTCCTCTGAAGTCGTGAGTCCCGATCTACGCGCCCGCGCGCGCGGCGTCCAACTCCTGATCCTGGATGTCGACGGCGTATTGACCAATGGTCGTCTCTACTATGGCGCCGATGGCGATGAGCTCAAAGCGTTTCACATCCGTGACGGCCTCGGACTCAAGATGCTCCGTGCTACCGGCGTCGAGGTAGCCATTGTCACGGGGCGGACGTCGCGCGCGGTCGAGCTGCGCGCCGAGAACCTCGGGGTGCCCTACGTGTTCCAAGGGGTAAGCGACAAGCTCGGCGTATTCGAGCAACTTCTGAAGCGCCTGACCCTGACTGCCGAAGCAGCGGCGGCGATGGGCGACGATCTGCCGGATCTGCCGGTCCTGCGCCGTTGCGGGCTCGCCGCATGCGTGCCAGAGGCGCCCGCGCTGGTTCGGAGCCATTCTCATTACATCGCCGAGAGATCCGGTGGCGCGGGTGCAGTCCGCGAACTGTGCGAGGTGCTAATGGCTGCACAAGGCACCCTCGAGGCGAGCATGCAGGAGTATCTGAAGTGAAAGACCGCTGGCGCGCATGGGTCCCGGCGCTGCTGCTGTCCTTGCTCGCAGCCTTGACCTGGTGGCTGGATCAGAAGGTCCAGCCCGTCGGGCCGCACGACGGCGGATCGAGCGCCGATCCCGATTTCGTTGCGGAGAACTTCGAGGCCAAGCGCATGAACGAGGATGGCACCGAGCGCTACTCCGTGATTGCCAAGAAGATGGAGCACTACCCGGTCGACAACAGCGCTGTGTTGGAGGAGCCGCGGCTTACTCACTTCGATCCCGATAAGGGGCCGGTCAGCATCCGGGCCAATCGGGGCGTGGTCTCTAGCAACGGCGAGACTGTGGATTTTCACGACGCTGTGCAAGTGCTGCGAGCGCCTTTCGGTGGAGACCCTGAGATGACGTTGACCACCAGTTTCCTGCACGTGATCCCGGACAAGGATCTAGTGCTGACCGACCGCGAAGTCACGCTGACCCACGGCAATAGCACGGTCAAGTCGGTTGGCCTAGAATTCAACAACAAGACGCGTCAGCTCAAGTTGCTTTCCAACGTGAAGGGGCAATTGCAAACGCCGCAGAAGGATGGCCGGGGTGCTTTGCCCTTCAGCCGTAAACGCTGAGATGCAGCGAGCGACGCTCGATCTGTTCTTGCGCGGTTTATTGTGGACTGCGCTCGCCCTGCCCGTTTTGGGGGCAGCCGATCAGACCGACCGTGAGAAGCCGGTGAACATTGAGGCGGACAGGCTGACCGTCGACGATGTCAAGAAGGAAAGCGTGTTCGAAGGCAATGTGACTGTGAGCCAGGGGACATTGTTGTTGAGGGCGGACAAGGTCGTCGTCAAGCAGGACGCAGGTGGATTCAACTACGCCTACGCCTATGGGAAGCCAGCGTATTTCAAGCAAAAGCGAGATGGTTACGAAGAGTACGTCGAGGGCCAGGGCGAGCGTCTCGAGTACGACGGAAAGGCCGACAAGATGCAGGTGTTCACCAACGCCGAGATCCGCAAGGGGGCGGACGAAGTCAAGGGAGACTTCATCGCGTACGACGCGAAGACCGGGTTCTACCAGGTCATGGGCGGTCCCTCCGTCGCCACGCCCGTGAACCCCAAGGGCCGGGTGCGTGCCACTATCCAGCCGCCGAAGAAAGGCACGGATAAGCTCGAGGGCGTCCCGGGGGGCGGGTTGCCAGTGCCCCTGAAGCCCTCCACCTCGCTGCCCAACAAGCCTGAACCATGACGCGGCGCCGCTCAAGCGATTGGCCGGGTCTGCCGATAAGTGCCTGGCGATGAGCGAGTTGCGTGCTGAACAGCTGCACAAGCGGTTCAAGTCCCGCACCGTGGTCAAGGACGTAACGCTGCAGGTCAAAAGCGGAGAGGTCATCGGGTTGCTGGGCCCGAACGGCGCGGGCAAGACCACCTGCTTTTACATGATGGTCGGCCTGATCCCGTCCGACGGGGGCAGCATCTACCTCGATGGGCAGAGCCTCAACCACATGCCGATTCATCGCCGGGCGCGTAAGGGCTTAGCCTACCTGCCGCAGGAGGCATCGATCTTCCGTAAGCTCACCGTCGCCGAGAACGTGCAGGCCGTGCTCGAGTTGACAGGGCTTGACAATGGCACCATGGAGGACAGACTGACCGAGTTGTTGAACGATCTTCATATCGGCCACTTGCGCAACAGCCCCGCGATTAGTCTGTCGGGCGGTGAGAGGCGGCGGGTTGAAATCGCGCGCGCGCTGGCAAGCCACCCTCGGTTCATCCTGCTGGACGAGCCATTCGCCGGGGTAGATCCGATCGCGGTGCTGGACATTCAGAAGATCATTCGCTTCCTCAAGGAGCGCAGCATCGGCGTGTTGATCACCGATCATAACGTGCGCGAGACCCTAGGGATCTGTGACCGCGCCTACATTATCAACGATGGCTCCGTGCTGGCTTTCGGGGCGCCAGAGGAAATCGTTTATAATGAAAGCGTAAGGAAGGTCTACTTGGGTGAGCACTTCCGCCTCTAGCGAACCGCCAAGATGCAGGGGCGCCCCATCATCGCGTCGGTGCCCCGGCGCCGACAATCTTCTCGATGAAGCACTCGCTACAGCTCAAGCTGTCCCAACACCTCACGCTGACGCCTCAGCTGCAGCAGTCGATCCGACTTCTGCAGTTGTCGACGCTGGAACTGAACCAGGAAATCGAGCGTTTCTTGCAGGACAATCCGCTGCTCGAGAGAGACGAGGGCACCGAGGAGGATGGGCCACCGGCGAATGCGACCGCCCCGCTCCCCACGGATTTCAGCGCCTCCACCACTACGACTACGCCCGCTACAGAGGAGAAGGAGGGAGCCGCGAACGACACGCCCGAGCCGGAAACGGAATGGCGTGAGGAAGGCGGGGGCAGCTACAGTGGCCATGACGATGGCGACGACAGCGATTACCCGCAGCTGGCTGCCGATTCGCCCTCGCTGCGCGAGCATTTGCTTTGGCAGGTAAACTTGCTGCAGTGTCCGGACCGGGACAAGAGGATCGTCGCACTGCTCGTGGACACCCTCGACGACGACGGCTACATGACGCAGGATCTGGAGGAGCTAGCCGCCATGCTCCCTGCCGACCTGGAGTTCGATCCGTCCGAGCTGGCGATCGCCCTCGCACATCTGCAGCATTTGGAACCGGCAGGTATCGGTGCCAGGAGCCTGGGCGAGTGCTTAGCGCTGCAGCTCGACACGCTGCCGGTAGATACGCCGTTTCGTGCCGATGCGCTGCTCATCGTCCGCACTCACCTCGATCTGCTGGCCGCACGCGACTTCGCCAAGCTCAAGAAGCTGCTCCGCTGCAACGACGACACCCTGCGCGGAGTTCAGAGCCTCATCACCCACCTCAACCCCCGCCCTGGGGCTCGGTATTCCAAGAACGAAGCGCGCTATATCATCCCCGACGTGATCGTCAAGAAGGTCAAGGGTCTATGGCGTGTGTCTCTGAATCCCGACGCCATGCCGCGTCTGCGCGTGAACCGGATGTATGCGGACATCCTCCATCGCAACCGCGACGCCAGCCTGCAGCAACTCGCCGGTCAGCTGCAGGAAGCGAAGTGGCTGATCAAGAACGTGCAGCAGCGCTTCGAGACGATCCTGCGCGTGTCCCAGGCCATCGTCGATCGCCAGCGGCATTTCTTCGAGCATGGTGAGGTGGCGATGCGTCCGCTGGTATTGCGCGAAA
>JBGPPC010000248.1:0-6705 GCA_041488355.1 Gammaproteobacteria bacterium
GTCCAACGCCTCACCCATGAGCCCATCTATTCGGTCTACCTGCAGTACCCCGGTTCGCTGCGCCTGCCGCAGGCGATGTTCGGCCTCGACGCAGCGACTACGCAGTGGGTTTTCGATCGTGAAGCGCTGTCGGGACAGCAGGGACTCGTCGGTGTAGTCATCAGTGCGTCCGGCCGCCATCAGGACTTGGAGCAGGAGATACTCGTCGCCAGAGTCCACAAGGAACTGCGCGCGCACTTCCCGCGCTTGGTCGAACCTCTGTGGGGTCGGGTCATCGCCGAGAAGCGGGCTACCTTCTCGTGCGTCGTAGGGGTTGAGCGCCCGTCCCAGCGCACTGCCTTACCGAACGTCTACCTGGCGGGCGATTATACCGCCAGCGCCTATCCAGCAACCCTCGAATCCGCGGTTCGCAGCGGCGTGGCCTGTGCGCGTATGATTCTTGAAGGCACTTGAACATCGCCGCATGCTGGCCGCGGGCTGCGTCACCCTGTCCGGCACGCCCTCACGGATGACTTCCCATGATGGATTTGAAGCACTACCGGGCCGCCCCCGATCTGTTGCGAGAGCGCGTGATTCTGGTGACTGGTGCGGGCCAGGGAATCGGGCGTGTCGCAGCTCTCGCGTTCGCGGCGCATGGCGCAACCGTGATTCTTCACGGGCGCGACGTGGGCAAGCTCGAATCCGTCTACGATCAGATCGAAGCCGCCGGTGGGCCGCAACCGACCATTCTGCCGCTCGATCTCGCGACGGCGCGGGACCGCGACTTCGAGGACATGGCGCTCGCCATCGAGTCGCAACTCAAACGCCTGGACGGCATCCTTCACAATGCATCGCAACTCACCGATCCGTCGCCGCTCGACAATCAGAGGCTGGAGGAGTGGCTCCTGCTCCTGCGTGTCAACCTGGCCGCGCCGTTCGCGTTGACGCGCGCCTGCAGCTATCTCTTGCGGGCCGCCTCCGACGCTTCGGTGGTCTTCACCTCGGAGACACATGCGCTCGAGCCGGCCGCGTATTGGGGCGGGTTCGCGGTGGCCAAGAGCGGGCTCACGGCGCTGGTCAAGATCCAGGCGCAGGAGTGGGAAGGGCTCAAAAACCTGCGCGCCAATCTGCTGGTCCCAGGCCCGGTGGATTCGCCCCAGAGACGGCACACCCACCCTGGCGAGTCGCGCGCGAGCCGGCCCCGCCCCGAGACGCTCATGCCGGTGTATCTGTATCTGATCGGACCGGACAGCCGCGGCGTGAGCGGAGAGGCGTTCTATTGTTGAAGGCCTTGAAGGCGCTGCCGCAGCCAGTCCGGCAGCGGCCGCGATTTGCCATCGCGCAGATCGATCCAGACCATCACCGCCTCGCCGGTGGCATAGACGCGCGCTGGGTCCTTCTCATCCGTGATCGCACTGCTCAGCGCGAAGCTGCTGTTGCGGGGCCGCCCGGCGTACAGCGAGATCGCAAGATCGGCCGGATAAACGACAGGGATGCGGAAGCGACAGCTCACGCTACCCAGAATGGGGGCTTGCGTTCGGTCTGCATAGTCGATACCGAGCCCATCGAACCAAGAGATGCGCGCTTGTTCCAAGCAGCGGAAGTACACCGTGTTGTTCATGTGGCCCAGGGCATCCATGTCAGCCCAGCGCATCTTCATGCGCTCCACGTGCACCAGCCTGCCCGGCAGCTGCGTCACGTCGTCACCCTCGTTTGGAACGTTTATCATTGCGCGGTGTCCTAAGCCGGCGCGATTCTAACAAGGTCCGCATCCAAGATGAGTTCAGCGATTCGAGGGATCGAAGTTGGTTGCACGTGAGTCCATGGAGTATGACGTGGTGGTTGTCGGGGCTGGGCCCTCTGGCCTGTCCGCAGCCATTCGTCTCAAACAGCTTGCCGCCGAGCACGGCCACGACGTGTCCGTCTGCGTCCTGGAGAAAGGCTCGGAGGTGGGTGCGCATATCTTGTCCGGCGCAGTAGTGGAACCGCGCGCGCTCGACGAGTTGCTCCCGGACTGGCAAGCGCGCAACGCACCCCTGAATACGCCCGCGCAGGAAGATCGGTTCCTCTATCTAACCCGCTCCAGGGCTTGGCGGCTGCCCACGCCGCCCCAGATGCATAACCGCGGCAACTACATCGTGAGCCTGGGTAATCTGTGCCGCTGGCTGGCCAGCCAAGCGGAGGCCATGGGCGTGGAGATCTATTCCGGTTTCGCCGCTGCCGAGGTCTTGTACCGCAAGGATGGCACTGTCAGGGGAGTCGCCACCGGCGACCTCGGCATCGGTCGCGACGGCAAGCGCTCAGAGCGATACCAGGCCGGCATGGAGCTGCATGCCAAACAAACCATTGTCGCGGAAGGCTGCCGCGGGTCTCTCACTCAGGCCTTGTTCAAGCGCTTCAAGCTGCGCGAGGGCGTCGACCCGCAGAGCTACGGAATCGGCATCAAGGAGCTATGGGAGGTCGAGCCGTCCAAGCATCAGCCCGGCCTGGTGGTGCACACGGTGGGTTGGCCGCTTTCGACGGACACCTATGGCGGCTCGTTTCTGTATCACCTGGAGAACAACCAAGTAGCGGCGGGCTTCGTGGTCGGACTCGACTACGGCAATCCCTATCTCTCGCCGTTCGAGGAATTCCAGCGCTTCAAGACCCACCCGGCGATCCGGCCGACTTTCGAGAACGGCCGTCGCATCTCCTACGGCGCTCGCGCGCTGTCCGAAGGCGGTTTCCAGTCGATCCCCAGGCTCACCTTTCCGGGCGGGCTCCTGGTGGGCGATACGGCGGGCTTCCTCAATGTGCCGAAGATCAAAGGAACGCACACCGCGATGAAGTCGGGCATGACGGCCGCAGAAGCCGCGTTCGATCACCTGCGCAACGGCGCGGGAGATGAGGTTACGAGTTATCCCGAGCGGCTGCGCGAGTCATGGGTCTTTGAGGAGCTGCACCGGGTGCGCAATATACGCCCGTCATTCCGCTGGGGTCTGTGGGGCGCGATCGCCTATTCCGCGCTGGACACGTACGTACTGCGCGGCAAGGCGCCCTGGACGCTGCGCAATCACGCCGATCACACCCAGCTGCGGAAAGCTTCCGAGTCCAAGCCGATCGCCTACCCCAAGCCCGACGGCAAGATCAGCTTCGATCGACTGTCCTCTGTGTTCGTGTCCAACACGAATCACGAGGAAGATCAGCTGCCGCATCTGCGGTTGAAGGACCCCTCGGTGCCGATCCGCATCAATCTGGATCTGTACGATGCGCCCGAACAACGCTACTGCCCGGCTGGCGTGTACGAGATCGTGCGCGACAGCAACGGCCACAACCCGCGCCTGCAGATCAACGCCCAGAACTGCGTGCACTGCAAGACCTGCGACATCAAGGATCCGACTCAAAACATCGAGTGGATCGTGCCCGAAGGCGGCGGCGGGCCGAACTATCCCAACATGTAGCACTGCTTCTTCTCCCTCTCCGATGATCTCTCGCTTGTTCCAGCGCGGCGCCCCTGCCGCGCGGTTTGCCGTGTGGTTGCTCCTCGCGTTGCTGGTCACCGTCTCAGCGTCTGCGCGGGAGCTGCCCGATTCCACCTCATGGCCGCAAGAGCACAGCGACCTCAAGCCCGACCCCAGCGTCGTCTACGGGCGGCTGGACAACGGCATGCGCTACTTGCTCAAGTCCAACGATACGCCGAAGGGCCGCGTGAGCCTGCGCTTGCTGGTGGCAGCCGGATCACTGATGGAGACCGAAGACCAGCGCGGCCTGGCGCACTTCCTCGAGCACATGGCGTTCAAAGGTTCACAGAACATGCCGGCCGGCGATCTTGTGCAGTATCTGCAGCGGCTGGGCATGGCCTTTGGCGCCGATACCAACGCGCGCACCAGCTTCGAGGACACCGTCTACCAGCTGGAGCTGCCGTCGAACGACGCCGGATTGGTGGACAAGAGCCTGGTCGTGACGCGCGAGACTGCCGATCGGCTGCTGATCCTCGCCGCCGAGCTAGACAAGGAGCGCGGTGTGATCCTGAGCGAGAAGCGCTTGCGCGACACGCCCGAATATCGCGCCACCGTCGACAACCTGGAGTTCCTGCTGCCCGACTCGCTGATCCCGCAGCGCTTCCCCATCGGGCTGGACGCGGTGATCGAGACCGCGCCGCGGCAGCGCCTGGTCGACTTCTATCGCACCTGGTATCGGCCAGAGCGCATCACTCTGGTCGTGGTCGGGGCTATCGACCCCAAGAGCTTTGCAGAAAAAATAAAAGCGCGGTTCGAGCCCATGCGTGCCGTCACCCCGCCGCGTCTCAATCCCGATCTCGGCACGATCGCCCCGCGCGGTGCTGCGGCACGGCTGTTCAGCGATCCCGACGGACAGACGCGAGTGAGTCTGGAGAGCGCGAGCTACGCCGATCCAGGGGCGGACACCCGGGCCAGCCGCGAGCGCGACACGGCTCTGTACATCGCCAACGGCGTAGTCTCGCGCCGGCTAGCGAGCCTTGCGCTGCAGAGCGGCGCCAGCTTCATCAACGGATCGGCACAGTTCAACGATCTGCTGCGTTTCGCGCGCATCGCATCGGTCGAGATGCAGTGCAAGCCTGACCAGTGGCAACCGGCGCTGGCGACCGCCGAGCAGGAGCTGCGGCGTGCTCTGACCTATGGGTTCACCGCCGCCGAGCTGGACGAGCAGAAAAAGAATCTGGTGTCGCTGTTCGAGCAGCAGGCCAAGGGCGCAACGACGCGCGAATCGCCCGAGCTGGCCAACGATCTGGTAGAGCACCTGAGCGAGTTCAACGTCTTCACCGACCCCAGCTACGATCTGGCCGAGCTGCAGCGCATCCTGCCGGGGATCACTGCCGAACGCGCTCTGCAAGCCCTGCGCGATCTCTGGCAACCCGGCGGCGGACCGCTGGTCTTTGTCAGCGCACCGATCACCCTCGAGCATCCCGAGGCGGAGATCCTGCACGCGCTCGAGTTGAGCCGGGCACAGCCCGTGACGCCACCGACGGATGGAGCGGTGCAGGACTTCGCGTACACGGATTTCGGCACGCCCACGGCTCTGCTCGAAAAGAAGGTCGCGCCTGTCCTCGATGTCATCCAGGCGCGCTTCGGCAACAACGTCCGCCTCAATCTCAAACCCACGAAGTTCGAAGCCAACTCGATCCTGGTCGCCATTCGCTTCGGTGGCGGACGCCTGGAGCTTCCGCGCGACAACCCGGGCTTGAAGCCGCTCGCCGAGCAGGCCTTCGTCAGCGGCGGCCTGCGCAAGCACAGCTTCGATGAGCTCAACCGGATCACTGCCGGCCGCAATATCGGCCTCGACCTGAATGTCGACGACGATGCGTTCGTGCTGAGCGGACAAACCACACCCGACGACCTGCTCCTGCAGCTGCAGGTGATGGCCGCCTATCTCACCGCACCCGGCTATCGCCCCGAGGCGCTGGAGCGATTCCGCCAGTCGCTCGGACCGCTCTATCTCAACCTCACCCGCACTCCGGGCGGCGTGCTGCAGTCGCAGGTGGCGCGCTATATCCACGACGGCGACCCGCGCTTCGGCTACCCGCAGCAGGACGAAGTCGCCGGCCGCACGTTCGAGGAACTCAAGGGTTGGTTGTCGGGGCCGCTGGCGACGGGCTATCTCGAGATCTCGCTGGTAGGCGACTTCGACTCCGATGTCGCGCTGCAGGCCGTAGCGTCGACGTTTGGCAGCCTGCCGGCGCGCGATGCAGTGAAGCCCCCCTACACCGCGGAGCGCCAGGTGCATTTCCCTTCCGAACGGGAGCTGAAGAACTTCAACTTCGAAGCGCGCGACCCAAAGGCCTATGCCGTGGTCTATTGGCCAACCACGGATTTCAGCCACGTCAGCGAGGTGCGACGCCTGTTCGTGCTGGCAAAGGCACTGGAGGGACGCGTCCTCGAGCGCATCCGCGTGCAGGAGGGGCTGTCTTACACGGCGCAAAGCGCAAACGTCCCGAGCCAGGCCTTCCCCGGTTACGGTGTGCTTTACGCGCTGGTCGACGCGACCCCGGACAAGGCGCCCGAGCTGGCACGAGAAATCCGCGACATCGGCGCGCGCGTGGCACGCGAAGGTATTACCGATGACGAGCTCGAACGTGCGCGGAACCCGGTCGTGAGCACGTTGAAGAAGCTGCTGATGGACAACCACTACCTGCTGTCGGCCATCGTATCCGGCTCGCAGGAGCAGCCCGAGCGCTTGGTCCGCGCTACGACGAGTCTGCCGCAGCTGGAGGGGCTCACCAAGGCGGATCTGAATGAGGCTGCACGAAAATATCTGCGGTACGAAGATGCCTTGCCCGTGGTGATCGCACCTTCGCAGACGACCGGCAAAACCTCGCCGGCGCGGCCAGCCGAGCGCGAATCGGCGCTGGCGCCCGCGCACTGAAAAAAAGGCGCTCAACCGGGCTTGTTTGTGTTTCCCGTGGCGCCCCGGCCCATTGCCTGAGTAAGGGATCCCAGCATGTCCATCGGGAACACGATGGTGTTGCTCTTGTCGCCGGCGATCACGGTCAAGGTCTGCAGATAGCGTAGCTGCATCGCTTCCGGCTGCTGGGCGAGCGTCCGGGCCGCTTCCAGCAGCTTCTGCGAAGCCTGCATCTCGGCCTCCGCCAGGATCACCTTGGACCGCCTCTCGCGCTCGGCCTCTGCTTGGCGCGCCATGGCGCGCACCATGACCTCGTTGAGGTCGATCGCCTTGATCTCGACCATCGACACCTTGATCCCCCACTGA
>JBGPPC010000249.1:0-6690 GCA_041488355.1 Gammaproteobacteria bacterium
AGGCGAAGATCGCCAAGGCCGTACCGAACCAACCCTAACCCGGCATCGACGCTCGGTGCGTGCGATGCGCGTCGTTATTTGGCGGGCGCGACCTCGACACGGTCGAAGTAGCGTCGTCGTGTCGACGTCTGATTCTCGTAGATCGACCCTTGATTCAAAGCCGGCGGGAACGGCATGCGCATCGGTACTTTTTCGACCCTGGGCTCGATGGTCGACTCACCACATAACATGCGGCTATTGAATTCATCGAGGTTCGAGAAATTCACGAGAGGCCAAGCGTCGGCTGCACCGCACTCGTACAGCAGCAGGTGGCGAGGTTTGGTCGAAGTGTTCTGGGCCGAGCCATGCACCAGGCGCACGTGATGGAAAGAAGCCGATCCCGCCCGCCCGGTTACCGCGACAGCCTTATCGTAAGGCAGTTTTGCGGTAGCTGGATCCATTGCACCGCAAAAGCGTCCCTCCGCGTGGTGATCGTACACCGGGCCTTTGTGCGTCCTGGGCAGCACCATCAGCGGTCCATTCTCCAACTCCACGTCGTCCAACATCACACCGATGGCCAGCAGATCATCGTTGGTGTGCGGATAGAAAGCCCAGTCCTGATGCCACTCAACGGGCGAGCCATACATCGGGTCCTTCATGTTCAGCTTGGAACCGTGCAGGCGGACATTGAGGCCGAGGAGTCGTGTGCATACCTCTAGGATTCTCGGACTCTTCGCGAACTCCCAGAAAATCGGGTGCACCACATGAGGTTTCTTGACGCGCCGCACGCGCGGGGCCTGAGGCGTGTGCGACGGCTCGAGGTCGTAAACGTCGTTGTGCTGGGCAACTCCCTTGGCCTTGGCAATGAGATTGGCTATGACCTCCTTCATCCGCGCCAGCGTGACGAGGTCCAAGACGTTCTCGACCAACAAGTAGCCATTGTCCCGATAGAAGGCAACGTCACGATCCGAAATCACTCGCTTTCCCTCTTTTCCGATGCCCATCCACTCAAAGGCCGCGAATCCGTCCAACCGCTGGCGCGTCTGTCCACCCGCACGGGTAACGACATGTCCGCGCTCTGCCTGGAGGGATAGTACCTAACCTTACGGCGCCGCACCCAAATATGTCAACGGCGGACAAGCGGCAGTCGAATACATGCCAGCGCGGCGCAGACTTGCGTAGCGCTTACGTTTGTGGTGTGATGTTTGCCCCGCTTGGTAGGAATGGCTTAGGCACACGCTAGATTGGGCCAGGTCCTCCTCTCCGCGCGGACACAAAAAGCTAGTCCTCGAACATCTTTTGGGAAGGAGATTGTCATGAGACTGAATGCGATCGCGGTCGCAGTTGCGGCCGCGTGCTTTGGCGTGGGCTACGCCACTGCACAGACCCTGAAGGGCCCGGTCAACGATGCACCCTTGACTGAGAACTGGTTCCCGAGCAAGTGGGGCGCGGACGACAAAGCCGGAAGCGCGAACCACGTCAAGAACTCCGCCAACATCAAGCGCGCACTGTCGACTGTCAAGCAGTTCAAGGCCATCACTGTCGGCAAGTATTACCATCGCGAAGCACCGGCCTTCGGTGCGCGCAGCTGGCAGATGAGCATCCCCGGCACGCCGACCGGCGGCCCGTTCGGCAAAAACGCGCTCATCTATCACGACGAGCTGCTGACGACCGAAATCGGCCAGATCGGCACTCAGTTCGACGGTCCCGGCCACATCGGGGTCAACACCTCCAAGGGTCCAATGATGTACAACGGCCGCATCACCTGGGACAACTACGAGCGGGGCCCCGGAGGCCGGGTGTTGGGCATGGGCCCGATGGGCGTGGAGAATACCGCAGGCGGCTTTGTCTGCCGTCTGGTGGTGCTGGATGCGGTGGCCTATAAAAAATCCAAGGGTCTGATTCCCGCCAGCGCCGACATGCTTCCGATCCCGAAAAAGCCGGGTGATGCTGGCATTGTCACTGCAGACGACATCAAGGGCATGGTCAAGGCGGAAGGTCTCGGCGAAATCCAGGCCGGCGACTGCGTCGCGTTGCACACTGGTCAGGGCAACACGTGGGGCAATGCCCATTACCCCACCATGACAACCGAGCAACGTGCCGCCGCCCGCGCGATTTTCGCACAGGGCGAGCCCGGCTTCGGCTTGAGCGCGTGCGAGTATTTTGCCTCCCGAGATATCGCGCTGACCATGGGCGACACCTCGGCAAACGATGCGCAACCCGGTAACGAAGTCGAAGGCTGGGCGGTTCCCTGCCACACCCAGATCCAGACCCGCTTTGGCATTTGGAACCTGGAAAACGTCGACACCGAGTCGCTGGTTGCGGCCGGCATCAAGGAAGGCGCGTTCATCTGGGCGCCGCTGCGCATGATCGGGGCCACCGGCTCGCCGGGCAACCCCGTCGTGCTGTATTAACAACCAGAACGAGCAGTTACACCCTCGAGGGCGGCGATGCGAGTCGCCGTCCTTTTTATTCGCCGTTCACCGTTTCGCTATCACTCGAACACCGCCTCTACACTTCCGAGACGGTCGATCTCCATCACTACGCGATCGCCGCGGTTCACCCATTTCGTTTCCACGACGCTGCCCGTAAAGACGAACTCACCAGCACGCAGGCTTCGCCCGCGGTGCGCCAGCGAGTTGGCCAACCAAGCCAGCGCCTCGAAGGGATGGCCCATCACGTCGGCCCCGCACCCGCGCCCGACCTCCGCGCCGTTGATCCAGGTCACACCGCTCAATGCCTCCAGTTCCAGCGCTCTCCAGCCGGCAACCGGCTTGCCCAGCACGCATCCGGCGTCGAAAAAGTCGTCCGCAATGAGCGTGGGCGTGTCCAAACTCTTGTAGTCGACGTAGCGATCGTCGACGATCTCCATCCCCGCCATGACCTCGCCGACTGCCGCAGCCACCGCGTCGCGGTCGAAGGGTGCCTGGCGAAGCGGGAGATCTGCGGCGAGCCGTACCACCGTCTCGCACTCGACGCCGGGTCGCACGTAGTCGGCGTGCCGTATGGTGGCGGGAGTGGCATGCACCTGGCTTCCGAATACGCCCCCCGCACAGGGATTGGAAATGCGCAGGAACGCCTGCATCACCTTGGTGGTGCAGCCGATCTTGTGGCCGGTAACAGGACCCTGGCCGGCAGCAGTCAGCAAGCCATGCAGCCGGTCCTGAACAGCATAGCCGCTCGCCTCATCCGGCGGACGTATAGAGGCGTCGAGCTGCGCCAGCCGGCGGTGCGACAGGCGGTGATCACAGATGATGCGGGCAGCGCCCAGGTAGCTCTCGCTCATGTCTAGCCTCCACCAAAACGCCTCGGCCGCGGCTGCGCCCTGCTCGCCGCTTACGCAGCGAGCCAAATGACCGAGACAAATATAGCGAGCACGACGGCGATCACTGCACCGATACCGAGCTGCTGGCGAATCGCATCCGGGCCTATGGTGAGCAGCCGGTCGGCCTGGAGCAGCGCCCAGATCATCGCCATCAAGCCCATTGCCGAAGGTATCGCAGCCTGCCAGCCGAGGCGCCGCCCGAGGAAGTAAACGAACAAATAGTAGGCGCCGAAGAACAGCGCCCAGATCGCCATCCGGATCATCGCGCGCGCAGCAGCCGAACCGCGGCGATGGCCGGCTTCGGTTGCCGTCTGCCGCGCGCCGCGATAGATGGCACGCACGCCGATGACAATGAAATACACCAAACCGATACCGAACAGACCGAGCACACCGATCAGGCCCCAAGCCAACCAGCCTGTGTCGAACATGATGCGAGAGTCACCCGTTGAGATGTTCGTGCTGAACAAGCACCATTTTAACTGACGCGAGTCGCCCGAACGCCGCGCCTTGCACCCGCATGCTGCATAGCGGCGAGGACGGAAGGCGACAATTCCGCATCGATACTCGCTTGACACTCTTATCAGCAGTTCAACATAATCGATCGGCTGTTCGGAGCGCCCGGTCAGCGGCCAGTATCGCCCGGGTGCTAACATCGAGAACGAAAAACACATAAAGGAGGAGCCACTATGGGGAACCTTTCTCCCTTCCTTCGGCGCCTGAGCCCAATCAAAGGCTCTCTGCTGGCGGGCCTAGCGGTCGCTGTCTTGGCCTTCAACGGCAACGCAGCGGCGCAGAGCGCGGCCCAGAGGGCGGCCGACGCAGCCAAGAAGATCTGCGCTGGCAAGACCATCACCATCGTCTGGGAGGCGGGCCTGCAATCGCTCGATCCGCTCAACTATTCTGGTCCAAAGTGGGAAGCGCTCACAGGCTGCAAGATCAAGGTCATCGAGGTACCCACCGCCGAGATGTTCACCAAGATCATGCAGGAGTACCGCGCCGGCACCGGCGCCTACGACGCGCTCAACGTGATTCCTGCCTGGATGCCCGATCTCGTGCAGGCCGGAGCGCTTGAGCAGCTCGACAGCTTCGTCGACAAGTACGGCTTCCGCGCCGAGTTGCAGCTGATCGCGCCTACCTATCGCGACAATCAGATGACCGTCAACGGGAAGATCTACGGCTTCCCGGACGACGGCGACGTCTTCCTCATGTACTACCGAAAGGATATCTTCGCCCGTCCCGATCTGCAGAAGGAGTTCAAGGCCAAGTACGGCTACGACCTCGCGCCACCCAAGACCTGGAAACAGTTCGACCAGATCGGCAGCTTCCTCACCGAAAAGCTGAAGGCCGAAGGGATCTATGGTGCTTCCTTCTTCCGCGAGCCGCCCTACACCATGTTCATGTTCGAGGAGCGCTTCCGTAACGAGGGCGGCAGGTTCTTCGACTCCAGCACCATGCAGGCGACGGTGAACAGCCCGATCGGGGTGAGGGTGTTGACCGAGATGCGCAACGAAAACCGCTTCATGCCGCCGGGGGTGGAGAAGTTCGGGTTCGTGGAAAACCTCGCGGTTTTCCTCAAGGGCGAGAGCGCGATGACCATCTCCTGGCCACCGTACGGCCGTTTCGCCGCGGGATATCTGGCTGGCGAGAAAGCGCTCGACTGGGTGCCTAAGTCGCAGGTTGCAAACAAGGTCGGCTATGCGCTTCCGCCTGGCGGACACCCCGAGCTGGCGGCAGGCTTCGCTCTCTCGGTCGCCTCGACCAGCAAGCAGAAAGAGCAAGCCTATCTGTTCATCCAGTGGCTCAACAGCGAAGAGATCAGCAATCAGCGCGTACAGCTTCCCTATACGCTGCGCGACCCGTTCCGCAACTCCCATTACACCAACGCGGAGTATCTCGGCCGGTGGCCTGATGCGAAGTACTACCTCAAGGCGCTGCAAGACGCCTCGAAGACCGGGTTGCTGGACCTGTCGCTGATCCAGACCGACAAGTACGAGGAAGCCATACGCCAGGGCATCAGCCGTCTGTGGGCCGGTGAAGATCCGCAGGAAATCCTGAACGGCGTGGCCAAGCAGTGGAACGACATCACGCAGCAAGTGGGCGTCGAGAAGCAGAAAGCGGTATACGGCGCCTGGGCCGCCAAATCCGGGGCATATCCGAAGTAGTCGCGTAGACCGGTCCGGGCCGCGGCTCGGACCGGCAGCGTCGCCGTACGCGGCGACGTAAGACCAAAACTGGATCGGGAGGGGAGCGCTGTACGTTCCAGCGCTCCCGATCTTTTGGGCCCCTCGACAACCGAACACAATCGTGGCTCAAGCTGCCGCTCCTCGCCAAGCGGGTTTCGCCGACCGTAACTTCAAGTACTTCCTGGTCGGCCCGTCGATCTTCGTCCTGCTCCTTATCGGGATCTTTCCGCTCGTCTACCTGCTGGTGGTGAGCTTCCAAGGCATCACCATGACGGAGACCGACACCGGCTTCGTCGGGTTGCGCAATTACGCTCATCTGTTCCACGACCAGCGCCTGTGGGAGGCGTTGCTGCATACCTTGATTTTCACCACCATTGCGCTGCCTCTCGAGCTGGTACTGGGACTGGCGATGGCGCAGTTGTTCCTCGACCGGCTACCTGGCCGTCAGATCTTCATCGCCCTGCTCGTGCTGCCTGTGGTGGTTTCGCCGATCGTGTCGGGTGCGACGTGGTCGCTCATGTTCGATCAGCGGTTCGGTCCCATCAACCAGGTCATCGGCTGGCTCGCGGGCAGCCAGCAGACGCTGCTATGGACCATCAATCCGAAACTGGTCTACCCCGCAATCATCGCGGCCGAGGTCTGGCAGTGGACCCCGTTCATGTTCCTGCTGCTGCTGGCGGCGCTGGCCAACGTGGACAAGTCGCAGCTCGAGGCCTCTGCCATCGATGGCGCCGGATACTGGCGCACGTTTTTCAGGATCGTGCTGCCAGCCATCTGGCCGGTCATGGCAGTCGCGATTCTGATTCGCGGGTTGGACCTGTTCCGCCTGTTCGACATCGTCTGGGCGCTCACTAAAGGTGGCCCGGGAACGATGACCGAGACCATCTCGATCTTCACCTACATCAAGGGCTTCCAGCAGTTCGAGACCAGCTATACCGCGGCGGTAGCGCTGCTGATCATCGTACTGCTCTCGGTGGTCGTGTTCGCGGCATTGAAGCGGGTGGAGTTAGCGCGATGAGCTACCCGGCGAGGGGCTCCGGGTTGGAGGCACTGCGATGAGCAGCTCGGATCGACGCTCGCACTTGCGCCTGGCCCTGCGGGTTGCTTCGGCGGTCGCCATCACACTGTTCTTTCTGTTCCCGATCTATTGGCTGGCCATGATCTCGTTCAAGACGCCGGAAGAGATCTTCTCGTATCCACCCA
>JBGPPC010000250.1:0-6669 GCA_041488355.1 Gammaproteobacteria bacterium
GCGATGAGCTTAACCTGCGAGAGCACCGGATCCTGCCCGATGATGTCGAAGAAGGCGCCCAGGCGGTCGACCTCGTGCAGCTCTCGCGCCAGCGCCGAGGCCAGGTCGAAGCGGAAGCCGTCCACGTGCATCTCCAAAACCCAATAGCGCAACGAGTCCATGATCAGCTGCAAAACGCTAGGGTGGCGCATGTTGAGCGTATTACCCGTGCCCGTGTAGTCCATGTAGTAGCGCGGGTTGCTCGATATCAATCGATAGTACGAGACGTTGTCGATGCCGCGCAGGCTCAACGTGGGACCGAGCTGGTTGCCCTCGGCCGTGTGGTTATAGACCACGTCGAGAATTACCTCGAGTCCGGCGGAGTGCAAGGTCTTAACCATGGTCTTGAACTCGCTCACGCGACCCGTCGACGAGTAACGGGTGTCGGGAGCGAAGAAACCTAACGAGTTGTAGCCCCAGTAGTTGCGCAGGCCACCCGCGACGAGATGGCGATCGTCTATGAAGGTGTGCACCGGCATCAGCTCCACCGTGGTGACACCCAGGCGGCGCAGATGATCGATGACCGGCTCGCAGGCCAGGCCCGCGTAGGTGCCGCGCAGCTGGGGTGGTACATCGGGGTGCCGCAACGTGAAGCCGCGAACATGCAGCTCATAGATGATCGTGTCGTGCCAGGGCACTCGCGGCGGCCGGTCATCGCCCCAGGTGAACGCAGGATCGATGACGCGACATTTGGGCATGCCGGCAGCGCTATCGCGCCGGTCGAGGGAGAGGTCTTCCTGGCGATGGCCGACGCGGTAGCCAAAATGGGCGTCGCTCCATTTCAGCGCTCCGACGAGATGCTTGGCGTAAGGCTCGACCAGCAGCTTGTGATGGTTGAAACGCTGGCCGGCCTCGGGGTGATAGGGCCCGTGAACGCGATAGCCATACAGCAGTCCCGGCCGGGCCTCGGGTAGATAGCAATGCCACGCTTGGTCGGTGCACTCGCGTACCTCGACGCGCTGGACCTCGTGCCGTCCGGAGGGATCGAACAGGCACAGCTCGACTTTCTCAGCGTGGGCCGAGAAGAGCGAGAAATTGACGCCTTCCCCGTCCCAGGTCGCGCCGCGCGGGTGCGGATCACCTGGCCAGACAGCGCTGATGAGCTTGGCCAACTAACGCCGCGCGCCTCTCCAACCCGGCTCTTCGCGGTCCAGCAGGCGCTTCAGCGCCGCGAAGTGCAGCTCGGATTGCTGGCGTTCCCCGCCAATTTGCCGAGCCGCCTGCGCGCATACCTCATCAGGCTGCGTGCGCAGCGGCTTGCCAGTGCTCTGCGCCAGTACCTGCACCATGCAGGAGCGCTCTAGGTAGTAGAGGTCGTCGAACGCGTAGTCCATACGCTCGCCGCACACCAGGACACCGTGATGAGCCATGATCATCACCTCGGCGCGGCCCAGAGCGCTGGCGATGCGATCGCCCTCGTTGTCCGACAACGCCACGCCGCCGTAGCCATCGTCGTACGCGATGCGGCCGTGGAAGCGCATGGCGTTTTGGTTGGCACCCAGCGCGAGTCGTCCGCCCTCGATGATCGCCAGGGCGGTCGCGAACGGCATGTGGCTATGGAGCACAACTTTTTTCTTGCATTGCAAGTGGACGCGGCTATGAATGAAGAAGGCGGTCGGCTCGACCTTGTGCCTGCCCTCGAGCACCGCTCCGTTCTCATCCACCACCACGAGATCCGCGGGCGTGATCTCTGACCAATGTAAGCCCTGAGGGTTGATCAGGAACTGGTCGGGATGGCCCGGCAGCTCCATGCTGAAGTGGTTGCACACACCTTCGTTGAGTGCCATGCGCGCCGCCATGCGCAGCGCCGCGGTGAGGTCCAATCGGGCCTGTCGCCCGTCATAGCCCTTCCGGGCTGGCGTCCTCTTTCCAATGGCCTTCAGGTCGCTGACGTCCATGTGGCGTTCCTCCTCGACTCGATGCGGAATTCTAAGGCAAAGCCGTGTCCAGGAGGTGCGACATCCTTAACCCCGTTTGGCTTTCGTTGCGTTTAGACGTGTCAGAATTGCTCAACCCGTCAAGTCAAAGGAACCCACGTGAACTGTTCGCGAATTTTCGTGCTCACCGCTTCAGCCGCCTTGTGTGCCGGCTATGAGGCTCACGCCGCCGAGCCGGTTGCCAATGCCGTCACGATTTACAGCAGCGCACAACCTGGCGCGGTATCCCCCGAGCTTTACCGTTACGGCGGGCAGCAAGGCAATCAGGTACCTGGCTACGCCGTGGTCCGTCACGAACGCCCGATCGAACTCAAGAGCGGGCGCAACGATGTGCGCTTCACAGACGTCGCCGGATTGATCGACCCCACCACCGTGTCATTCGAGTCTCTGACCGACCCTGGGGGCACGCGCGTGGTGGAGCAGAACTTTCAGTTCGACTTGGTCAGCACCGACAAGCTGTTGCGCAAGTTCATCGACCGAGAGATCACCGTGGAGCAGACCCGGGGCGACAAGGTAGACAGTTTTACCGGTACGCTTCTATCTACCGCTGGCGGGTTGGTGTTGCGCGAGGCCGATGGGTCGGTGCGCGTGGTGTCGCACAACTCGGGAATTACGCTGCCCAATCTGCCAGGCGGGTTGATCACGCGGCCCACTTTAGTATGGGACGTGGCGACAAAGAAGCCGGGCAAGCACGTAACACGGGTCGCGTACCAGACAACGGGTATCACTTGGTGGGCCGACTACAACCTCACCTATTCTGAGGGCGCCGACGCGAACTCCTGCAACTTGAATGTGGGCGCTTGGGTCAGCATCCTGAATCAGTCGGGCGCTTCCTATCCCGATGCGAGGATCAAGCTCATCGCCGGCGACGTGCATCGCGCGGCTCCCGCGGCGGCACCATCGACGCGGGTGATGATGAAGGCAATGGCGGAGGAGGCAAGAGACGATGCGGGCTTCCAGGAGAAGACCTTCTTCGAGTACCACTTGTATACGCTCGGGCGCCCTAGCTCCTTGCCCGACAACTCCACCAAGCAAATCGAGCTATTTCCGGCCGTGGCCGGTGTGCCGTGCGAGAAGACGTTGGTCTACTACGGGCAACAGGGTTTCAACTACGGCTTCGGTCCGAACCCGTACACCGATCGCAACTTCGGCATCGCTGGGAACAAAAAAGTAGATACCTATCTCAGCTTCAAGAACACGCAGGACAATGGGATGGGCATCCCGATGCCCTCGGGGCGTGTGCGCGTGAGCAAGACCGATGCGGCCGACGGCTCGCTCGAGTTTATCGGTGAGGATCGCATCGACCACACGCCGAAGAACGAGACCATCTTGCTCAAGCTGGGCTCTGCGTTCGACGTGGTAGGCGAGCGTCGCCAGGTCGACTTCAAGATCGACACCAGTCGCAACACCATGACCGAGGAGATCGAGGTCAAGATTCGCAATCGCAAAGAAGAGCCGGTAAAGGTTATCGTCAAGGAGAACCTGTACCGCTGGACCAACTGGAAGATCGTCGCTACCACTCAGCCTTACGATAAGCAGGATGCGCGCACCGTTCAGTTCCCTGTGACGGTGCCGGCCGACAAGGAGGTGGTGGTGCGGTATACGGTGCGGTATACGTGGTGATGGTGTCAGGCTACCGTTTACGTTCCAGAAACTTGCGCATGGCTTCCTGCGGCTCGCCGCTCACGTAGGCCTCGCGCTGGGCCTTTTTCGCGGCCTCCAGCGCGCCGTCAAAACCCGCCTGCGTTTGTTCGCGGAACCGCTGCTTGGTGAGTCGAACGGCGGTTGGCCCGAGCTTGGCAAGGTCAGCGGCGAGCGTTAGCGACTTCTCCAACACCTGATCGCGTGGTACCAGGTAGTTGATGAGTCCAAGCTCGTAGGCGCGCTGACCGGTGCTGAGCTCCCCCGTTAGCGACATCTGTACGTTCTGCGACAGACCCAGGTGCAGCGTCATCAGATAGGACCCTACAATGCTAGCCAGCCCGGCGCGAATCTCTGGTTGGCCGAGTTTCATTGCGGGAAAGCCCACGCGCAAATCGCAGCACAAACCGATCTGGTAGCCGGCACCCGCTGCCACCCCGTTCCAGGCGGCGACGCAGGGTTTGTCGAGGGCGCGTACGGCGCGATACATCGCGTGCAGACGCGTAAGCCAATGCTCTACGTCGTCGACGGTGTAGCGCGCAGTCTCGTTTAGGTCCTGGCCCGCGCAGAAAGCGCGTTCACCCGCGCCGGTGATGGCGATCGCGCGAACGCCCGAGTCGCGGTTCAACTCCCCAAGCGTGGCGATCAGCGCCTCGCGCAGTTCGGCGCTGACTGCGTTGAGAGCCGATGGGCGATTCAGAGTGACGACTGCGGTGGTGCCGTGACTTTCCACCAACACCGGGGCGGGCTCGGAGCCCATTTCAATCACCAGTGGGGACGCAGGGCCGCAGGTCCTGATCGGCTTGACCTGCGACTCGTTTCAGGCCGACACGCTCAGCTTTTATCTTCGAGCAAATAGCAGGAACGTAGATTGACCTCGGCGGTGACGCGGTCGACAAACTTGAGCTCGGAGGTTGGTACGAAGAACCCGATGCCGATATCCTGCCAGACATAGTATATGCGCCCCGGCTCGGCATTGACCATCAGGCCGGACCAGTCGTGGGTCTTGGAAATGATCATGTGCTCACCGGGACTTACTTCCCAACGGAAGTAGGTTTGCCCGCCGGTTACCCCCATTTCTTTGCCGTCCAGCGTCACCGGGATGGTCCAACCCACGCTGGGAGGCGAGTTACGGAACAGATAGATCACCGCCTTGCCCTCAGCCGGCAGCAGCTGCTTGGCGAGCGTGTCGGCTTTAGGTGTGGCGAGCGGCGCGATGCCGCAGCCGGCGAGGCCGGCAGCCAGACTGAGCAGTGCCCAGGCAAATACGGACTTCAGGGTCATGAGCGTCTCCTACGATTGAATCGAATCAAATGCGTTGCGACGTACCCGCGGCCCTACAGTCGACGCGCGGCCTTCAGACATACGCGGGTCCCTCGATGACGGGGTAGGCCTGGAGGAATTTTTCGTCTACCTCCACACCGATGCCGGGGGACTCAAGCGGACGAACACAGCCGTCGCCGCCCACCTCATAGGGATGGCTGACCAGCTGGTCGCGGAACAGATTGTTCTTGGACACGTCGCCCTCGAAGTAGCCGCCGTTGTCGATGGCGGCCAGGAAGTGAATCGTGGCGGCCATATTGAGCCCGGTCATAGAGGTATGCGGGTTTATTGGCAACTTCCATGCCGAGGCAAGGTGGGCTACCCGCAACCCCTCGGTAATCCCGCCGGTTTTGGACAGATCCGGCTGCAGGATCGTGACGGAGCCGTCCTCGATCAAGCGGTTGAACTCGAATCGCGTGTAGTGGTTTTCGCCTGCCGCCAACGGCACGCTGCCGAACGAGGTGGCCAGATGGTAGCTCTCGTAGTCGTGCGCCGGGAATGGTTCCTCCAGCCAGCCGACGGCATAGTCCTCGTAGCCGGGCATGACCTTGCGAACGTCCGCTACCGTATAGCCGGTATTGGCATCGACCAGGATCTCGATTTCATTGCCCACGGCCTCGCGCACCGCTTGTACGCGGGCCAGATCACGCGCGGGCGTGTCGCCTACCCGCAGCTTGATCGCCTTGTATCCCACCTCGACCAGCGGCTGAGCTTCGGCCACTAGCGCCTTGGGTTCTTGGTAGCCCAGCGACACGCCACCCGCATAGGCCGGAATCGGCTTCGAAGCGCCGCCCAACAGCCGATAGAGCGGTGCGCCTAGCGCCTTGCCGCGGATGTCCCACAACGCCATGTCGATGCCACTCATGGCCAGGCAGGCGCCCGCGCCCATGCCATGACTGCCGAGCTGGCGCACGTAAATCTTGTTCCAGACACCGACGACGTCGTGCGCGTCCATCCCGAGCACGAGTTGCTTGAGTGTCGTGTTGACCAGATGCGCCACTGCCCCGGGGCAACGCCCGTGGTGCGATTCGCCCCAACCCACGATGCCCGCATCGGTGGTGACCTTCACGATCACGGCGTCGCGCTTTACAGCGCGCCCGATGCCGAGCGTCACGCTGTTCTTAGGGTCGACTGGAAACGATGTTGGAAAGGCCTTGATGTCGACGATGCGCAGGCTAGCTGTTGCCTTCGTCATGATTCGTCTAGGTTGCGTTGAGTTTCGATGGGCACCATACACCTTTCTCGAGGCAGACAGCAACGGCGCGCAGCCCAGCTCCGGGCTCAATTTCAGGCTCGGAGCGCGCTCGTGTTGTAACCGGCACAGGTGTTGTAGGCGCGGAGGCGCTCGCGGCTTTGTCCACCCAATAGCTGGTAGATCGGCGCACGCATCGCCTGGCCGAAGATGTCCCACAGCGCGATGTCTACCACCGATGCGGTACGAATCTCGGCGCTGCTGCCGGAGAAACCGAGGTAACTGTTCAGTAACTGGCGGCCGTGCTGCTGAATGGCGAGCGGATCCTTGCCGAGAAGGTAAGGTGCTGCCAGATCATGGATTTGGGCTTCTACCGCAGCGGCGCCGCGTGAGGTTTCGCCCAAGCCTACGAGCCCTTCGTCCGTGTGCACCTGCGCCAGCAGCAGATTGGGACGATCGGGTAAGCGGATCGTCTCGATTGCAATGACCTTCACGTCCCAGATCCTTGCTGCGCTTGCGCCCGTTGCTGGGCGCGCA
>JBGPPC010000251.1:0-6656 GCA_041488355.1 Gammaproteobacteria bacterium
CGCGGTTATGCTGGCGCGCTTCTTCACCCTCGTGTATTTCCTCTTTTTCTTGCTAATGCCGTGGTATAGCCGCATCGACAAGACCAAGCCAGAGCCTGAGCGCGTCACCGGCTAGGACCGCCATGAACTTCCACCTGGATTGCCTCGCCTCATGAAAGCCGTCCACTTCCTGATTCTGCTGGTCCCGCTCGCCGCGGCCGCCAGCGAAGAGAAGCTCGACCGCGCGCCTATCGACCCGCAGGATGTCGTCTCCCTCCAGCGCGGTGCGCGGGTGTTTGTCAACTACTGCCTGAGTTGTCACAGCGCTGAGGCGATGCGCTACAACCGCCTTGAGGACTTGGGTCTGACCGAGCAGCAGATCAAGAACAACCTGATGTTCGCTACGGACAAGGTAGGCGACACGATGACAGTTGCCATGCGCCGCAGAGACGCCAAGACCTGGTTTGGGGTTGCCCCACCTGATCTGTCGGTGATGGCCCGTGCGCGCGGGGCCGACTGGCTGTACACCTATCTGCATACATTTTATCGGGACGGCAATCGGGAGTCCGGGTGGAACAATCTCACATTCCCGAACGTGGGGATGCCCAACGTCCTGTACGAGTTGCAGGGCGAGCAGGTGCTGAAGGCGGACGTTGGGCGGGAAGGAAAGACCGGGGCTCCAACGTTGATTCTGGATACCCCCGGCAAGCTAGCCCCCGGTGACTACGACAAACTCACTGCCGATCTGGTCAACTACCTCGTCTTCATGAGCGAGCCGGCCCGTGAGACACGCATCCGAATCGGATACGCGGTGTTGATCTTTCTCGGTACGCTGTTCGTTCCGGTCTACCTGCTTAAGAAGGAGTACTGGAAGGACGTCCACTAAAGCGCCTCACACCGGGACCTGCCTATGATGACTCTATACTCGGGCACCACGTGCCCATTTAGCCAGCGCTGCCGCATCGTTCTGTACGAGAAGGGTATGGATTTCCAGATCGTCGATGTCGATCTGTATAACAAGCCTGAAGATCTGGCGGTGATGAATCCCTACAACCGGGTGCCGGTACTCGTCGAGCGCGACCTTATTTTGTACGAGTCCAACATTATCAATGAGTACATCGACGATAGATTCCCGCATCCGCAGCTGATGCCCGCGGACCCAGTCATGCGGGCGCGTGCGCGGCTGTTTCTATTTCGGTTCGAGCAGGAGTTGTTCTGCCACATCGACACCATCGAGAAGGGTCCGCAGAAGTCTGCAGACAAGGCGCGCGTGGTGATCCGGGACAGCCTTACCCAGATCGCGCCGGTTTTCGTCAAGCAGAAATACATGCTGGGGGACGAGTTCTCGATGCTCGATGTGGCGATCGCCCCGCTGCTGTGGCGAATGGATTACTATGGTATCCAGTTGCCGAAACAGGCCGCGCCGTTGATGAAGTACGCTGAGCGCATCTTTAGCCGTCCCGCCTTCATCGAGGCGCTGACGCCTTCGGAAAAGGTCATGCGCAAGTGAAGGACCCCTTTCCCACAACGCCTTACCTGATCCGCGCCATCTGGGAATGGTGCGCAGACAATGGGCTGACGCCGTACGTCGCGGTTAAGGTAGACGGTAGCACGCGCGTACCGCTCGAATTCGTTCGCAATGGGGAGATCGTGTTAAATGTCAGCGCCGACGCTACGCGAAATCTCAAGATTGGCAACGACCTAATCCAGTTTTCGGCGCGTTTCAATGGCGTGTCCCGCGAGGTTTCGGTGCCCGTTGCTGCTGTGGCTGGCATCTTCGCGAAGGAGACCGGGCAGGGCATGGCGTTCCACAACCTGACGGGGGACACTTCAGTGGTCCCGCTGGCTGGTAAGACCAACGACCGCGGTCGCAGCATCAAGCCTGATGGCGGAGACAAGCCGGACCCACCTCCGGGTCGGCGGCCACGCCTACAAGTCGTAAAGTGAGGCGCCGCTCGCTCTGGCAGCAACGGCAACGGGGCGCGGGCATAATAGGGCGTATGCCGGATTAGCTCAGATGGGTAGAGCAGCGCACTTGTAATGCGAAGGTCGGGGGTTCAAATCCTCTATCCGGCACCATCCGCTGGATCGCAGGGGCGTGTCAAACTTGTGCGATGAAGGTATCGGTTGGATTCCTATCCATATTCCCCGGCCGTGCGACAGTAATCTTGCTAGTCGTGGGCGGGCTAGCGCTACCTGGAATGCTAAGGGACGGGCCGGCAGTCGCGTATGCGGCTGGCACCGAAACCCTGCCTGCGGCGCAGACCCGGCTGCGTTACGCCCAGGAAGAGTTGGAGAGCGCTCAGTTGCAGGTGCGACGGCAGGAGCAGCGCCTCAAGGACGCAGAGGACTCCCTCGTGCGTCAGCAGAAGAGGGTGGAGGAGGAACAGGCCAAGGTTGAGCGGAGCAAGGGTGTGCTAACTGACGCCAAAGCGCGCGTCGACCAGGCGAAGCAGAAGCACGACCAAGCCTACACTGATATCCAGCGACTCTACCGGGAACGGCAGCAGCAAATCCCGACCCCAGCAAGCACGCCCGAGGCACCGAAACCTCAGACGAACTGATTGCAGAAAAAGAAAGCGGGCAGCAAGGGAGGAGAATGCTGCCCGCAAATCCCCAACAGGGGAGGAGACCAACCCTGTTATCGACTACCCCGGGCAAAACTTTAGGGAAAAATCTGGCGTACTTTGGGGTGCGTGGGCGAAAAAAAGGGCAGCCAAGGGGGAGGAGACCTCAAATTGCAACGTCACGTTACCGGAGTGGGTTAGAACCCTCTAACGCGCCTTCCGGCTGGCGCGGTTCAAAGGGCCCCGTTCGTCACCCATCGGACGGCAAAGAACGTGCCAAGTACTACGAACGCATAGAGGGGAAGATCGCTGCGCCCCGTTGCCCGTTGGTAGGACACTCGTTGGGAGCGGGCCGTCAGAGCCATGGCAACCAATCCCACGATGACCAGCGTAGCGAATATCGGATGGGCGGCCCACACCCGCCCCGCCCAAGCACCGAGCGATCCCTCGGGTGCCAAGGCGTGGTAGAGCACGCCGGTCATACCCATCAGCGCCAGCGCAACAAGCACCAAGCTGTAGAGGAAACCGGCAATGTCGTTGAGGCTCGTGCCCCGAATTGTCTTCTCCACGGAACTCTCCTAAGCGATGTGAGAATGGAAGCCACTACGCTTATTGCTGGCGCGGTAGGAAGCTTTCCAAATGATGTGGCGGTGGGCGTCCATCATCGGACGCGTTGCGGACTGATCTAACAATCCCGTCGTCCATGAGGTGGTCGGAAAGACTTGTGACCGCGTTTTAGATCGGGCACAAACCGTCGATTGCTCTGCGCCTTGTAACCTACCGTGCGGTTTATAGCGGCATCCAACAGCACAACTTAAGCACTTTGTGACGTCCTCGGGCACTCCGCAACGGCCGGTCTGGTTCGGGTGCCCCATCCCGGGCGGGAAGCTGCGGCCACTGCCGTGCGGCCGTCGGATTCGGCGGCCACTCCAAAGTGGCTTCGTCCTGGGTCTATCAGGCGGGAAGACCCTCCGATGCCTTGGGTTATACTTCGCTACCTTCTCTCCTTGCTGGGATCTCGCGTTGTGCTCCGGGACTAGGTTGCTCTCGTCCGATAGCTGGACTCACTATTCTCTGGCGGCCCTGCGCCCGCACACTGGCTCAAGATCCTACGTACCATGAAGATCCACGAGTATCAGGCCAAGGAGATCCTGCGGCGGTTCGGCGTCGACACGCCGCGTGGCCTTGTCTGCTTCAGCGTCCAAGAGGCGGTTGAGGCCGGGCGCAATCTCGGCGGCTGTGTTTGGGTGGTGAAAGCCCAGATCCACGCTGGCGGCCGTGGCAAAGCTGGCGGCGTCAAGCTGGCCCGAAGCATCGACGAGCTCCGGCAGCATGCCTCGAGCATACTTGGTATGCGCCTGGTAACCCCTCAGACTGGCCCCGAAGGCCGCATCGTAAAGCGTTTGCTGGTCGAGCAAGGCGCGGATATTCGCGATGAGCTCTATGCGGCGATGCTCGTCGACCGCGGCTCGCAGCGCGTGGTGCTGGTGGCCTCGAGCGCAGGCGGGATGAACATCGAGGAGGTGGCGGTCAGTACACCGGAGAAGATCCACAAGGCCTACATCGACCCGATGCAGGGTTTGACCAACGAGCAGGTGGCCGAAATCGGGCGCAAGATCGGCGTTCCAGCGGCGCTTGAAAAGCAGGCGGCAGTCCTGCTTCGGGCGCTCTACAGTGCATTCGACCAAACCGATGCGTCGCTGGCGGAGATCAACCCGCTGGTCGTGACCGCCGACAGTGGTGTCGTCGCTCTAGACGCGAAGATGAACTTCGACGACAACGCGCTGTTTCGCCATCCCGACATCGCAGCGATGCGCGACCTTGATGAGGAAGACGAAGCCGAGATCGAGGCATCGAAGTTCGGTCTTTCCTACATCTCGCTGGACGGCGACATCGGCTGCTTGGTCAACGGGGCCGGCTTGGCGATGGCCACCATGGACATTATCAAGCTGTATGGCGCATCGCCTGCTAACTTCCTGGATGTCGGCGGGGGCGCGACCGCCGAGAAAGTGACGGAGGCCTTCAAGCTGATGTTGAAGAATCCCAAAGTCAGGGCAATCCTCATCAACATCTTCGGAGGGATTATGAAGTGCGACGTGATCGCTGAGGGTGTAGTGACGGCGGCGCGCCAAGTGAAACTCGCTGTGCCGTTGGTGGTCAGGCTAGAAGGAACCAACGTGGACCTCGGCAAACAGATCCTGGCGGAGTCAGGCCTTCCGATCATCTCTGCCGCCAACATGGCGGATGCGGCTCAGAAGGTGGTCACCGCCGCAAAACACCAATAGACGGGAAATGGCGATCCTCATCAACAAGAACACCAAAGTCATCACGCAGGGCATTACCGGGAAAACCGGACAGTTTCACACTCACGCCTGTGTTGCCTACGCCGGGGGGAGGAACTGCTTCGTGGCAGGTGTCACGCCAGGCAAGGGCGGGCAACAGTTCGAAGGGATTCCGATCTTCGATACCGTTGCGCAGGCTAAGGCGGCAACTGGGGCGACGGCCTCCGTAATATATGTGCCCCCACCTTATGCGGCGGCAGCCATCGACGAGGCGGTCGAGGCTGGGCTCGATCTGGTGATCTGCATCACCGAAGGCATTCCGGTGCGCGACATGGTCCGCACCCGCTACAAGATGCAAGGCAAAAACACTCAGCTGGTCGGCCCGAACTGCCCTGGCGTAATCACGCCCGACGAGATCAAGATTGGCATCATGCCGGGCAATATTCACAAGCGAGGGCCGGTGGGTGTCGTGTCGCGCTCTGGTACCCTCACCTACGAGGCGGTCGGGCAATTGATGGAGCAGGGGCTGGGGCAGTCCAGCTGTGTGGGGATTGGCGGTGATCCGGTGAATGGTCTCAAACATCTCGATGTCATGCGGCTGTTTAATGATGACCCCCAGACCGAAGCCGTGATCATGGTCGGCGAGATTGGTGGCAGCGACGAAGAGGAGTGCGCCCGCTGGATCAAGGCCAATATGCGCAAGCCGGTAGTCGGCTTCATCGCCGGCATAACAGCGCCGCCCGGAAAGCGCATGGGCCATGCGGGCGCCATCATTTCCGGTGGCACGGGCAGCGCTGCAGACAAGCTCGCAGTAATGGAGGAGTGCGGTATCAAGATCACGCGCAACCCGGCGCAGATCGGTCAGCTCGCGCGCTCAGTTCTCAAGTGATCGCATGTTCAAGGTTCTGCTCCCGGTCGATGGATCCGACAACGCGCTGAGGGCGGCGCGCCACATCGCATCGCGCGAATCGACCTGCCGCGAACCGACTGAGATCTGCCTGTTGAACGTTCAGCCCCCAGTGGCCTCCGGCGTAGTGCGACTGTTCCTATCTCAGCGCGATCTGCAGGGCTACTACCAGGATGAAGGCGAGAAGGCACTAGCCCCAGCGCGTGAGGAGCTACAAAAGCTTGGCGTCCCATTCAGCGCCGAGGTGCGAGTGGGCGATCTCGCTGAAACTATCGTCCGCCGCGCTCGGGAGCGCGGCTGCGGGCTTATCGCAATGGGTACTCGTGGGATGGGGTCGGTCGCCAACCTGCTGCTGGGATCGATCGCCAGCAAGGTCATCAGTTTGGCGGACGTGCCTATCCTACTGGTCAAATAGCGTCTCGCGCACGCCGCCGCTCCTCGATCAACTCGGCCAGACAGCGGCGGCAGTAGCAGCCCTGCGGCCGCTTTGGCAGAGCTATCACCGACGAGAACTCCGTTGCGCACCAGCAGGGCTGGTCGCCTGCGTAGCCGCATTCATTGTCACTGCCGCATCGCGAGCAGTGAGCCGCCGGCTGCACGTGAGTGATATCCATCAGGGAGCCTCCGGCGACAAAGCGAGCAGCGCCAGTGCACCCATTGCGACGAACAGCACAGCCGCTGCAATCCGCATGGGTTTCATCGGGACGTGTCGCGCCAACCTGTCGCCAAGCCAGACTGCAGGAACATCCGCCAACAGCATACCGAGCGTGGTGCCGAGGATCACCTGGATCGGAGCCTGAAAGTGCGCTACAAGCGCCACGGTCGCCAACTGCGTCTTGTCTCCCATTTCAGCGATGAAGAATGCAATCACCGTGGTCACGAACGCTCCCGCGCGCCGCACTTTGGGAGCGTCGTTCAGCG
>JBGPPC010000252.1:0-6619 GCA_041488355.1 Gammaproteobacteria bacterium
GCCGGCCGGTGTCGGCACGAGTTGGATTACGCTCTTGCGTGACATTGCTGTCACCTTCTCGGGTTCAGCGGCAAATTCGCCGCCCAGTCGTATCCTTCATGCGAACGTCGTGCCCGCACGCTCCGCAGCCGCCGAGCGGGGCTGCGGTAGGAACTAGCGGAGGAACGCAAGGTATCACCCGACGGACGGCGGACGCGCAGGACGGTGACGGTCTCCGGCGTGCCCGCTACTGTCGGATCCAGGACGCCGGTGACGATCGTCCGTCAGCGCCTGGGACGGGGACGGTTCAAGGGGTCCGATGCTGGACGCCGTACTTGGCGTAGATTTGATCGACTGTGCCGTCGTTGAGCAGGTTGATCAGCACGGGGTTGATAGCATCGACAAGAGCCTTGTCGGCTTTGCGCATGCCGACAGACACCGTCCAGCCCAACTCCGGTTCGCTATCGTAGGCGTACGCCAATCCGATCTGGCGGTCGGGATGGGTGTAATTGTAATAAGCGGCCTTCGCCGGACTGATGGCGGCGGCTTGAATCTCTCCGCTTAGGAGCTCATCGAGCATGTCACTCTCGAAGGAATAGGGCGTCGTACGCAACCCCTTCTTGCCCAGCACTACGCTGGCTACCGAGCTGACCATGACCCCAATCTTCTGGTCGGGTTGCAGATCGCCAAAGGTTTGCACTATCGGAACCCCAGGGGCGAACGCCAGAGCAACCCCCGTCCTTTGGTAGGGTACGGAGAGCTTCAGTCGGCCTTCGTGCACTTCCGGGTCGCTGAAAGCGTCCATCAGGATGTCGCAGTTCGCCTGATTCGCGCGGCGCTGGACATAGATCCAGGCAACTTGGAGTTGAACGCCGAGGCCCTGGGCAAGGGCGCGGGCAAGCTCGACCTGAAAGCCGGGCTGGTCCTTCTTCTGACTCGCATAAGGGAGTGCATCCGGGTTCGCGCACAGCTCAAGTATGCCGCGAGCCTGAATCTCTGCCAGCGTCCGGGCCTCCGCTTCATTCACCATCAAACCAGCGCAGCCCAAGGCTATCACGCCCAGCCACGCGCCCGTCTTTGCCATTGCACGACGAATACTCATCGAATCTCCTCTGGGTCAAGCTGGGTCTTCACGTTGGAAACGTCTCGATCCGAACCCGCCACGAAGCGCACCGGCGCGGAGTACAACAGACGAGGCGGGAAACAATCCAAAGTTCACACGCACTTCACTGCGCGGATTATATCAGGGCAAAGCGGACGCCCTTCAGCGCGCCTTGGACCGTTCAGCCGTGGCGTATGAATCCGCGGCCCGCACCTCAGGCAACCGCATGGACTCAAGCCGTGGTCGTTTGCGTCTCGGGGCCCGGCGCTAGGCGCCGCTGCAGGCGATCCTCCCGTATCATCTCTGCCGCCTTCTCGGCGATCATCACGGTGGGCGCGTTGGTGTTGCCCGAGGTAATGCGCGGCATGACCGAGGCGTCGACCACTCTTAGTGCGAGCACGCCACGCACGCGCAGGCGGTCGTCCACAACCGCCAAGTCGTCATTTCCCATCTTGCATGTGCCGACGGGGTGGAAGATAGTCGTCCCGAGGTCGCCGGCAGCGCGTCTCAGCTCGGCATCGGACTCGATGCCGCCGCCCGGCATGAGCTCTTTCGGCTCGTACTTCGCCAGCGCCTTGGCTGCCATGATCCGGCGCGTGAAACGCATGGAATCCAGAGCGACCTTACGATCCTCTTCGGCGGAGAGATAGTTCAATTTGATCGCCGGATGCGCCTGCGGGTCGGAGCTCTTTATCCGCACATACCCGCGGCTTACGGGCCGCAGGTTGCACACGGAGGGCGTAATGGCCGGAAAGGGATGCAACGGCTCCCCGAACTTGTCCAGCGACAACGGCTGCACGTGCCACTCGATGTTGGCCGTGGGCTGCGACGGATCGCTGCGGGCGAAGGCCCCGAGCTGCGACGGCGGCATAGTGAGCGGCCCGGTCTTGAACAGCAGATACTCCAGTCCCATCGCCGCCTTGCCGGGCAGAGTGCGGGCGCGCTGGTTCAGCGTCAAAACATTGTTGACCTGATAAACCATCCGAATTTGCAAGTGGTCGTGCAAGTTCTCGCCGACGCCGGGAAGATCGTAGTTCACGTGCAGACCGAATTGACGCAGCAGCGCGCCTGGCCCGATACCGGACAGCTGCAGAATTTGGGGTGAGCCTATCGCCCCGCCCGACAGGAGTACCTCGCGCCGCGCCTCGACCACGCCCTCCCCGGTCTGTGGTGAGCGCAGCTCGACGCCGGTTGCCCGCCGCGTGGCCTCGCGCGTTTCGATGCGGATGCGCTGCACGTGGGCGTGCGTGATGACTTTGAGATTGCGTCGATGCAGGACCGGTCTGAGGAACGCACGGGTGGCGCTCCACCGCACACCGCGGCGCTGGTTGACCTGGAAGTACGCGTTGCCGAAGTTGTCGCCGCGGTTGAACTCTTGGATCTTCGGGATGCCGCACTCCGCCGCGGCTTCACGCCAAGCGTCCAGAATTTCCCAGCTCACGCGACGTTCCTCGACACGCATTTCCCCGCCGGCACCGTGCAGTGCATCGCCGCCGTGGGCGTAGTCCTCGGTGCGTTTGAAATAAGGCAGCACCTCGTCCCAGGACCAGCTGCGGTTGCCCAGTTCCGCCCAGTGATCGTAGTCGCTCCTCTGGCCCCGCATGTAGATCATGGCGTTGATGGAGGAACAGCCGCCCAGCACCTTGCCACGGGCGTAGGCAATGGAACGACCATTGAGCCCCTCCTCGGGCTCGGTCTTGAAGCACCAGTCGGTGCGCGGGTTGCCGATCGTATACAGATATCCGACCGGGATGTGGATCCAAAAGTAGTTGTCCTTGCCACCGGCTTCCAGCAACAGCACATTGACGTCCGGGTCTGCAGACAAGCGGTTTGCGAGCACGCAGCCTGCGGTGCCCGCCCCGACGATGACATAGTCGTAGGTGCCAAGCGACCTCGCAGCCATTTCTCCTCCTGCTCAATCTTTGTGCGAAGCCTCGCACTTCGGCTCTCAACACACGCCCGAAGCTAAGCTTCGGGCGTGCAGCGAATGGTACGCGTATCGGGGCCGCCGCGGACTGCGGCAAGGCTCGATTGTCGCCTCAGCGGCTGAATCCGGTGGCGCCAGAGGCGGTACAGCCCGGTCCAGGCAAGGAAAATGCATAGGGGAGCGGATCGCAACGCGGTAAGGCTGCACATCGATGACGACGCCAACCCACCAGAACGCCCTGCCTCTGGGCTCGATGCTCATGGAGTACAGGCTCGACTCCGTGCTGGGCGCGGGCGGGTTTGGCATCACCTACCTGGCGCATGACACCAATCTGGAAAAGGATGTGGCCATCAAGGAATACCTCCCTGGAGCGGTCGCCGTCCGCGGCTCGGGCGGTGCCGTGCTTCCTACGACTTCGGGCCTCGAGAAAGAGTATCGCTGGGGTCTGGACCGCTTCATCCAGGAGGCGCGCACGCTGGCCAAGTTCAGCCACCCGCACATCGTGCGCGTGAACCGATTCTTCGAGGCCAACGGCACTGGCTACATGGTAATGGACTATGAGGCGGGCGAGCCGCTCAAGGCCTGGCTTCAGCGCAACCCGTTTCCGCCCGAACCGGCGTTGCGCGCCATGCTCGCCCCGCTGCTGGACGGCCTGGAGAAGGTCCACGTCGCCGGCTTCCTGCACCGGGACATCAAGCCCGACAACATTTTCATCCGCAAGGACGGCGGCCCGGTGCTGATCGACTTCGGCTCCGCGCGCCAAGCTGTTGCTGGCGCGTCGCAAGCCCTGACCACAATTGTATCGCCGGGTTACGCGCCCTTCGAGCAGTACACGACCTCCGGCGAGCAAGGACCCTGGTCCGACATCTACTCGCTAAGCGGCGTCCTTTACTTCGCGGCGACAGGCCAGAGCCCACCTGATGCCATTACGCGCATGAAGGCCGACGCTCTGACCCAGGGATTGGGTGGGGCCAGAATGCGCTACAGCGGGCCATTCGTCGATGCGATCGGCTGGGGCCTCGTTCTCGAGGAGGCGGGCCGCCCGCGCAACGTGTCGCAGTGGCGCGAGGTGCTGTTCGGTCAACGCGCTATGGCCCCGCAGCCCGTTGGGGCTCAGCGTATGGCGGCTGGCGGGCCAGCTGTGCAGCCAACGGCGAAGATCGCCCCGGTTTCTCGCAGCGGGCAGCCCGGAACGCACTCAGCAGGCACCGCTGCTGAGCGGATCGAGCGCGCGCGCTCTGGCGGCGTCGCAGCGCAAGCCAGCGTCCGCGGCGCCTCTCGCGTTGTCGAGGCAGGAATGTTTCCGTGGAAGACTCTCGTGCTCGCTGCTGCCGTCATAGCAATGGTTGGCGCGGGGTTGCGCAGCTTGAGGCCAGACGCCGCGGCGCGCGCGGCCCAACGGCCCACCGTGGTCGTGCTGAGTCAGCGGCAGATCGCAGGCCCCGGTGCCGACCCCTCTCCTGTCTATTCGGTGGTACCGCCATCGCGGACTACGGCCACCGAATCGAATCCCAGCACGGTTGCCAACGAGCCACAGAGCATGAATCCGCGCCCCGTACCGAGCCCGGCGGAAGCCAGTACAACGCTGGGCACGGTCCAGCCTGCGACGGAGCCTGCGGTCGCAGAGGGTAGCGCTCACGCCGCCCCGCTCCCCGTGGAGCGTCGGGTCGAGGCACGCTTTCGCGCCGCTGACTTGGATGGCATCGGGCTCACCCGCGAGCAGATGGCCAAGAATTTTCCACACCTTGCCGACCGCTTCGACGCGATCGACACAGACCACGACGGGCGTGTCGAAGCGTCCGAGCTCATGGCCGCGCTCCAGCACCTGACCCCCCAGGCACGCGAGATGCAGTAGATTCGCCGTGACCCCACGGCAGCAGTGATTTGCGGCCGATCCTTGCCGCCCCCGGTTCTCGCCGAAGCGCTGTGGGCTTGCTCTTGACATCTCTAGACCCGAAAATGTAGCAGCGCGCACGCGCGGGTTTCGTCTCGCGCGCCGCATCCGATCGTCCGACCTCATCAGAGCTTGGCTAAATGAGCCCAGTCCCCGTGTTCGAAACCCTGGTGCGCAGGCGGATCATTCCTGTTCTGCGACTCGCCACGCGTGACGCTACGGCGGCGGCGATCGAGTGCTTGGTAGAAGCCGGCTTCGGTACTGTCGAGCTGACCCTCACAACGCCTGGAGCACTCGCGCTGCTCGCCGACCTGCGCAAGCACATGGATCGCAAGTTTCTCATCGGCGCCGGCACCGTGCTCGACCTCGACGCCGCCAAGCGCTGTCTGGACACAGGTGTCGACTATCTGGTGTCGCCTTGCATGGTGGCGGGAATGGCGAGGCTCGCGAGCGACGCCGGCCGTGTGGCTTTGATCGGCGGGTTCACACCCAGCGAAGTGCTGGCAGCATGGCGCGAGGGCGCGCAGATCGTCAAAGTGTTTCCCGCCTCCAGCGGCGGGTCTCCGCACCTGCAGGCGATTCACGCGGTCTTTCCCGAGATCCCGCTCTGCCCCACGGGCGGGGTGTCGACGTCGAATATCCTCGACTACTTCAAGGCTGGCGCCGCCGTGGTTGGGGTCGGCAACAATATCATCGACCAGAAGGCGTTGGCTACAGGAGACCGCGCACAGGTCATACGCCACGCGCGGCAGTTTCTTGAGCTGACGAGCAGCATGGGGCAGTGACGATGGGTACCGCGATCGACGTCGTGTCGCTTGGTGAACCGCTCTACGAATTCAGCCAGGTCCCAGGAGAGGACAGAAAATATCTGCAGGGCTTCGGCGGGGACACCAGTAACGTTTCCATCGCCGCCGCACGCGAGGGCGCACAGGTGGCTTACGTTACGCGCCTCGGGGATGACGAGTTCGGCAAGCAGTTCCTCGCATTGTGGCGCGCGGAAGGCCTCGACACATCCGGCGTTGGGATCGATCGCGAAGCACATACTGCGGTCTACTTCATCCACTACGGGCCGCAAGGTCACGAGTTCAGCTATCTGCGCGCAGGGTCCGCGGCGAGCCGCATGCAGTCAGCGCATCTTCCGCTCGATCTGATACGGGGCGGCAAGTTTTTCCATACCTCGGCCATCTCACAGGCTATCAGCGCTTCGGCTTGCGATACGGTCTTCACGGCTATCGACGCCGCCAAGTCCGCGGGCGCGAAGTTCGCCTACGATTCCAACCTTCGACTACGCTTGTGGCCAGTGACCCGTGCGAAGGCCGTCATCACCGCCACTATTCCGCTGGCCGACTACTTCCTGCCAAGCCTCGACGACGTCAAGGTGCTGTCGGGGCTGGACCAGCCGGACGCGATTGTGGACTGGAGCCATCGGCTGGGGGCCAGCCACGTCGTGCTGAAGCTGGGCGCTGAGGGTGCGTTGGCCAGCGATGGTGCCCGACGCCAGCGAATTCCCCCGCACGCAGTAGAATGCGTCGACGCAACGGGCGCCGGCGACTGCTTCGCCGGCTCGCTGCTGGCACGGCTCGCGTTCGGGGACGATTTCTGGCGCGCGGTGCGCTACGCCAACGCTGCCGCCGCGCTCACCACGACGGGCTATGGCGCAGTGGCTCCGTTGCCGCGACCGGAAGCAGTGCAGCGACTGCTCCGTTCATAGGCGCAA
>JBGPPC010000253.1:0-6605 GCA_041488355.1 Gammaproteobacteria bacterium
CCAGACGCACACCGCAAAAGGGGTGACCGACAAGGACTTCGCGCTTGCTCGCAAGATCGAGGACGTCATCCAGTGGCAGCCCGGTAAGGAAGGCGGGCCGCTCGAAGGCACGCCCAACGAAGACCAGCGGTTCAAGTACATCAAATACGATTGAGCGCAGCCGCGGTGCGTATAGCCGCCGACTCCATGGATATCGTCTTCATTCGAGACCTCAGGCTGGACACCCGCATCGGCGCTTACGAAACCGAACGCCGACAAGTGCAGACCTTGCAGTTCGAGCTCGAGCTTGGGCGCGACCGGTTGCAGGCCTGCGCAACGGATCGGCTCACGGACACGATGGACTATGCCGAAGTGGTGAAGGCGATTCAGACGGTTCTTGCTGAGCACGAGTTCCATCTTCTCGAACCGCTCGCCGAAGCGATCGCTAAGCATCTGCGGGAACGCTTCGATGCGCGCTGGATCAAGCTGGAGGTCAGCAAGGTCGGTGTGGTCCCGGGTGCGCGGCAAGTGGGCGTGCGCATCGAACGCGGAGGATGACGCAAGATCAGCTTCACGGCCGAGTCGTCGTTGTTACCGGCGGCTCTGGCGGTATCGGCGCGTACATCTGCCGGCATTTCGCGCAGGCTGGCGCAACCGTCGTATTGACCTACCGGACGCGCAAACAACCGGCGCAGCAGATCGTCGATGTCCTCCCGGGTGCAGGGCACTGGGCAAAAAAGGTCGCGGTCGACGACAGCGCCGAGCTGAAGAGCCTCGCGGTTGAGGTGGAAGCCAGGCATGGTCGCTGCGACGTGCTCGTGAACTGCGCGGGCATGACGCGCTTCGTGCAGCATGCAGAGCTCGACGCATTGGACGATGCGCTCATAGACGACATCTTCCGCGTCAATTGGCGCGGCGCGTTCGCCGCAGTCCGTATCTTTCGTCCGCTGCTCAAGGCCACAGGCAGCGGCCTCGTGGTCAACATCTCCTCCATTGCCGGCGTGACGGGCATGGGCAGCAACGTCGCGTACTGCGCCTCCAAGGCCGCGCTCGACTGCATGACCAAATCACTGGCCCGTGCGCTGGCGCCGGAGATCCGTGTGGTCTCCGTGTCGCCGGGACTGGTGGATACCGAGTTCGTGCGCGGGCTGGATCAGAAGTGGCGTGACGAACAAGCGGCACGCACTCCGCTTCGCCGCCTCGCGACGCCGGACGAAGTCGGCGCCGCGGTGCTTGCGGTTGCCACGACGCTCGCCTACTCCAACGGCTGCATCATCGCAGTCGACGGCGGCCGGCCGCTCTCCTGAGTGGTCCGTACGTTGCACGCGCGTTCGATTGCATGAGTGCGAACAACGCGATCAGCGTCAGCATCCACGGCGGCGCGAAGATCTGCGTCCCGGACTCCGTCGCTCTGCTCACGCCCTACGTGCTGCTGGAGCAGGAGGACTGGTTCGAGGACGAGATTCGCTTCGTGCGCCGCTTGTTGCGGCCAGGCATGGCGGCGGTCGACGTTGGTGCCAGCTTCGGAATTTTCACGATGGCGATGGCGAATGCGGTGGGCCCTCGCGGGAAGGTCTGGGCGTTCGAGCCGACGCCGGACACGGCCGAGTTCCTTCGGGCCACATTCGCTCTCAATGAGGCGCACCAAGTCCACCTGACCCGGGCCGCGGTTTCGGACCAGCCAGGTACTGTCGAATTTGTGACGAGTCCGAATTCCGAGCTGAATGCCGTCGCCACTGGGAGCGGCGCCAGCGGCGAAGCGTTGTCGGTGCCGAGCCAGACCCTCGATCGGGCCGCCGTAGATCACGGCTGGCGCGACGTAGACTTCGTGAAGCTCGACGTCGAGGGGCACGAGCTGCAGGTGATCTCGGGCGGGCAGTCGTTCTTCGCGACGGTGTCCCCGTTGGTCATGTTCGAGGTCAGGACGCCAGAGGGCGTGGATCTGCGGCCGCTCACTCAGTTTCAGGCTATGGGGTACGCGTTCTATCGCCTGGTCCCAGCCTCGATGCTGCTGGTTCCATTTGCACCGGGGCAAGCCCTGGACGCGGGTACGCTGAACTTGTTCGCCTGCAAGCCAGACCGTGCCGAGTGTCTCGCAGGCGACGGGATTCTCGCGGTTGGTGATGCTACTGCGCCAGCCCCTGCGAAGGATGTATGGCGCAGCTATCTCGAGTCCGCTCCTTATGCGCGCGAAGCTGCCCGAGGCTGGCCGTCAAAGCCGGGCTGGTTTGCATCTTCGGACGCAAAGGTTTATCTACAGGCACTCGCCCTCTTCGCGCAGTCCCGCGACACGCAATACGGCGGCGCGGCGCGCCTCGCGCTGCTCGGGCGGGCGGCGGAGCTGGTCGCCGCTGCCACGCAGGAGCAGAGCACGTTGCCGCGTCTGCTCACATCGGCCCGCTTGGCGTGGGAACTAGGATGGCGAGCATCCGCGGTGCAGCTGCTGGAGAGCGCCAACCAGCGCATGCAAACCGAGGATGCAAGCGTCCACGACGAACCGTTCCTGACGCCCTCGACGCGCTATGAGCGGCTGGTCACCGGCGCGCCCACGGACGATTGGGTGCGGTGTGCCATCATCGAGCAGTGGGAGAAGCTGCGAATGTATTCGTCGTACTTCGCCGGCACGGCATCGCTGCCTCTGCTCGAAGCCATTGCCGGAGTGGGGTATCGGTCCCCAGAGATGGAGCGGCGCCGCCAACTCATTCGGATCCGCGCCGGCATGCAGAGCGGGCGCGAAGCCAACCCCCTCGTATGCCGGCAGTCGGAGGAACACCTGAATCCGGCGCTGTGGTGCAGCGCGGGTCGGTAGCAGTCCGTTGGGGCATGCCCACAAGGCCGTTCGGGTTGAGCCCACCTAAGCCCCGCCGCTGACGAGGCAAGGCGAGATGAAGAAACTTCCCCCCTTTGACAAAGGGGGGCAGGGGGGATTTATGCGCAGTCGTCACGAAAAAGCAAATCCCCCTAGATCCCCCTTTTTCAAAGGGGGAAGTGGGCGTGCTGCCATGGTCTGTTGTGACAGTCGCGAGGCAATGCCGTTTCTTGAGAGCTAGAAACAAGCTCCCGTAGCCGGGATGGAGCGCAGCATAATCCGGGGGATTCCTGGATTCCGCGTACGCTCCATCCAGGCTACAGCTGACGCCGCCGTATCCTGCCGGGCACACCGGTATACTAGCGCCATGTCCGCAGTCCCAAACCTTTACGACGGCGTGATCCTCGATCACATCAAGAACGCACGCAACTACCGCGTGCTGGAGCAGCACGACCGCGCGGCCGAAGGGGTCAACCCGCTTTGCGGCGACAGCTTCACGATTTACGTCCAGCTCGACGGCGAAGTGATCCGCGACGCCAGCTTCCAATGCTCGTGCTGCGGGATCTCGATGGCGTCGGCGTCGGTGATGACCGAGGCCGTGAAGGGCCGCACCGTGGCGCAGACGCGCGAGCTCTACCGTCGCTTCACTGCGCTGCTGTCCGAGGCGGGTACGCCGGAGTCTGTCGACGATCTGGGAGAAGTCGCGGTGCTGGCGGTAGTGCGGGCTTTCCCGTCGCGACGCAATTGCGCGGTGTTGGCCTGGCACACGCTCGTCGCAGCGCTCGAGGGCCGCACGAGCATGGTTCTGGGTTCCGCCACAACCGCTTAGTTGGCCTTGTCTGCCTCGGTCGCGCCGGTGGTGGTGGGTGGGCTCTGCATCTGCTTGCTAAGTCGCCAGGCCATCCATCCAAGCAGCAGCACGCCGAGCACCAGCGCGCCCCACAGCCCGAAGACTCTAAAGTTGATCGGACGGTGCAACGCGGCAGCCCCGCCAAGCAGCCGCTCGGGCAGCGGCTCTGCGTGCGCCAGCTTTTGCGGCTGGTCGCTGCGCCAGCCCGGCACCACCGTGTCGATCGGATAGGCGGCGGGTTGCACTTTGCTGCTTCCATAGGCGATCTGAAACGGCCCCTTCCCGCGTGCCGCGAAGACCAACTTCTGAGGTACCCAACCGGCGCTGAGCCGCGGCAGGCCGCTGCCGAGCCCACCTCCTTTCTGGTCCACGCGCACCAGCCAGTAGCGGTTGGTGTTCGTCGCGACAGCGAGGTCGGGGCTGGAAACCTGGTGCCCCTGCTGCATCAAGCGGTAGATCGCGCCGCTGGTGACGAGTTGCCAGTCGCGGTGCGGGTCGGGGCGCGACAGTACCTCGACGCGCGCGATGGTGTTTTGTTGCGGCAGCGCGAGGTGAACCCGCTCCACCGGAAACTGACCGCCGAGATCGTAGAGATATTCGCCGGGCTTCTCGCCGGCCTCGGGCAGCACTTCTCTCCAGACGCGCTCGGGCTCCAGCGCGATGTTGCCGGTGCGGACATTCACGCGCGTTAGCTCGAGCGGCTCGGCGGCTGCCTGTGCATCGGCCTTGGCGGACACGGGCCAGGACAATCGCAGGTACTTTGCGGTGCGGGGCTGGAACTCGACAGTGCGCTGTTCGAGACGCTGCCCGTCGTGGTCGATACGCACCAGCGGCGCTTGAGCGACGACCGTGGTCCAGCTCTTGAGGTCATCGCTCGCTTCGACGCGCACGTTCGTCGCATAGCTGGCCGAGTTCTGGCGCCAGTCCAGCTCCAACGCTTCGTAGGGTTGCCTGAGCGCGCTGACGTCGACCAGATACGCGAGGAGCCGCCGCTTGGCGACTGGCTGGCCGCCTTCGCTCTTTACGCTCACGACTGTTCCCGTGCCCGATTTTTCCACCTTGAGCCGGAGGCCGTCCAAATCGGTGGGTTGCTCCCCGTAGAGTGGAAAATACTGCACGCCGACCGGCTGCGGCGTCTGCGCGCGCTGCGGCGCCCTGGGTTCGACCGCGAAGGGCACCGGTTCGCCGTCCGCGTTGAAAACCCGTAAGTCGCCGAGGTCCGCCCGTGCGGTGCCCTGATACACGGATGCCGGAATGTCGACTTCGTAGAGCGCTTCGCTGCCGTCTACTTCGACCGGCACGCCGAAGGCGAAGTCCTGCGGCTGCTCGGCCGCGACAGCCAGGATCGGCGCAAGCAGCAGAGCGAGCAGCGGTTTCATTTGGGATTCTCGGAAGTTCTGGGAGGAACCGGAGAAATATAGCCGATGAGCAGCATCAGCACTCCGACACCGATAAACGAGACGATGCGCTCGACTGTGCCGGTGTTGGACAGATCCACCAGAATCAGCTTGGCCACCACAACAGCCATGAGCGATGCTCCGACGATCCACAGCACTCGGACGCGAAGGCGCGTGGCCGCCATCATCGCGCACAGCGCCAGCAAGCTCCAGAATATCGACAATGCCGCTTGCACCAGCGTGGAGTGCAGCATCGTTTCGAGATCGTAAGGGATCGCGGCCCAGTGGTGCAGAGCACGCAACAGCGAGCCGTTGAGGCCGATGAAGGCAATCGCGCCCAGCGCGGAGTGGGTCAGGGCGGGATTGTCACCGGCGTAGTCCGCCAGGTCCATGCGCTTGAGCCCGTGGATCCAAGCGAAGATCGCGAGCCACGCCGCGAACTGGGCCAGGTCCAGCGGGTTCAGCAGAGGGACATAGGGCAGCGGGCTCGCGTTTCCATCGCTCGTCGCATTGGCTACCAGTATCCAGGCCCAGAGAAACACGGCGAGCGGCGCGGCACCCAGCAGCGCATACGTGGCGAGCCGGCCTCGCACCGGCCACGGCAAGTGTTGAGCGCGAGTTGCCAGCAACCCGAGCAGCAGCCCGGGCACGATGCCCCAGGCGATCATGCCCCAGACCGGGCTCGCCTGAATCGCCTGATCGATGATCCATGCGAGTTCCCACGAAGCCAGGGCCGCCAGCAGCCAGAGCTGACCGGCGTGGAGGAAATCGATGTAGGGATTGTCCGCTTCGTCGTGCCGGCGCAGCAGCCAGAGGTGTGCGGCGAACGCGACTGGCCAGGACGCCCAGCCGAGATGGACTAGCGGATGTCGTCGATCAGCCGCGTCGTACGCGGCTAGCAGCATCATCGCTGGCAGCAGCGCCAGCGCGGGATAGCGGGCGAGGCGCCAGCTCAGCGTCTTCCACAACAGACTGAACACCACACACGAGCCGGCTGCGAACAGGAGCGCGACGCGAGTCTGGTATGCACCGCTTACCTGCACGTGGATCTCGTGCGCACCCCCGCCGATCCACCACAGCAGCCCCCACGCGAAGATCACCACCGCGAGCGCGGGCTCCCATTTTCGCAAGATTTCGCGGTGACGTTCCAGAACCCAGTTCGAGAAAAAGCCCGCAACGCTGATGAACACACATCCCAGGTAGAAACTGTTGAGCACCGGCACATCGCCGTAGCCCCGTTCGGCGGCGCCAAGAAAAGCGAAGCCTGCCGCAATCTGCAGGAACAAACCGAAGCTTCGTGCCAGCCATCGGTTCTGGCGCGCGCCCGCCCAAACGATCGCGGCGCCTTCCAGCGCCCACGCAGCGGAAGTCCAACGGCCGTCGAGTGCCAGCGGAATTGCCAACGTGCCGAACACCACGCCCAGCGCGAGAAAAGACTCCACCAGCAGCCTCAGATCGTCGCGGTGCCGCGACCAGAGCCAACGCGCCAATATCAAGTACACGAAGCTGAGCGCCAGCGCGCTCCAGGCTGAGCCGTACTGGATGTCCCGCACGAGTTGCGTCTGTAGTC
>JBGPPC010000254.1:0-6599 GCA_041488355.1 Gammaproteobacteria bacterium
AGCGGCGCGGCCAGCTCCGTCGCCAGCCGCGATTTTTTTGTGGCGCTGCGTACCCATCCGGAGCTACCGAGCTTCATCGGGCTCCCCGAGCACAGGGGAGATATCTGGCTTATCCCGGTGGCGCGCCCAATGGCCGGCGCCAACGGGAGCTTTAACGGCGTGCTGGTGGCGACCATCGACACGACGCAGCTGCGGGATGCGTTCCAGCACCTCGAGCTGGACCCGCGGACCGTGTTTTGCGTCGCGCGCATCGACGGGAGGATTCTGTTCCGGCACCCCTACGTGGAACGTGCCTTCGGCGCTGACACTTCGAGCACGCCGGTGCATCAAGCCAAGACCGGAGCCAATGGTTGGCTGCAGGCTGTCAGCACAGTGGATGGTCTCGAGCGTCTGTATGCCTACACGCGGCTCGCGTCATTCCCGGCAACGGTGACGGTCGGCGTCCCGACCGACAGCGTGCTGGCTGGCTGGCGTGAGGAGTCGGCGAAGAAAGCCGTGTTTACGATCATGGCGTTGCTGTTCGTTTCGTTGTTGTTTGCCATGTTGCTGCGACAACTGGCGCGGATCGAGCGCAGCGAAGCCCGCTTCCAGGCGATTTTTCGCAACAGTCCTGTACCGACTGCGATCTTCACATTGGCAGAGGGAGCGGTCCTGGATGGCAACCAAGCCTTCTTTGACATGGTCGGCTGCACGCGCGAGGCCGCCGTTGGCAAGACCTCCGTGGAGCTCGGATTCTGGAGCAGCGCCGAAGATCGCACCGAAGGTATCCGGGAACTGAAAGAAAAGGGCACCTTCCATCAGCAGGAGGCCCGGTTCCGTCGCCGCTCTGGCGAGATGGGCGTCGGCCTGTTCTCGGCGCAATTGGTCGAGACGGAAGGCTATCAGCGCGTGCTGCTGATGATCCAGGATATCACCGAGCGGCGGTTGGTCCAGGACCAGGTCGAGCGCATGTCGGAGCGGCTGCGGCTCGCCACCCAGTCCGCCAACCTCGGCATCTGGGACTGGGATGTGCAGCGCAACCTGCTCGAGTGGGATCAGACCATGTACCGGATCTATGGGATGTCCGGCTCGTGCAGCTACGATGCATGGGCGGCCGTGCTGCATCCCGAAGACCGGGCACAGGCGCTCGCCGATATCGAACAGACCGTGCAGAACGGCAAGGTCTACGACACCGAGTTTCGCATCCTCCGGCCAGGGGGGGAGGTGCGCCACGTCAAGTCCTATGGCCGGGCGCAGAAGGACACGGCGGGGCGTGTGATCCGCGTCACGGGCATCAACCTCGACGTGACCGAGCAGCGGCGCGCGGAGGAAAGCGTAAGGCGCAACCAGGCTCTGTTCTCTGCGACCGTCAACACCACTGACGACGGCATTGCTGCCGTCGACCGGGACTTGCGCATCACGATGGTAAACGAAGCGCTGCGCGCTGCGGTGCAGAGGTACCTCGGGTTCGAGCCGGCCGTCGGGATGGAGGCCGTGTGCCTGGCGGCGCACGAGCGGCAGGAGAAGGTGCGCCGCATCCTGGCCCGGGTGCTCAAAGGCGAGCGGCAGCGCGCCGAGAGCGTGTTCCGCTCTCCCGGTGGCGAAGTGCGGTACCTGGACGAGCGCTACAACCCGATCCGGGACACACAGGGCGAGGTGGTCGGGGCTTCCGTATTCGTCCGCGACGTGACGATGCGTCGGCACGCGGAACAGACTGTGCAAGCGATCGTAAAGGGCACCTCGGCCGCCCTCGGGGAGCAGTTCTTCCGGTCGCTGGTGGTCGAGCTGGCGGGGGCGCTCAACACGCGCTACGCCGTGGTTGGGGAATTGGCGGGGAGCAGTCCCGAGGGCATCAAGACGGTTGCTGTGTCCGCTGACGGCAAGATCGTCGACAATTTCGAACGACTACTCGAGGGGACCCCGTCTGCGGATGCGATTGCGGCTGGGGTGTGCTTCGTCGCGAAGGAGGCACAGCAGCACTTTGCATCCGACCGTCTGCTGGCGGATCTCGGTGTCCAAAGCTATCTGGGCGTCCGCCTGACCGCCGCATCGGGCCGCACGCTCGGGGTGCTGGCGGTGATGCACGACGAGCCGATGCGCCAGTCTGCGATCGGGCAGACCATCCTTAGCATCTTCGCTGCCCGTGCCGGCGCCGAGCTCGAACGTCTGCAGGCCGAAAGCGAGCGGCGCAGGGTTCAGGCGATCCTGGACGAGGCCAACGACTTCATCGCCTCGGCCACGCCTCAAGGCGACGTCTTGTATCTGAATGCCGCCGCGCGGCGATTGTTCGGCATTGCTGCCGACGCAGATGTGCGCCAGCGCCATATCGCAGAGTTCCACCCGCGGGGCGCGCTGGACCTCGTGTTGGGCACGGGCATCCCAACGGCGTTGCGCACCGGACTCTGGATCGGGGAGTCCGTGCTATCGCGACACGACGGCGTCGAGGTGCCGGTGTCGATGCTGCTCATCGCACACCGCACGAAGACTGGCGAGGCCGAGTACGTCTCCACCATCATGCGCGACCTCACGCAGCAGAAACAGGCAGATCAGGCGTTGCGCAGCCGGGAGGAGGGATTGCGGCTCGCCCAGCAAGTGGGCAATGTCGGAAGCTGGGAGCGCGATCTTGCGCACGACACTTTGTCGTGGTCGGAGCAGACCTATCGGATCACGCAGAAGGATCCGCAGCGTTTCGTGCCGACGCGCACCAGTTGGGTCGAGCTGATTCACCCGGATGACCGACCACGGCTGCTGGCACTGGCCGAGGATGCGATCGCTGGGCGGCGGCCGTACACCATGGATCACCGCATACAGCTTCCCGACGGCTCGACTCGCTACGTGCACCAGCGAGCCGAGGTCGTGCGCGACGCTGCGGGCAAGCCGGTGCGGCTGGTGGGCACCATGCAGGACATCACAGAGCGCAAGCAGGCGGAGGAAGCCTTGCGCCGCAGTGAGCGCAGATTCCGTCACTTGGTTGAGAGCACGGATGTGATCCCATGGTCGGCCGAGCCGGATACGCTGCGTTTCACCTACGTCGGGCCACAGGCGGTGAAGCTGCTGGGCTATGCGCTCGAGCAGTGGTATGAAGACGGGTTTTGGCTCGCGCGCATGCACCCCGACGATCGCGACTGGACGCTGCGCAAAGCCAGATCCGCGCTCGCGCAAGCGCGCGACGCCGAGCTGGAATACCGCATGCTGACCGCCGACGGGCGTACGGTCTGGCTGCGGGACAGCTTCAGCGTGATCCAGGATGAAGGCGGACAAGTGTCGCTGCAGGGGTTCTTGTTCGACATCACGACGCGCAAGCGGGCCGAGGAGCAGCTGCGTCTCGCGGGTGAGGTATTCCAGAGCAGCGGCGAAGCCATTGTCATCACCGACGGTGACATGCGTATCCTCTCGGTGAACCCAGCCTTTACAACGGTCAGCGGTTACAGCGCCGACGAGGCGCTGGGCCAGACGCCCTACGGCCTCAGCCGCGGGATACGCAGCCAGGAGCGCGATCGGGAAGTCTGGGCTCGGGTATGGCAGGAGGGCTACTGGCAGGGCGAGGTATGGGACCGGCGACGCAACGGCGACGTCTACCCCAAGTGGTTGACCGTCAGCGTAGTGCGAGACGCGAACGGACGACCGGTGAACTACATCGAGATCTTCTCCGACATCTCCGAGCGCAAGGAACGCGAGGAGCGGGTGCGCCACCTCGCGCATCACGACTTCCTGACGGATCTGCCCAACCGGGTTCTCCTCAACGACCGCATCACCCAGGCCATCGCTCTGGCCGAGCGCAACCGCACGCAGGTCGCGGTCATGTTCCTGGATCTGGATCGCTTCAAGACCGTGAACGACTCGCTCGGTCACACCGTCGGCGACAAGCTGCTGCAGGAGGTTGCGCGGCGCTTACGCGGCAGCATGCGCTCCAGCGACACGGTGAGCCGGCAGGGCGGGGATGAATTCGTGATCCTGATCCCGGATATGGCGGATGCGGCCGACGTCGCGCGCGCTGCGCAGAAGATCCTCGACGCCGTAGCTCATCCATACTCCATCGACGGGCACGAGCTGGCGACTACGCCCAGCGTCGGCATCAGCGTGTATCCCAACGACGGGCGCGATGTCGAGACTCTGCTCAAGAACGCGGACGCGGCGATGTATCACGCCAAGGAGTCGGGCCGCAACAACTATCAGTTCTTCACCCCGGACATGAACACGCGGGCCCTGGAGCGGTTGTCGCTCGAGCGCAGCCTGCGCCGCGCCATCGACCGCGAAGAATTACGCCTGCACTATCAGCCGCAGTACGACGTGCGCACGCGCCAGATCGTAGGCGTCGAAGCGCTCATTCGCTGGGAACATCCCGATCTGGGGTTGCTGCCGCCTGGCCGCTTCATCCGCTTCGCCGAGGACACCGGGCTGATCCTGTCGATGGGAGAGTGGGTGCTGCGAGAGGCCTGCCGCCAGAATCGCGCGTGGCAAACTCAGGGATTGCCGCCGGTGCGCGTTGCGGTCAACATCTCGGCCGTGCAGTTTCGCAACACGACGCTCTCGCACACGGTGCACAACGCGCTCAAGGAAGCGGGCCTGGAGTCGCGCTGGCTGGTGCTGGAGGTCACCGAGAGCGTGATCATGCAAGACGTCGAGCGCGTAACCGACTCGCTCGAGCAGCTCAAGGCGCTGGGTCTGGAGCTGGCGATCGACGACTTCGGCATCGGCTACTCCAGTCTCTCTTATCTGAAGCGCTTTCCGATCGACAGGCTCAAGATCGATCAGTCATTCGTGCGCGATATCACCTCCGACAAGGACGACGCTGCCATCACCAGTGCCATCATCGGATTGACCCGCAACCTGGGCTTGCGCACTATCGCAGAAGGCGTGGAGACACGCGAGCAGCTCGAGTTCCTGCAGCTGCACGGGTGCGACGAGGCGCAAGGGTTTCTGTTCAGCAAACCGCTGCCACCCGCGGAGTGCACCGCGATCCTGGTCGCAGAAGCGAACCGCAGAAAGGTGCGGCTCGCCTAGACTATTTCCGAAAAATCCAGAGTATCAGCGTCACCACGGCCGAGATGAGCAACCCGGTCGTGAGCGGAAAGTAGAACCTGACGCCATCCCGTTCGAAGCGAATGTCGCCGGGTAACCGGCCAAGCCCCAGCTTGCCGATCCATGGCCAGAGCACCCCTCCGATGATGAGAACAACGCCGAGTGCGATTAGAAAGCGTTGCATGCCTTCAGCGCCTTCTCACGGTCGGTGGCACACTGCCTCAATGTTGTTCCCATCCGGGTCGAGGACGAAGGCGCCATAGTAATTGGGGTGGTAGTGAGACCGTAGCCCTGGCGCTCCGTTGTCTTTGGCGCCGGCTGCCAGTGCTGCACGATGAAAAGCGTCTACCGTGGCCCGGTCCGCGCTGGCGAAGGCGATATGCAGCGGTGGCTTCGTCGCTGAGCCCTGGGCGATCCAGAAGTCGGGTTTGCCGTCCTTGCCGAATCCTCCAATTTCACCGAACTCCATGATCAGCTCGTAGCCGAGCGGCTTGAGCGCGAGAGCATAGAACTGCTTGCTTTTGCGATACTCGCTTACATGCAGCGTGATGTGATCCAGCATGTCCGCTTCTCCCTGACGATCAGCGACGCTCGCCCGTGAGCGTGCGCTGCAGCGCACGGCTTGTCAGCGCGTTGACCGAATACAACTGAGCAAAAATGAAACTGTAGGCGACCAACCCGAAGGCGCCGGGTGTGTTCGACGGCCAGGCGGCCGCCTCCGTCCTGGGCAGATAGCCGAGCATCTCGAGCGAAGCGTTGAGGACGAACAGCCCGACCCCGATCAGCATCAGTGCATGACAGAGAAACCTCATCCACGCGGGGCATCCGCTGAAGCGCATGATTTCAAGCTCCCGCGGGGGGGCGTCGTAGGTGAGCTGCAGATACCGCAGCACGAAAGCGATGCCTACAGGCCCGAGCGCCACGAGGGTCCAGTTGGCAAGGGAGGCCGCGATACCGCTGAGGGGGACGGGCAAGGTCGCGAGCCCCCACAGCGCCAGCAGACCGCTGGTTGCCAGCCCGACGAGCGCGGCAACGTAGATGCCGAAGTCAACCACTTTCCCGACGTGTCCCATGTCGCTAACGGGAGAGGAGAGGTTTCATGATGACCACCCTGTCGACAGAAATCAATCCTCATGACCCCGCGGCGCAGGAGGCCACATCGTAGCGTCGTCGCGTCCGGAGCGGATGCTTCAGGCCGATTCCCGCCGAGGCCGGGTTGCTGGGGGAGCCCCAGGAGATGGTGGTATCAGCTCGCCGCTCGAGGCGTGGGCGCTCAGTAGCTCACGGCGACGCCCTTTCGAATGTAAGTGGAATCCTGGAGCTGCTTGAGGATGAAATCGGCGACGTCCGCCCGAGAAATCATCGGGAGCCCGCGCAGGCGCAAGCGCTCGCCGGCCCGGTATTGGCCGGTCCTCGGCCCGTTCGTGAGGAGCACAGGGTAAACGAGCGTCCAATCCAGATTGCTTTCGCGCAAGTAGCGCTCTGCGTCCGCCTTGTCGGCGAAGAGGTCGCTCAGCAACACGCGGTACATGATCCGCGGCAGCCATGGGGCGTCGCGGCGTGTGTCGCCGACCCCGAGGGCCGAAGTAAAGATCAAG
>JBGPPC010000255.1:0-6572 GCA_041488355.1 Gammaproteobacteria bacterium
CCAGTTGCGCCGAACGGGTGGTGACTGGGAAGTGCTGGATGCATGGGGCGCCGTGCTGGGCCGAGCCCCGGTCGTGGTACTGGCCAACGCTCACGCTGCTTGCGCACTGCCTGGTTGCGAGAGCCTGGCGCTGACGCCGATCCGAGGACAAGTGAGCTTCGTACCGCAGCCAAGCGGCCCGGAGCTCGCCACACCGGTGTGCCGAGACGGCTTCATCGCGCCCGCAGCGGACGGTGTCTGCTGCCTGGGCGCCAGCTACGATGCGGTCGGCGACGCCGCGCCGCCGCGCGAATCAGACCACGCGGCCAATCTGGAGCGCCTGGAGCGCTTGTTGCCGGGCTTTGGGACGGGGCTAGATCCGGCGGGGCTGCGAGGGCGGGTGGGTTTTCGCACCGTTACGCCTGACCGGCTGCCGCTCGTGGGTAGGCTGCCGCTGGCGGACGGACAAGGTCTCTTCGCTTGCCTTGGGCTTGCCTCGCGTGGCCTGACGTGGGCACCGCTGCTGGGCGAAATCGTCGCTTGTCAGGTGACCGGCGAGCCGCTGCCGATCGAGCGCGACGTGCTCAAATGGCTCGGGCCGGGCCGATTCGCTGGACGTGACGTGTCTCGTGCTTCCCGCGCCGGTGGATAACGCCATCTTCAATCCTCGGGCCGAAGCTGGTAGCATCGCGCACCGGTCGCTTTTCAACACATCCAAGGAAGCACTCTCATGGGCAGAGGAGACATTCGCACACGCCGTGGCAAAATCTTTGCGGGTAGCTACGGAAACACTAGACTTCAGCGCAAGAAAAAGCCGGCGCAGAAGCCGGGAACCTCAACCAGGCCTGGTAGCGGCCGCTGAATGACAGGACGGCTCGCAGTCCCCGACGACGGCCCGCTAGCGCGGGCCGTTTTTGTTAAGAAGCATTTCGAGCAGCTTCGATGTCTGAGATCCGCTTCGACCGATATTACCGCTACGCGGACCTGACCCGTCTGCTGCGCGAGCTCGCGGACCAGCATCCGCAGCTCCTGCGGGTGGATCAAATCGGCCGCAGCTTCGAGGGTCGGGAAATCTGGCTCGCGACGGTTACCAGTACCGAGACCGGCTTGGATGTAGAGAAACCCGCGCTGTGGGTAGACGGGAACATCCACGCCACCGAGGTCGCCGGCTCGATGGCCTGCCTGTATTTCATCTGGCATCTAGTCACCAGCTATTCCAAGGATGCCGACGTCAGGCGCTGCCTCGATACTCGCGTGTTCTACGTCTGTCCGAGAATCAACCCTGACGGCGCGGAATGGGCGCTGGCCGACGTTCCGCGTCTGATCCGCTCCAGTACCCGACCTTATCCTCACGATGAGGAGCCCATCGGCGGCCTCAAACGCGAAGACATGGACGGCGATGGGCGTGTCCTCACCATGCGAATCGGCGACCCGAACGGTCCTTGGAAAGTGTCCGACCGCGACCCGCGACTCATGGTGCGCCGAGATCCGGCCGAGACCGGCGGAGAATACTACCGGCTGTTACCCGAGGGCCGGTTGGAGCACTATGACGGCAACCTCATCACGCTGCAGCCGCGCAAGGAGCAGCTCGACCTCAACCGCAACTTCCCCGCGGGCTGGCGTCAGGAGCACGAGCAATATGGCGCCGGCCCGTTCCCGGCTTCCGAGCCCGAGGTGAATGCGGTGGTGAGCTTCATCACCTCGCATCCCAACATTATCGGAGCGGTTGCATTCCACACCTACAGCGGAGTGCTGCTGCGGCCCTATTCGCACAAGGCCGACGACACGCTTCCGGTGGAGGACCTCTGGACCTATCAAAAAATCGGCGCACGCGGCACCGAGCTCACCGGCTACCCGAACATCTCGGTCTTTCACGAATTCCGTTACCACCCGAAGGAAGTCATCACCGGCTCCTTCGACGACTGGATGTACGAGCACGGGGGTGTGTTCGCGTGGACGGTGGAGATCTGGAGCCCGCAGCGTCAGGCGGGCATCACGGACTACAAGTTCATCGACTGGTACCGCGAGCATCCCGTCGAAGACGACCTCAAGCTGCTGAAGTGGAACGATGAGGCACTCGGCGGCAAGGGGTTTGTCAGCTGGTACCCCTTCGATCATCCACAGCTCGGACCCGTGGAGCTGGGCGGCTGGGATGTTCTGTATACGTGGAGCAACCCGCCGCAGGCGCTGCTCGAGAAAGAGATCGAGCGCTTCCCGGCCTGGCTCATCTGGCAACTGCTGATCTCTCCGCGCCTGACGATCCACGAGGCGAGCGCTTCCCCGCTGGGCGACCACACTTGGACGGTGCGGCTGGTTGTGCACAACAGCGGCTGGCTGCCCAGCTATGTGACCAAACAGGCACTTGCCAACAAGCTCACGCGCGGTGTGGTGTGCGAGATCGAATTGCCGGACGGTGCGCGGCTGGAGACGGGCAAGCCGCGCGAAGAGCTGGGGCAGCTCGAAGGACGAGCGTACAAGCCGGCCACGCCAAGCAGTTGGGGGGGCTGGGGCGGCGATGTGACTGACGACCGCGCAAAGGTCGAGTGGGTTGTGACAGCGCCCAACGGGGGCACGGTACGACTCACGGCTCGCCACGAGCGTGCGGGAACGGTTCGCGCAAACGTCATTCTCTAGATCATTTCTTGATCTCGCGTCAGAAGGCCTCGTCGCTCTGGGTCGCTGGGGTAGACGGTTGTCGGGGAGGGTGGTTCGTGATCCTCGCAGCGATGAGCTCCAGCAGCGAACAACCGCTGCGCGTGACCGCACACCGCTGCGCGAGCTTTGGCGAAGTCCTCGCGCTCCCCGAGAAACCGGTTCTGCTGGCGGTGGACATGCCGATCGGTCTGCTCGATCGGCCACTTCCTGGTGGACGCTTGTGCGACCGTGAAGCCCGCAAGCTGTTAGGGCGACCGCGTGCCAGCAGCGTGTTCACGCCACCCGCTCGTCCCGGGCTCGCCGCGCAGGACTATTCGGACGTCTTCCGGGTCAACGGCGTGGGCATGAGCAAGGAGGCCTTCAACATCCTGCCCAAGACCCGGGAGGTGGATCAAGCCATCGCCGCCTCGGACCAGAAGCGCGTGTTCGAAGCTCACCCGGAGCTCGCGTTTTCTGCGCTCGCCGGTGCTCCAATGCGACACAACAAGAAGACCGCCGAAGGCCGCCGCGAACGCGTTCGTCTGTTACGGCGCATTTTCGGCCGGGCGTTCCAGGATCCCTTGCGTCTGCGACTCGAGCACGGCGCCGCGAAGGTCGCGTTCGACGACGTGATCGATGCTTACGTCCTGGCGCATGTCGCGGGTCGGATCCGTCGTAGGTCGGCAGTGCGATTGCCTTCAGCCGAACCGCAGCGAGACAAGCGTGGACTGCGGATGGAGATTTGGTATTGAGTGTGGGCCGAGGGGAGGGCGCTGGCAGAGCATAACCGGAAGCCCGCACGAAGCGGAGCGGAGCCCGGGATCTCGCAGAGACGGCACATGCAGGCGCGGATGTTGCGCCGCAGCCACAGCAATTCCTAAGCCTGGTTGCGTTCTTGCCGTTATGTCGTCTGAACGTTCGGCTCAGCAGGCTGTCGCACTAAAGCAAGTGCTATCCTCCGATGGCGGACCGGCGCTGTGTCGAGTGCGTGTGGTCAAAGGCGGAACGGGTCCGCGCATAACGATTACACACGACTATCGAGGAGCGGCTATGACAGCGAAACTCACGACCCTGGCCAAGCAACTCACGCTGGCGGCGGTACTCTGCGGCCTTCCGTATCTGGCACCCGCGCATGACCTCACGTTGGACGAGTGTCTGGAGGGTAGCGACTTCATCATGCATGCTGCCATGTCCCGTGAAAACGGCATGACGCGCGAGGCCTTTCTCGAGCGCATGGAAAGCGACATCCACTTGATCCAGGCGTTTCCTCCAGAGCTGCGCTGGTTCGTCCAAGACCAGGACGACGAGGCGTTGCTGACCTCGGCAGCCCGCCTGGTGTTCGACTCTCCGCGCGAGCCACAGAGTCATCAGTCCGAATTCCTGGCAGCGTGCACGGCACGGGCGGGTAGCAGCGCCGACGCTCGAGACAGCTTCCCGGCGATAAGTCCAGCCGCCGTGGCCGAACCGGATCTGTCCGAGCGCTGACCGCTCCATCTCCAACTCCGGGCGTGCAGGGTCAATCCCGGCGCTCGACCTACGTTTTGCTCTCGATAGTCGTTGCGTCTACTGCAGAAGGGACAACAAATCCAACGCCCCTCCAGCGCTCAAATGAGCGTATCCGTCAGCCGGCACATGTTCTGCAGCCAGCGTCTGGCCGGGCTGCGCTGGCGCCATCGCTCCAGCGTCACTTCGTCACTGTCGCCGATGTGGCGATCCTGAATCTTGCGCAGATCGGTTACGACTTGCGGGTCGTAGAGTAACAGGCTGACTTCGCTATTGAGCGCGAACGAGCGTATATCCAGATTGCTGGAGCCGATGACTGCAACGGAGTCGTCGACGCTGGTGTACTTGGCGTGCAGAAATGCGCCGCGGTAGAGGAAGATCCTGACACCGGCGGCAAGCAGGTCCTCGTAGTATGACTGCTGGGCAAACTGCACGACCGGCTTGTTGGAATGACGCGACACCACCAGATTGACCTGCACGCCACGGGCCGCAACGGTGCGCATCGCCATCAGAAAAGTCGCATCAGGAACGAAATACGGTGTGGTCAGGTCTACCCGCCCTCGCGCGCTGTAGATTAGACTCACGAGCACCTGCTGTGTGTTGCCCGCCTGGTGCCCGGGCCCGCTCGGCAATACCTGGGCGGCGGTCTCCCCGGCCGCCCCGGGTTGAGGGAACAACAGCGCGTTCTCCGTGATTTCTTTCCCGATCTCCTGATGGCGATCAGCGAGCAGGACCGCTTGTAGCTGCTGGACCACGGGACCCACTACGCGCACCACTAGCTCCTCGTTCGTCAGGCCGCGATTGGCGCTGTCGTCGACGATGTTCTGCGATCCCACGTAGCCGATCTCACCGTCGATTGCCGCGATCTTGCGATGGTTGCGTAAATCCAAGCGCGCGCGGCCTGGCCGCACCACCCGCAGCGGCAGCAGCGGTACGACTTCTACGCCTGCGGCGCGCAGGCGGGGAGCGAGCTTGTGCAGGGCCGCGCGTGAACCGACGCTGTCCAGCAGGAGCCGGCAGCTGACCCCGCGTTTGGCGGCCTGCTCGATGGCTTCCGCAGTCCGCCGCCCGGTATTGTCGTCGGCAAAGATGTAATACAAGAGATGCACGCTGCGCCGGGCTGCCAGGATGTCGCTCAGCAAGCGGTCGAGCGAGCCCTGATAGTCGGGCAGCAATTCAATGCGATTGGCATCGGCCACATCGAAGCTGCCGAGGTTGCGCGCGAGTTTTGCGGCTTGCGCGATCTCAGGTGGGAAGTGTGCAACGGAAGCAGCGGCCGTCGCAAAAGGCTGAGGCATGGATTGCATCAAGTCGATGATCCGAGCCTGCTGCGCAAAGCGCCGCGGCGGGAGGTAGGCGCGGCCGATCAGTGCGTACAGGACCAGTCCGAGCGCCGGGAGGAAGAAGATCAGTAACAGCCAGGCCCGCGCCGAGGCGGGGGAACGCCGCTGAGGCACGTACACGAGCATGACGATCCGAACCAGCCATTCGCTGATCAGATACGCAGTGCCCCAAGTCAGCATCAAGTGCCCCTCTGATGAGCGCGCGCAGCCTCGTATGGGCGGCACACTAGCCGCAACACGCGGTTACCGAACGCTTATTGCCATTAGCAGTTCTTACGCAATCATAACCCGCCCCACAGCGCTGCCGCGTGCAACGTTCCCAGTGACGATTTTTCTGCACGAAGGTTTCGACGAAATGGTCGAAAAGCTGCAAGGGCAAAGCCGCGGCGATCAGTGCGGAACGTGGTGCTACGCGCGCCAGATGCAGATCACCCCGTGACGCTCGTGCTCAAACCCGCCACGCCGCGGCCGATTTGCACGACCGCATCTGGACTGGTCGCAAACTGGCCGTTCAGATCCTGGAGTTTTTCGACCGGATCGGGTCTACGCGGCGGGTGAAGGACGGTCATGTCCTGCGCTGGCCAGCGCTGTTCGGCCGAGACGAGGCGAGCGCGGGCTGAGGTACGACTGCGGGGCAGCCGCTACAACCCCGGACGCGGCGGGCCGCGCCCGGTATCGGTCAGTCTTTGGTTCCGACCGTCAGAGATTCCTTGCAGTCATGGTAGAAAACGGCGGCAAGAACCTCGAACTCGGGGCGATCCTTGCCGTCCTTGACCCAGCGGTCCGCAGCTTTCCAGCCCTCGAACGCGACTTCCTCGTACTGACGCCGCTGACCCAGATCGAGTGCATCGAGTACGTAGATCGCATCCGCGGGGATCTCGGTATCGCCCATGAACATCTTCTTAAGCGGTGTCTCGGGAATATATTTGAACACGGCCGGCGCGCCCAGGAAGCGGGCCTGGGCTCCCCATGCGGCTCGTACGCCGACAGTCTGGCAATAGCGCATGGCGGCCAAGGCAGGTGTCTCGTCCGCCTGGGGCTCGGAGTCGTGGCCGAATGCTGCGCACGAAAGTGCAAAGGCGACTGCTGCTGCGATGGCTCTGATCATGTTGA
>JBGPPC010000256.1:0-6570 GCA_041488355.1 Gammaproteobacteria bacterium
AGCGGCGAGGCGCAACGACAGCAGGTCGTAGCACCATCGTTGCAGGAGCTGGCAAACGAGTGGCAACTCTCCTGGATCGACTGCAGCGGCCAGTTTGGCGGGATCGGCGTCGGATGAGATCAAGAGTTCGCTGAAGGTTCGGCGTCGGCCGGGGAAGTTATTCCGGCTCCGCTCGACCGCGGTCAACGGGGCAAACCCAGCCTGCGCAAGTGCAATTTCCGGCTGTTCGACGCCTTCTGCCACGAGCCACTCCAACGCGGCCTCGCGCGAAGGCAGCGGGAAATCGAGACGAAAGCACCGGCTGCGGATAGTCGGCGGGAGTCGCTGTGGATGGTCGGCGACCAGGATGAATACTGTCCGGGCCGGAGGCTCCTCCAGTGTCTTCAGCAGCGCGCCCGCCGCGCTCGGATGGAGACGGTCGGCGGGCTGGATCAGAACGACTTTGGCGCCGGCAAACTGGGATGCGATAAAGACAAAGTCAGTGAGTGCGCGGACCTGGCCGACGAGGATGCTCCCCTCACGCGTGGCTGAGGCCGTACCCCCGTTGGAATCCTCCGACACCTCTGCCCTTCCCTCATCCACCGCTGGCTCAAGGAGGCGGAAGTCGGGGTGGGAATCATCTGCGAACAGACGACACGACGTGCAGGCGCCGCACGCCTCGCCTCCCGCTCGGGGGTTGGCGCAGAGTACCGCCTGTGCGAGCGCACGGGCGAATGCTCGTTTTCCTACCCCCTGAGGTCCCGCGAGGAGCACAGCCGCGGTCGGTGTGCCCCCGCGGTTTTGAAGTGTCGCCCAGAGATCATTGTTCCATTTGTAAATCATAATTAATCAATATATTGATACGATATTCTCAATCTCTTCCTCAATATCGGGGATGCTGCGAGACGAATCAATGATGCGGACCCGCTGAGGATCGTGCGCGGCACGATCCTCGTATCCAGATCGCACTCGCTCGAAAAAATCGGCCTGCTCTCGTTCGAACCGATCCAGCGGCTGGCCGCTGAGGCGCTCTTGGCCGATGTGGACGGGAACGTCGAAATACAGCGTAAGGTCTGGCTGTAAGCCGCCCTGGACCCATTCCTCGAGGATCTTCAATCGCGCGAGGCCCACTCCTCTACCCCAGCCTTGGTACGCAAAGGTCGCATCCGTGAAGCGGTCACAGAGAACGACGTGGCCCTTTGCGAGAGCCGGGAGAATTACTCTGTCCAGGTGCTCGCGGCGCCCGGCGAACATCAGCAGCGCCTCGGTCTCTGCGTTGATCGAGTAGTCCGAGTTGAGCAGCAATCCGCGAAGGGCCTCTCCTAAAGGCGTGCCACCCGGTTCACGCGTCGTGACGACGAAACGTCCACGACGTGTGAAGTGCTCGCGTAGCCACTCGAGATGAGTGGTTTTCCCCGCGCCGTCTATCCCCTCTACGGTAATGAACAAGCCGGACATATTGCGTCAGCGTTTTAACTGGTATTTCTGAACCGCGCGGTTGTGCTCCTCCAGCGTCTGCGAGAAGTGGGAGGTTCCATCTCCGCGTGCGACGAAATACAGTACAGAACTGGGTGCAGGGGTCATGACTGCCTCGAGCGAGGCCTGACCAGGAAGAGCGATCGGAGTCGGGGGCAGCCCGGATCTCGTATAGCTATTGTAGGGTCCGTCGGTTTCGAGGTTTCGCTTATGCAGATTCCCATCGAAGGCGCCGCCCAGGCCATAGATCACGGTTGGATCCGTTTGCAGGCGCATGCCCCGCCGGAGCCGGTTGGTGAAGACTGCGGCAACCATGCGTCGGTCCTCGGGTCGGCCGGTCTCCTTCTCTACGATCGAGGCCATGATCAACGCCTCATAGGGTGTCCGATATGGCAGTCCTTGAACGCGGTTCTCCCAGGTCGCACGCAGCCGGCTTTCCATGGTCTGGTAAGCGAGCCCAAGGATCTGTGCATCACTCGCCCCGGTGTTGAAATGATAAGTATCCGGAAAGAACAGGCCTTCCGGGTGCCGCTCGGATGCCTTTAGCCGATTCAGCAACTCCGCGTCCGCAAGGCCTGCCGTGTCGTGCCGCAAACCCGGATGAGCATCCATTGCAGCGCGCATCTGCGCGAAGGTCCAGCCCTCAATGATGGTGATCTCCGATTGCAGGACTTCACCGCGCGCGAACTTGCCGATCAGCGCGTAAGGGGTGATCCGCTCTGGCATTTTGTATATCCCGGCCTTTACCGCTCCGGCCTTACCCAGCAGTCGACCGAGAAGGACGAAGGTGGTGCTTTCATACAGAACGCCTTTGTTGACGAGGTCTCGCGCTACACCCCGCAGCGTGCTGCCCTGCTCGACCGTGAACTCTCGTGCCGTAGGCGGCACTTCGAGTCCGGCCTGGGCAAAGTAGCCGACCCAGCCGGCGACCGCCAGCGTAGCGAGCGCGAACAGGACTATCGAGATACGCAGCAGCGAACGGAACAGCGCCGCACGGTCGGTTGCGCGTCGCCGTAAGCCAGTCCGGATTGGCGGTTTGCCTCGTGCCATGTTGCGATCGTCGTCCAGCGCAGCGAATTGGGCGCGGCGAGTGGGGTCAACGTTGATCGCCGCCCGGCGCGCGCCGGGACTTCCGTGTGTCGACTTGCCTTTGGACTAAGCGTCGAACCTGCGGAATGCCAGCGTGCCGTTGGTGCCGCCGAACCCGAACGAGTTGGACAAGGCCACTCGGATTTTCATCTCGCGCGCGCGGTTTGGAACATAGTCCAGGTCGCACTGCGGATCCTGGCTGAAGATGTTGATCGTTGGCGGGGCGATCTGATGCTGGATCGCGAGAGCGGTAAACACCGCCTCCACTCCTCCCGCGGCTCCCAGCAGGTGACCCGTCATCGACTTTGTCGAACTCAGGGCCAGCTGCCGCGCATGCTCGCCGAAGCAGCGCTTCACAGCCACAGTCTCGGCGAGATCCCCGAGCAAAGTGGAGGTGCCGTGAGCATTGATGTAGTCGACCTCGTCTGGGTTGATCGAGCCGTTGTGCAGCGCGCTGAGCATGGCGCGGCCCGCGCCCTCGCCGTCCTCGCATGGTGCCGTCATGTGGTGGGCGTCGGCACTCATCCCGTATCCATCGAGTCGGCAGTAGATCTTCGCAGCGCGCTGCTTCGCGTGTTGTTCCTCTTCGAGCACGATGACCCCAGCGCCCTCGCCTAAAACAAATCCGTCGCGATCTTTGTCCCAGGGACGGCTGGCCGTGGCCGGATCGTCATTGCGGGTACTGAGCGCGCGCATCGCCGAGAAGCCGCCGACACCGAGCGCACACAAACAAGCCTCCGAACCACCGGCGATCATCACGTCCGCATCACCGTATTCGATCAACCGCATCGAGTCACCGATGCAATGATTGGCCGTGGTACAGGCGGTGACCATGGCAAGGTTCGGACCCTTGAACCCAAACATGATGGAAAGATTGCCCGATACCATGTTGATAATGGCCCCGGGAATGAAGAAGGGCGAGATCTTGCGCGGTCCGGTTTCGAGCAGTGCTTTGTGCGTCGCCTCGATCATCGGCAGACCGCCGATCCCGGAACCGATGTTGACACCGATGCGCTCGGTGTTCGCCGTAGAGGCTTGCAGCCCGGCATCGTGGATGGCCTCGATCGCCGCGGCCATGCCGAAATGGATGAAGCTGTCGAACCGGCGCGCGTCCTTCGCTGATAGCGCCTTGGTCACATCGAAGCCCTTCACCTCGCCTGCGATCTGTGAAGCGAACGGCGAGGGATCGAAGTGACTGATCCGTCGGATGCCCGATTTGCCCGCGAGGATGCTGGACCAGGCTTCCCCGACGTTGTTACCTACCGGACAAACCGTACCGAGCCCGGTAACAACCACTTTGCGTTTGGACAACTGTGCTCCGCAGTCCAGGAACTGGTCGAGCTATTGCTTCTGGTGGGTGTTGATATAGTCGATTGCCTGCTGCACCGAGGTAATCTTCTCGGCCTCCTCGTCCGGGATCTCACACTCGAACTCTTCCTCGAGCGCCATCACCAACTCGACTGTATCCAGCGAGTCGGCCCCCAGATCATCGACAAAAGTCGACTCGGGCTTGATATCAGCATCGTTCACGCCCAGCTGCTCGGCCACGATCTTCTTCACGCGTTGCTCAACGGTTTCCATCAAGTTCCCTTCCTAGTTACGAGAATGAGGTGGCGACCGCACCACGTCGCCCGGAATGCCGCCTGCAGGTGCGCGTTGGTCTTGTTTTAGCGCCTTCGGACAAACGCGCATCTTACCAAAATTGACAGCTGCGGGTGACGCGCCAACCGCTCCTTGAGCCGCACAGGGGCTCAGCGCATAAGCATGCCGCCGTTGACGTCGATGGTGGTCCCCGTTATGTAACCCGCCCGCGGAGAGGCCAGGAACGCCACAGCCCACGCGACCTCGGCCGGCTGCCCCAGGCGGCCCAGCGGGATATGCTGAACCACCGCCTGACGCTGAACCTCGGACAGCGCGCGCGTCATATCCGTGTCGATGAAGCCCGGCGCCACGCAGTTTACTGTCACGTTTCGACTCGCGATCTCGCGCGCCAGAGACTTGCTGAACCCGATCACCCCCGCCTTCGCGGCGGCATAGTTGGTCTGTCCCGGATTGCCCATCTCGCCCGAGACCGAGACGACATTGATGATACGGCCCTCGCGTGCTCTGATCAGCTCGCGCATGCAAAGGCGGCACAGCCTGAAGACGGCCTTGAGGTTGGTTTCCATGATCTCGTCCCACTCGCTGTCCTTCATCCGCATGAGCAGGTTGTCGCGCGTGATCCCCGCGTTGTTCACCAACGCATACAGACGGCCGAATTCGTTCTGTGCGGCGTCGAGCACCTGCTCCATCTGTGGCTCGTCGGTGACGTTAAGAACGAAGCCTCGTCCCTTGAATCCCTCATGCGCCAGCATCTTGGAGATCTGCTCGGCTCCGGATCCAGATGTCGCCGTGCCTGCAACCGCCGCCCCTTGAGCGGCGAGCTCCAGTGCAATCGCATGCCCGATACCCCGGCTGGCGCCGGTGACCAAGGCCAATTTTCCTGCCAGGGGTCTCATCGCCTACTTTTGATCGCCAACTCCCGGAGACCCGCAGCGTCCTTCGGTTCTGTGACCTTGAGATCTGGTGCTATCCGCCTGCACAAGGTGGTGAGGACGCCGCCCGGGCCGCACTCGACCACCTCCTCAACTCCGGCGCGCGCCAGAGCGGTTATGCTCTCCACCCACCTCACGGGACTGTACAGCTGTCGGATTAGGGCACTGCGAATGCGTTCCGGCGCCTCTTCGGCGGCGACATCGGCATTGTTGATCACGCGTACCCTGGGCGGTCGCAAACTCATCTGTGCCAGTCTGTCGCTCAAGCGCGCTGCTGCCGGTCGCATCAGGCTGCAATGAGACGGGACACTCATGGGGAGGAGCACCGCGCGTTTTGCCCCGCGCGCTTTCGCTAGTTCGATCGCGCGCTGAACTCCCGCCGCTTCCCCCGCGATGACGACTTGGCCTGGCGAGTTAAAGTTGGCGGCCTCGGCCACCCCGGCGTCTGCGGCCTCCAGACAGACCGCCCGCACTGCCTCGTCTTCCAGCCCCAGAATAGCAGCGATGGCGCCCTGACCTTCCGGCACTGCTTCCTGCATCGCCTGTGCCCGGAACCGCACGAGCGGCACGGCGCCGGCCAGCTCCAGGACGCCAGCTGCGACCAGGGCGCTATATTCACCCAGGCTGTGACCCGCCAGTACCGCTGGCTCGGCGCCGCCCAGTTCCTGCCATGCACGGAACAGCGCTACCCCGGCCGTAAGCATCGCGGGCTGCGTGTTGACGGTCTTGTTGAGCTCCTCCTCAGGACCGTTGCTGACCAGCGTCCACAGGTCCCAGCCGAGCGCGCTGCCCGCCTCCTCGAAAGTGCGTCGCACCGCGGGCAATGATTCGAAACCTGCCATCATGCCGACTGACTGCGATCCTTGGCCCGGAAATACGAACGCAAGACTCATGGCGGCTCGCTCAACTCCATCTCATCAGCACGGCACCCCAGGTAAATCCGCCGCCAACCGCCTCCAACAATACATGCTGACCCCCACGGATGCGTCCATCGCGCACGGCTTCGTCCAGCGCCAATGGAATCGACGCGGCCGAGGTATTCGCGTGACGGTCCACCGTGACGATGACTTTCTCCATTGGGAGCTCAAGCTTTCTGGCGGTGGCCTCGATGATGCGTAGATTGGCCTGGTGAGGAATCAACCAATCGAGCGCCTTGCGATCCAAGCCGTGCGCAGAGAGCGTCTCCTCGACCACATCCACCAGCACGCGTACGGCGAACTTGAACACGGCATTGCCTTCCATCGTCACGAAGGCTTTGCCGCGCACGGAACCGCCCGACACCTGGCCTGGAACGCACAGTATGTTGGCGTAGCTTCCATCGGCATGCAGCTTGGCACCTAGGATCCCCGGCTGCTCGCTGGCTGTGACAACAACCGCCGCGGCCCCGTCTCCAAATAGAACGCAGGTGGAGCGGTCGGTCCAGTCGAGGATGCGCGAATACACTTCGGCGCCGACGACCAGGGCATAACGGCACCCGCCCGCCCGAACGAAC
>JBGPPC010000257.1:0-6526 GCA_041488355.1 Gammaproteobacteria bacterium
CGGGCGTGTATCTGGAGGCCAGCGCAGATCAGACCTATTTCTGCACCTGCTACGGAGAGGTCGAGCTGCGCGACAAGACCGGCGCAGAGCGCAAGCTCGTGGTCGCGGGATATCACACGCCGAACATCATCTACGCACGCGCGGTCGAGGGCCGGATGCTGACGGCTGCGGGTGTGAAGGACCATACCGATGTCGAGCTGATCATGCTCGACGCTTTGGTCGGGCGCACCTCTCCGCTCGCCAGACGTCAGCAAGATCAAGAGGCCAAGGGAAAATCAGCGCAACCCGAAGCGCCCAAGCTCGAAACGTCAGACGCCGCGGCACCTAAGCAGGCAAAGGGTCAGAGCAAACGGCGGTCGAAACAGCCGCCATCCTCTATAACCGAGCCCGAGCCTCAGGCGCTCACGTCCCCATCAGCCAGGCCTATGCCTGACGCGGTGGTTGAGCCTCTGCCGTCAAGCCCGACGCCGCCGGCGCCCGAGCCGGAGTTACGTCTACCGCCGCCTCGATTGGACTGAACCTTTCAGCGCGCCCGCGCGGCTCGAGGATCAGAAATCGTCCAGCGTGGCGTCCCGTGTGAGGTGCGATATGTCGCCCCAACGCTCCACAGACCAGCGAGCATCGGTGCAACGCACGGTGTTCAAGCTCGCGTTGAAGATGGGGAAGTCGCGGGGGCGCTCCAGGGGCACGCTTTGCACGAATCGATAGAGAGCGTCGAGCACGCCACCGTGGGTCACCACCACGAGGCGTGTCCCTATGTGTTCGCGCGCGAGGGCGGCGAACACTTCGCTCACACGCTCGTAGACGTGCCGCGCACTTTCGCCCTCCGGCATCACGTGGTCCGGGTCGCGCGATCTGAAGCGAGCGTAATGCTCGGGAAAACGGCGCTCGCACTCGGCACCGGTCAAGCCTTGAAACACGCCGAGGTCGCGCTCCCGCAGCCGCGTATCGGTGCGCACCGGGCGGCCGCTCCGATCGGCGATCGGCTGCGCCGTCTGCAGCGCTCGCCCGAGATCGCTGCTGTAGAGGTGTGAGAGTGATTCTCGCGTCAGGCAATCACCGACCAGAAGCGCCTGCGCCAGCCCCTCCTCATTCAGCGGACTGTCGAGATGACCTTGTATGCGCCCCTGCGCGTTCCAGGCGGTTTCTCCGTGGCGCACGACGATGAATTCGGTGGTGCCGCTCATCGCGCTCCCCTAACGCTGGCGTCCTGCGTCCCGCCGTTGCAGCGAGCGTGCGCCGTTCATGGCTTTTTCTTGGCCCGGGGATGGGCCGCGTCATATATCTTGGCGAGATATTGATAGTCGAGATGCGTGTAAACCTGGGTGGTGGAGATGCTGGCATGCCCGAGCATTTCCTGGACCGCACGCAAGTCTCCGCTCGACTGCAGGACATGTGAAGCGAAGGAGTGGCGCAGCATGTGCGGATGCACGTGCTGGGTTAGACCCTGGCGGAGCGCCCAGGTCTCGAGCCGCCGCTGGACGGTACGCGCACTAACAGGTCGGCCCGAGCTGCCGACAAATAACGCGGGCTGTTCGGGTGTTGCGAATGGCGCGCGCGCCGCCAGCCAGGCAAGCAACGAGCGCTGGGCCAAGTCGCCGACCGGTATCACTCGCGTCTTGTTGCCCTTGCCGGTTACGCGTACGGTGCCGTCTTGGAAATCGATGTCGCCAAGCTTCACACCGGTCAACTCGGACAGGCGCAGGCCTGACGAGTAGAACAGCTCGAACATGGCGCGGTCGCGGATCGTCATCGGTTCATCGCCCGGCAGATCCACCAGGCGTGCTGCCTCGTCAGGCGAAAGCGCTTTGGGCAAAGTTTTCGGCGTCTTGGGCGAGCGGATTCCGTGGAACGGGTTGTGGGTGAGACCGTGGTCGCGCGCCAGGTAGCGGTAGAACGTGCGCCATGCCGACAGCGCGCGCGCCAATGTTCTACCCTCCAGTCCACGCCCGTGCAGAACGGCGACAAAGCGGCGCGCTTGATGGGGCTGGATGTCGGCGAGCGCGGTCTCGCCAGCGAGCGAGAACAGCTTGCCCACGTCGCGCTCATAATTCTCCGCGGTGTTCCGACTCAAGCCACGCTCATGCCGGAGGTGGGCCAGGAACCCCTCGAGGTAGCGCTGGTTGGTGCCGACCGACACGCTGGCCAACTCGGTTCCCGTATCAGGTTTCGGCGTAGCGTTTTAGCGCCATGCTTACGACTTCGCCGAGACGCGTCAGGTACAACGTACCCTTGTCGGCGGAGAACCGCTGCGGGTCCTCGCTGCCCAGCATGAGCAATCCAACCGACCGCTCGAGGCGCAGCGGGACGTAAGCCAGCGAACGGACTTCCGCGGGGTCGTCTCCAAACCAGACCCCGGTGTCGAGGATAGGGTGTTCGCTGAAATAGGGGTCCGTGATGCTCTCGGCAAACACCCGGGCCTCCTGACCAATATCCGCGAACTCGATGCGGTCCTGCGAAGGCGCTTCGATCCACAAACGCAGCGCGACGGCGGGCACCGCGAAGTCCTCGCGCAAGTTGTTGTAGACAGCGTCGAGCAAAAGCGGCAAGTCGCGTGCGGCGAGCAGCGCCAGTGTGATTCGGTGCACGCGCTCGCTGATGCTGTCGTTCTCCTCGCCGAACTGGACCAGCTCACGCAGCTTGCCTTCCAGCGCGCGGCTTTTCTCGCGCAGAGTCAGCATCTGGCGCTCGGCGATCGGGATCGCTCTCCCGCCGTGCGGATGGGGGATCTGCATTGACGCCAGGAACTCTGCGTGTTCCTCGAAGAACTCGGGGTGCTCTTTCAGATAACGGGCGACTTCTTCCGATCTCATGTTCACAGGGTCCTAGATCTCGATTGCACCTTCGAATACCGTCTCCGCGGCCCCGGTCAGCATTACCGGCCGCCGGCCGCCGGCCCAGGCGATGCTAAGCCGTCCGCCGTTTGTGTGCACGCTGACCGGGCTATCCAGGTAGCCGCGCGTAATGCCCGCGACCACCGCCGCGCAGGCGCCTGTACCGCAGGCCAATGTTTCGCCGGCCCCGCGCTCGTACACTCTCAGCTTGACCCGACGACGGTCGACTACTTCCATGAAACCAGCGTTGACCCGCCGCGGAAAGCGCGGGTGACGCTCGATCAAAGGTCCCTGAGTCGGCACTGGTGCGCGCTCGACGCTTTCGACCACCTGCACGGCGTGGGGATTGCCCATGGACAAGGCGCTGATCTCCACGCTCTGGCCGGCGACTTCGATCCGATAGGTCAGCGCTTTCGCGTCTGCCACGAAGGGAATCTTGGCCGGCTCGAACTCCGGTGCGCCCATGTCCACCGTGACCTCGCCGTCGGACTCCAGCGTTGGGACGATGACTCCGGATAGGGTTTCAACGCGGATCTGCGTCTTGTCGGTGAGCCCCTTGTCGCGCACGTACTTGAGGAAGCAGCGGGCGCCGTTCCCGCAATGCTGCACCTCCTCGCCATCGGCATTGTAGATGCGGTAGTAGAAATCGGTGCCTGGTGTGCGCGGGCGCTCGATCAACAGGATCTGATCGCAGCCCACGCCGAAGTGACGGTTGGCGATGTGCCTTACGGTGTCCGCGTCCAGCGTTACCTGCTGATTTACGGCGTCGACCACGACGAAGTCGTTGCCCACGCCTTGCATCTTGGTGAACTTGAGCAGCTTGGACACGATCCCGGTGCCGATCATGCGTCGGGAAGCGCTTTGGACATCACGTAGTCGTCCATGATGAAACCGCGCCCGATGTCGAACCTCGCCGCTTCGGTCACTGCGAACCCGTTGCGCAGGTAGGCGTCGATGGCGCTCGCGTTGTTCTTGTTCACTTGGAGATACAGGCGGGTCCTGCCGCGGGCGCGGGCGCATTGCTCGACGTGTTGCATCAGCAAGCTGCCGTAGCCTCGTCCGCGCAGATCGTAGCGCACGTAGAGCTTGTCCAGCTTCATCGCATCGGCGTGCTCGCTCAGCTCGTAGGAGGCAAACGCCACCATCGCGCCGTCCCGCAGGAGCTTGTCCCACCACGCAGTGTTGCTCGCGAGCTGGCTGCGAATGATCTCGGGTCGATAGCGTTGATCAAGCATGTATTCTATCTGCTCGACTGTGATGATGCTCGGATAGTGCGCGTACCAGATGTCGCGGGCCAGCCGCACGAGATCGGGAATGTCCTCGTCGCGCAGAGGCAGAATGCGAACGTCGAGCGTTGAGTCGGCGCGGCTCATCCCCGTCCTCCATATGCGCTGCTAATAATACCCGGGCTCGCCAGTGGGTCTGGTTTTGAAGCGGCGATGCGTCCACAGGTACTGCTCCGGCATCTCGCGGACGCGCTCCTCGATGAAGGCGTTCATGCGCCGCGTGTCCTGCTCGACGCTCGCTCCCGGGTAGTCCTCCCATGCCGGGTAGAAGCGCACCACGTAGCCCTTCCCGCCAGGCAGCTGACGGACCACCAGCGGGACGACCCGGGCCCGAGTCAGCCGTGCCATCCGCGACAGGGCCGTGACCGTGGCCGCAGGCATGCCGAAAAATGGCACGAACACGGCATCGCGTGCCCCCAGGTCCATGTCCGGGGAGAGCTGCAGTGCTTGGCCACCCCGAAGCGCTCGCAGGATCGCCTTGACGCCCTCCTGACGCGCGATCATGCGCGTGCCCTCGAAACGCTCGCGTTTACGCTTGAGGAAAGCGTCGATATAGGGGTCCTTCTGGTGCACGTAAACCGCAACGCCGCGGTAGTCCATGGTCACTCGTGCGCCCTCCAGCTCGAGGCCCACGAAGTGCGGCACCAGGCAGATGAACGCTGTGCCTCGTAACGCGTCCACGTGCTCCTGACCTTCGATCCGCACGCTGTGCTGCAGGCGCTCCGGCGATCCCCACCAGGCGATGCCGGCCTCCAGAATGGCGCGCCCGAAGCACCGGAAGTGCTGGCGCAGCAACCGCTCGCGCTGTCGCGGCCTCAGCTCCGGGAAACACAGCTTCAGGTTGGTCCGCGCGACGCGACGTCGCTCAGAAACAAAGGCGTAGGCGAGCATCCCGACGCCTTTCCCGATCGGTGCCAGCAGTGGCAGCGGCAGGAAGTGGAGCGACCAAAGGGTAAAAATGGTAAGGCGCCCCAGCATGGCGCTATGCCGGAATGGCGGCGGCGCCCAAGCCATCGCGCACACTAAGCACGTAACCCAAACGTCTTTAAGCTGAGGGGCTTATCTGCTATCCTGACCGACTTTTCAGTGCCCCAAACCACAGGTCTTTTTTTCCAATGAGCGAACATCTTTTCACCTCCGAGTCGGTCTCGGAAGGACACCCGGACAAAGTCGCAGACCAGATCTCCGATGCGGTGCTGGACGCCATCTTAGCCCAGGACAAATTTTCTCGGGTGGCCGCTGAGACGCTGGTGAACACCGGCCTCGTGGTGCTGGCGGGCGAGATCACCACCAACGCGGTAGTGGATTTCCAACAGATCGCGCGCGAGACCATCAAGCGTATCGGCTACGACAACACCGATTACGGGATCGACTACAAGGGTTGCGCGGTGCTGGTGGCCTATGACAAGCAAAGCCCCGATATCAAGCAGGGTGTCGACAGGGCTCACGACGACCCGCTCAATCAGGGTGCTGGCGACCAGGGTCTGATGTTCGGCTACGCCTGCGATGAAACGCCGCAGTTCATGCCGTTGCCGATTTATCTTGCGCATCGCCTGGTCGAGCGCCAGTCGGAGCTGCGGCGCGATGGCCGCCTGCCGTGGCTGCGGCCCGACGCCAAATCGCAGGTGACGGTGCGGTACGTCGACGGCAAGCCGGTCGCCATCGACACCGTGGTGCTTTCCACCCAGCACGCGCCCGACATCGGGCTTGAGCAGATTCGCGAAGCAGTCGTCGAGAACATTATCAAGCCGGTGCTGCCGAAGAACCTGATCAAAGGGAACGTCAACTATCTCGTCAATCCGACTGGACGCTTTGTGGTCGGCGGACCGCAGGGCGACTGCGGCTTGACCGGACGCAAGATCATCGTGGATACCTACGGCGGAGCGGCCCACCACGGCGGCGGTGCGTTCTCAGGGAAGGATCCTTCCAAGGTCGACCGCTCGGCGGCCTACGCGGCGCGCTATGTCGCCAAGAACGTGGTTGCGGCGGGACTCGCAGCCAAGTGCGAGATCCAGATCTCTTATGCCATCGGAGTCGCCCGGCCCACCAGCATCATGGTCACGACTTTTGGTACTGGGCGGATCCCGGACGAGAAACTGTCGCAGCTCATCCAGAAGCACTTCGACCTGCGGCCCAGGGGCATCATCCAGATGCTCGACTTGCTGCGGCCGATCTACGGCAAAACCGCTGCGTACGGCCACTTCGGCCGGGACGAGCCTGAGTTCACTTGGGAGAGTATGGACAAGATCTCTGCCCTGCAGGCCGACGCCGGGGTAGCCATCGCCCACGCCTAAGGGATTGGCGCGAAAACGCGCTTCCTTTATAATTCGCAGTTCCCTGAGGAGCGTTGCAACGAGCAGCTCGAAGCCTTCTGCTGAGAGCGGGCCCGCCAGGCTCAGGTGATCA
>JBGPPC010000258.1:0-6523 GCA_041488355.1 Gammaproteobacteria bacterium
ACTTCCCCCTTTGAAAAAGGGGGATCTAGGGGGATTTGCTTTTTCGTGACGACCGCGGATAAATCCCCCCTGCCCCCCTCTGTCAAAGGGGGGAAAGTTTCTTCACCTCGCCTTGCCTCGCCAGCGGCACGGCTTAGTGGGCTCAGGATGAACGGAATAGTGGCGTCAGCCACGAAGTCGAAGCGTCTTAGCGATTGATCGGCTGGCCACCACGCCGTTCGTGTTGAGCCCTTCGACTTTGCTCAGGACAGGCTACGGGCAGCGGAGTCGAAACACACACTGGATGTCTTAGTAGTTCGCTCACGCCAGTCCGGGGAGCAGCAGCGTCACGGCTGCTCCCCCCAAGGTGCTGCGCGCGATGACGATGCGCCCGCCGTAGGCTTCCACGATATCGCGCGTGACGGCGAGACCGATGCCGTGGCCCGGCACCGACTGGTCTGCACGGTTGCCTCTTTCCAACACCCGCTGCGCGTCGGCGTCCGATATACCCAACCCATCGTCCTCCACGGTCAAAGCAAGCTGCCCCTGACTGAGCGCCGCGTTGACGCGGACCTGGCTACGACACCACTTGCAGGCGTTGTCGAGCACGTTGCCCAGCAGCTCCAGCAGATCGCCTTCGTCGCCGCGGAAGCGCAGCACGGGGTCGATCGCGATTTCGGTCTCGATACGCTTGTCGGCATGCACCTTCGCCAGGGCCTTGAGCGTCCGCTCCACCGCGGGGCGCAGCGGCTGCGGGATCGCCAACCCGCTGCGCCCGGAAGCCGCTGCGCGCTGCAGGTGATACCCCACGATGTGATCCATGCGCTCTACCTGCTCCTCGAGCGTGCGCGCGAGGTCCGGCTCTGGGCTGGACGTACTCAGCGCGCCGCGCACCAATGCCAGCGGTGTCTTCAGGCTGTGCGCCAAGTCCGCCAGCGCATCGCGGTAGCGCTTCTGCCGCGCCCGCTCATGCGTGAGCACGGTGTTGAGATTGTCGGTCAGGCGCTTGACCTCGGTGGGATAGTTGCCGGCGATCTGCTCCTGCCGCCCCTGCTCGAGCCCGGTCAACTCGTCCGCTACATGCCTTAGCGGGCTCAGGCCCCAGCGCAAGATCAGCGACTGCGCCACGAGCAGCAACAGGGCCATCGCGCCAAGCCATCCCCACAAGCTGTGGCGATAGATCGCGAGCTGCTCGTGGTAGGGCTGCAGATCCTCCGCCACGTTGAAGGCGAACGGATAGCTGCCTCCGGCCGTCGCCCAGCTCACGCCAAAGCTCTGCACGAAGTAGCCGCCGTCGATGCCGGCGACCTCGTCGAAACGCTGGCTGCCGGCGGGCAGCAGCCGGAACTGGGGCAGCTCGACGTTCAACGCGGAGCGCGAGCGCCACACCACGCGATCCTGGCCATCGGAGACGATGGCGTACAGACCCGAGCCCGGCATCTCGAGCTTGGGATCCAAAGGCCCGCTGCCAAGGGTGAGTTGTCCTTGCGCATCGACCTCGGCCGCGGCCATCAGCAGATAGACCTGCGCCAGCAAGCGCTCCTGCCGGGCGCTGCGCGCGCTGTCGCGGAAAGCGCGCTCCAGCGCGAAGGCCGACAGCGCGATGAACACCGCCGCGACAAGTCCAGCGCCGACGGCGACACGCGCGGTGAGCGAGCGCATCAGCTTTCGCCGAGCCGAAAACGGTAGCCCCGCCCCCGCACGGTCTCGAGCGGCTGCAACCTCCCGTCGGGATCGAGCTTGCGCCGCAGGCGCCCGATCAGCACTTCGATGACGTTGCTGTCCCGCTCTTCGTCGTGCGGATAGAGATGCGCGGCCAGTTCGTCCTTCGACAATACGCGCCGGCGTTCGCGCGCGAGGTGCTCGAGCAGCCGGTACTCGTAACTGGTGAGCTCCACCTCCTGGCCGTCCACGCTGACCTTCTGCGTGCCGAGGTTCAACGCGATGGGGCCGCAGCGCAGGACGTTCTGCGCCGCACCGGCCGCGCGCCGCAACAAAGCCTTGAGGCGGGCCAGGAGCTCCTCGGTCTCGAACGGCTTGGTGAGATAGTCGTCGGCGCCGGTCTCCAGCCCGTGCACCTTGTCCTGCCAGCGGCCGCGCGCGGTGAGCACGAGTATGGGCAGGTGGCTGCCGCGGCTGCGCAAGCGGGCGATGATGTCCAAGCCAGAAAGCCCGGGCAGCCCGATGTCGACGATGGCAGCGTCATAGGGATATTCGGTAGCCAGGTACAGCCCCTCCTTCCCCTCGCCGGTGGAGTCTACCGTATAGCCCTGCGCTTCCAGCTGCGAACAGACCTGCTGCTGCAAGGCGGGCTCGTCTTCCACCACCAGGATGCGCATGGACGCGCGCGCCTCAGTCGCGCATGGCGCCGGTCTGCGCGTCCACGTAGACCACGCGGACTTCGCCGCTGCGCGTGAGCACCTTGATCCGATACTGGCCGCCGAGGTCCTTGGCGTCCAGCACCTTCCCGCGAGTGGCTCGCTGCACCATCTCCACAGCCTGCGCGAGAGAAACGCGGCGCTCGGCGACGGCGCGCGGCGCGTAGCCTTGTGCGCCGGCGCTATCCGGACTCCAGCGTTGCGCCTGAGCGGGGATACACGTACCCGCCAACAGGATCAGCCCCACGAGCGCCCGCATCGACCTGAGAACCCTCATGGAGCGGATGATCGCCGAAGCGGGCGCGACTCGCAACGCGCGGCGCCGCCCCGGGATCTTTGCTAGCGACCGACCGGTTCGACACTCACACGCACGGGCAAACGCGCGCCTGGGTCGTACGGCAGAAACGTGGTGTATGAACGGCCCTGGTACTCGTACGCCACATGGTAGCCACTGAGGCGGCTCTCAAAGTGGTCCACCGTCCGGCAGCGCCGCACCTCACGCTCGCTGTACTCGACTCGGTCGCCTTGGTTCTGGACGCGGTCGCCGATTATCGCGCCTGCTACTGCTCCGACGGCGGCAGTAGCCACGCGTCCGTTGCCTCCGCCGAAGCGCGAGCCGAGCAATCCTCCAGCGACGCCACCGATGATCGGACCGGCGAGGGAATCGTTGCGGCGGTACGAGCTCTGGGGGACCATCTCCGAGTAACACTCCTGGCGCGGGACGTTGATTTGTTCGTACTGAGGCGACACATTCTGGACTCGCGCGTAGTCCTGGAAGTCGGCACCGGCGAAAGCGGTGCCGGCGAAGGCTAACGTTGCGGTTGCGGCGAGAGCAAATGCGGTGCGTTTCATGTTCATTCTCCTAAGCTCTGGTGTTTCAGCGGCAGCGCGTTCAGTTCACGCGGCCGCTGAAGATGATCGTCACGCCATCCCGATCGTAGTTCCGATAGGCGAACCGGTCGTGCCCCCAGCCGGGCGCCGGCGTCCACTGCGGATACGGATGCGGGTGCGACGGGTACCAGTGGTTCTGTCTCCAAGCGCGGTGCTGGAGGAACTCGTGCCAGTGCCGGTCGGCGCGACTGTCGTGCCAGCCCTGGTATTGCGGAGCGCCATAGTCACGACCGCGCCCATCCCCCGCCAGCGCAAGCGTGCTGCTGCACAGCAACAGGGCGGTCAGTGCAGGGACCAGAAGTTTCGTGTTCATCGCTCAATCTCCTTTGGTTGGTTGGCCAGCATCTGGCTGGTTGAGCGCAGATTAGGCCCGTAGCCCTGAACGGATGCTGAACGGCCGAGCGAGCCGTTCCCGATACGGCGGCGGGATGTTGTCTCCCGACAGGATCCAGGAATGCGCCGCCGGATCCCGGCAGCCGTTGACACCTCCGACGGGCGGGAGTAGCGTGGCTTGGCCTTTGAACGCGGAACCGTTCAGGCGAGGCGGCTCACACATAAGGAGCCTCTCGGGGATCCCGCAGTGCGTCGCCTGGCTATCAACCAGCACAAAAAACTAATCGGGAGGAGGGTCGCATGGAGTTCAACATCCTGCAGCACTTCAAGGGTCTGGAGAATATTCCGAAGGACCCGTTCAACTCGAATGAGATCGGCACCTCGTTGTTCATGACGGGGAATATGGGACCGCGGATCTCGGACAAGATGGACGGCTACGCGAAAAAGGCGGGCATGTCCCGCCGCAATTTCTTCAGGTCTTCTCTCGGCTTCTCGGCGGCGATGCTGGCCGCCAACGAAGTCACCGGTATGAAGTTCTTCGAAGTCGGCGAAGCCGAAGCCGCGGACATCGACGGTAAGAATGAAGCAATAAAGCTTGCACGTGCGAGCAGCGACTTCATCGTCGACGTGCACACCCACGTCTGCACGCGTCCGGAGCACTACGTGGAAGGCGTGAATACCACCACGCGTGGCATGTGGTTCGTGCAACTGCTGGACGATCTGGGCAAGGCCTTTGGTCTGCCCAACGGCACGCGCGACATGACAGTCGAGAATTACGGCAAGCTGATCCTGAAGGAAAGCGACACGACCGTCGGCGTCTTCAACCCGTTCGGCTTCCGCGAGGACTACGGCGGTAAGGACATGATCCCGATGGACTATCAGGTCAAGGTCCGCGAGAGCTGGCCCAAGTCGACCATTATGCTCGCCGGCGGCCTGACACCGAATCAGGGTCTGAGCGAAACCCTGGACCGGCTCAATATGTACGTCGACAAGTACAAGATCTCGGGCCTGAAGCTATATACGTTTGACTCGACCAAGAAGAAGGGCTGGTGGTTCGACGACGAGAAGTTGGCTTACCCGATCTGGGAAGAGTGCCGCAAGTTGGGCATCAAGAACATCGGCTGCCACAAGGGCATCCCGTTCGGTCAGTTCTACGCCCGCTATGCGCACGCGGAGGACTTCGACGCCACGGCGGATGATTTCCTCGACCTCAACTTCATCGCCTACCACTCGGCCTGGCCGTACCACGGCGAGCTGGCCGCGTTGAAGGGATTCAAGCCGCAGCGCAAGAACCTGTACTCCGAAGTCGGCTCCACCTTCGCCGCGACGGTCAGCAGCCGGCCGATGGAATGCGCGCACGTTCTCGGTACCCTGCTGCGCGACCTCGGGCCCGACTACGTCATGTGGGGCACCGACTCGCTGCTATGGGGCAACCCGCAGTGGCAGATCGACGCGTTCCGCAAATTCCAGATCCCGGATCAGTTAGTGGAAGGGTACGGTTATCCCAAGATCACGCCGGAGATCCGCCGTAAAGTCTTCGGCGAAAACGCGGCGCGCATCTGGAACATCAACAAGCAGCAGGCGATGCAGGCCAAGGCCGAACTGGTCGCGACCAAGCTCGCCTGACAAAGGGGGAGGGGGCAGTGCCTGTGGGGCCGATCCCGATGGGGTCGGCCCCTTTACGTTTCACCTGAGATAGCAGGAGAACCGAAGTGCCATTCTACGAATATGCCTGTGATGACTGCCTGATCATCTACAAGACACGCCACGGGATCGACGCGGCGGGTCCGGACAAATGCAACAAGTGCAACGGCGCCCTGCGCAAGGTGTTGTCCGCCCCGTACCTCAACACTAAGAACCATTCCAGTCCCACCGAGGCCAAATACGCCAACCTTTCGGTCAGCGACGAGATCGCGAAGGAGAAGGAGATGCAGAGGGTCTATCAGACCATCTGGGTTCCGCCAGAGGTGAAGCACAGTCCTTGGGATGAACACTGAGTCTCGGCTTTTCCAGTAGCCAAGACATCGCGCGACCACTGATTCTCAAGAACTCCCTTCGCGTTGCCCTTCGACGTTGCTCAGGACAGGCTACCGGAAGCGGAGTCGAAACATGAACAGCATCGGGACAGTGTTGCATCTGTTTGCTGACGCACGACGGAGGCTGGCTGTCTTCGTCGCAATATGTACCGCCGCCGCTCCGTTGGCGATTGGGAGCGCGGACACGCTCGATCCGGCGGCCTTGTCCGCTGGAAGCTTCACCACCCCGGTCGCCGATTCCAATGCTTTCTCCGTTCCAATCGCGACGCTGGACCGGGAGCAGGCCGAGGCGTTTGCAAAGGGTAAGGAGCAGTTCAACGAGGCGTGGGTCGTGGCGCCCCAAGCCGGCGGGGTCTGGGGATTGGGGCCGACGTTCAACGAGGACCGCTGCGCACATTGCCACGCCAACAACGGGCGGGCCAAGGCGCCTGACAACGGCCAGCAAGCCGAGCTCGGAATGCTCGTGCGACTGAGCATTCCCGGCGCGAGCCCACAGGGCGGACCGAACCCTCATCCCGCCTATGGGGATCAGCTCCAGAACCGCGGGATCCCCGATCGTGTGCCCGCCGAGGGGCGCGCGATCTTTACCTACACGACGCGCGAGGTGAGCTTTGCCGACGGAGAGAAAGCAAACCTGCGGGTCTCGAGCATCGAGTTCAAGGATCTGCAGTTCGGCGACCTCGGCCGCGACACGATGATCTCTCCCCGCATCGCGCCGGCGGTCGTCGGGATGGGTCTGCTGGAGGCGGTGCCCGAGGAAGCGATCTTGGCTCTGGCCAAAGAGGAAGAGAAGGCCGGCGTCGGCGGGAAGCCCAATTACGTTTGGGACTACGAGGGCGATCGGATGACGCTCGGGCGCTTCGGCTGGAAGGCGAATCAGCCGAGCCTGCGCCAGCAGACCGCGGC
>JBGPPC010000259.1:0-6513 GCA_041488355.1 Gammaproteobacteria bacterium
ATCGAACCTCGGGCATGCGTCGGTCGCAACCGATCTACTCCACAGGTTGTGGACCGAATACGCAAACAGGAGCGGCGCGGCAGATAGTCTCATCTCGGGGGCGTTGTCGCGAAGGTCCGTGGAAAAATGTCCGCAGCAGATCGCAAGGGCAGTGGCAACGCGGCCCTCAGCGATTGCGGAACACCGCCTTGCGCTTCTCCACGAAGGCCGCCATGCCTTCCTTCTGGTCTTCGATCGCGAAGCAGGAGTGGAACAGCCGGCGCTCGAAGCGCACGCCCTCGCTGAGTGTGGTCTCGAAAGCCCGGTTCACCGATTCCTTCGCGAGCATGACCACCGGCAGGCTCAGCTCGCAGATCTTCTCGGCGGTCTTGATGGCCTCCTCGAGGAGCCGCTCGGCTGGGAGCACGCGGCTGACCAGCCCGCAACGCTCAGCCTCGGCCGCGTCCATCATCCGGCCGGTGAGCACCATCTCCATCGCTTTGGCCTTGCCGACGAAGCGCGGAAGCCGCTGCGTACCACCAGCACCAGGCAGAACCCCCAGGTTGATCTCCGGCTGACCGAACTTGGCAGTGTCCGCGGCCAAAATGAAGTCGCACATCATGGCGAGCTCGCAGCCACCGCCTAGCGCATAGCCAGCAACGGCGGCAATCACCGGCTTGCGGATCCGGTTGATGGTCTCCCACTCCGCGGTAATGTAGTCGGACTTGTAAACATCCATATAGCCCCAGTCCTTCATCGCCTTGATATCGGCGCCTGCGGCGAAGGCTTTCTCGTTCCCGGTGATGACGATCGCTCCGATGTTGTCGTCCGACCCGAAGGTGGTCAGCGCCTCGCCCAGCTCGCGCATCAGATCCGGAGACAGCGCGTTCAGGGCGTTAGGACGGTTCAACGTGATGAGACCGACCTTGCCACGGGTTTCAACCAGGATGTTCTCGTAGGCCATGGTCCGGTTTCCCTCTCACTATGATTTTGATCGAGACGTACTTGCAGCGCGCAGCGCTCCCCGCGCATCATGCGGGCATGTACAGCTGAGGAGCCGGACCATGCCCTACGAAACCATTCTATTTGATATCAGCGACCGGGTGGCCTGCATCACCTTGAACCGCCCCGAGAAACTCAACGCGTTTACCGCTCGCATGCACGAGGAGTTACACGACGCTCTGAAGCAAGTGTATGCGGACGATGCTCTCCGCGCGTTGCTGATCACCGGCAATGGGCGCGGGTTCTGCGCCGGTCAAGACCTCAATGAACGCGCCATGTCCGATACCGGGGCCAAGATCGAACTGGGCGGTGCTCTTGAGAAGAGCTACAACCCTTTGGTGCGCGGCCTGCGGGAGTTAGGCGTGCCGGTGATCTGTGCAGTGAACGGAGTGGCGGCGGGTGCCGGCTGCAACTTCGCGCTGGCCGCCGACATCGTAATCGCCGCGCGCTCGGCGAGCTTTATCGAAGTGTTCAGCCGGATCGGCCTGATCCCCGACGCGGGCGGCACCTACGTGCTCCCGCGCTTGATCGGTACGGCCCGTGCCATGGCCCTCTCGCTGCTGGCGGAGCCCGTCAGCGCTGAGCAGGCCGCAAGCTGGGGGCTGATATGGAAATGCGTGGACGACGACAAACTGGTGAGCGAGGCCCGCGGACTAGCGCAGCGGCTGGCCGCGGGGCCCACCCGCGCTTACGGTCTGATCAAGCAAGCGCTCAACGCCTCCCCTGCCAACACGCTCGAACAGCAGCTCGCACTTGAGGCGAAGCTTCAGCGCGAAGCAGGACGAACTACGGATTTTCAAGAGGGGGTTAAGGCGTTCCTCGAGAAGCGTGCACCACGCTATCAGGGACGTTGAGAGCAGGATCTGCAGAATCAGTAATCTCTTCCGCAGGACAGGGACGTTACGTCAGGAATCCTGATCGCGCCGCACGCGGATGATGATGTCCATTCCTTCTGTAACCATACCCGCAGGCAAGGCGGGCAGACCTTCGATGCGCACCGCAGCGGCATCGATGTCGGTTAGCCTGCCCGTCTCTACATCGTAAATGTGGTAGTGCGCCGACGTGTTCGGATCGTAGAACACGCGGCTTGGATCCACGATGACTTCGCGGATCAGCCGTTTCTCGACAAACAGGTTAAGGGTGTTATAGACCGTCGCCCGCGACGTCTCGGGGTGACGTTGGTTGACGATTGCCAGCACCTGATCGGCCGATAGGTGCTCCTGCCGCGAGTACAGCGCGTGCGCGATCTCGATGCGCTGGTGAGTCGGATTGATGCCGTGCGCTCGAAGCACGTCTGCGAGGCTGTCACGCGCGTATTGCCGATAGTCCATGGGCCGGGATTATAAGCGCCGGGATTGGACTGTGTCTAATTCGCGTCAGGGCTTCGCCGGAGCGTCCATGTTCTCTGGCTAGTCGCCCACCTCAGCCCGTCATTCCGCGGCCGCGCAGCGGAGCCCGGAATCCAGAAATCGACCTCGAGAGATCCAGACCGGATGGCGCTGGAATGAAGTCTGGCGCGCCCCTACTCCCGATTTCGCTTACTGGCACCTGTCTTGCAACCTTAAGACGGCGAAAGGTACGGGCCCGCTTTGACAGTTCGATGACGCATACCGTTCGTGGCGCCAAATCGACCGCTGTCGACCGCTCGTTCGCTTACGCAACCCTTTCATCGGCGGCTTTTGCGGCCTGCCGGCTTGACTGAATAGACTTCGCACTGCCCATGGGCAAGGAGTAACGAAATGAAACGGATTCGCGGATTCAGCTTGATCGAGTTGCTGGTGGCAGTGGCCATCGTGGCGATTCTCGCGTCCATCGCCATTCCCGGCTACCGCGACTACATCAGGCGCGGGAAGCTGGCCGAGGCGTATACCAACCTCGCGTCGCAGCGCGTGAAGATGGAGCAGTTCTATCAAGACACGCGCACCTATAACAACGCGTGCCAGCCCAATACGGTTGCTCCCAAACCGACGGACACGATCAACTTCAGATACACGTGTGCCATCGCCGATCAGACCTACACGGTCACGGCGACCGGGCTCGCGACCGGGAACTTGAATGGGTTCGTGTTCACCGTCGACCAGAACAACAACCGCGCCACCACAGGTGTACCTGCCGGCTGGACCACTGCCGCGACCTGCTGGGTGAGGAACAAGGACGGATCATGCTAGTGCGCCCGCTCATGCGCGGATTCACCATGATCGAGCTGCTGATCGGCATCGTGGTGCTCGCCATCCTGCTCGGCATGGGCGCGCCCTCGTTCATGACCTGGATGCAGAACAGCCAGATCCGCAACGCCGCCGACGCGGTGCTGAACGGAATGCAGCTCGCGCGCACCGAGGCGATCCGCCGCAACAAGCCGGTGCAGTTCGCGCTGAGCAGCAACAGCGGCTGGAACATCAACATCGTCAATCCGCAGGCGAGCGACCCGCCGAATCCGATCCAGAAGCGCACCTCCAAAGAGGGATCGGCAAAAGTGCTCGTGGCTGCCACGCCCGGCGGGGCCTACGCTGTGACGTTCAACGCCATGGGCGGACCAACCACCAACGCCGACGGCTCGCTGACCATTGGGTCGCTGGACTTTACGTCGTCGGTATCGACCGATGCACCGCGCCCGATGCGCATCGTCGTGTCGCTGTCCGGCACGATCCGGATGTGTGATCCCAATGCCACGCCCGGCGATCCACGCCGGTGCACCTGATAGGAGTGAGGCATATGAATCGTATCCGTGCACGCGGCCACCAGGCCGGCGTGATGCTCCTGGAGGCCCTCATCGCCATCCTCATCTTCTCGGTGGGCATTCTGGCCATCGTCGGCATGCAGGCTACCGCGGTCCAGGACCTGGGCGAGGCCAAATACCGAACTCAAGCAGCGTTCCTGGCCAATCGCGTCGTCGCGCAGATGTGGGGGGGCATCGGCAACGCTGCGGCCAACGTCCAAGTCAACCTCGCCCCGTACACCTACGGGGGTAGCGGTGCGGTGCCAGCAGTGATTTCGGACTGGGTGACTACGGTGAACGGCTCTCTGCCGGGTGCGACCAGCTTTCCACCAATCATAAAGGTGAACGCGGACAACAGCGTGGTGGTCACGGTGCGCTGGCAGGCTGCACGCGACAAGGCGAATGGCGCCCAGCCACACAGCTATCAGACGATCGCCTACATCAATCTCTAATGTCGAGAGTGCGACGCACATGAAACTCAAACACCTGCGCGACCGAATCCAAGGCATGAGCATCATCGAGCTGATGGTGGCCATGGCGGTCTCGCTCATCGGCACCATCGTGATCTTCCAGGTCTACGCGGTGAACGAAGACGTCCGCCGCAGCAGCATCGCCGGAAGCGACGAGCAAACCAGCGGCCTGCAGGCGCTGATGCTGCTCGAGCGCGAGCTGCGCCATGCCGGCTTTGGCATCAGCGACTCCGACCTATATGGCTGCAAGATGGTGACCTACGACAACCAGCGCGTGCCCAACTTTCCTCCGGCCTATCCGCTGGCGGCGGTTTCGATCATATCCAACGCGGGCAACGTGCCGGACGTGATCAACGTCATGTACGGGGGAACGAACAACACGGCCGTTGCGGTCAAGCTCGCGGGGCCAATGGCGAACGCAACCGACTTCCCGGTGGTGAACTACGCGTATGGCTACCTCGCCGGAGACATGATTCTCATGGGCGAGGACGTGGGCTCCTCCTGCACCATCCGCGAGATCACCAAGGTCAACGGCCAGGAACTGCAGACCAACACCGGAACCTACACGACCGATCCTCTGCTGAGTGGGGTCGCAGTCAACAAGGCGGCGCGCTGGAACAATCCGGCCGGGGTGCCCGTTGTCTACGGCGCCGGCAAGGTCATCAACCTCGGCAACCTCGACGACGCCACCCGCCCTCCTCGATTGAACCAGATCACGGTGCAGACCGGGCTGGCCGACCCGTCACAGAACAACAAGCTCGTGATCCAAAACCTGTGGGGCCAGCTGCCGACCTTTATCCCCATCGCCGAGCAGATCGTGCAGCTCAAAGCCGAATATGGGATAGACGACGGCGTGAACAACGGCACAGTCACCACTTCCCCGTTCATCAAGGGCGACGGGATCGTCGATCGCTACACCAGTCAATCGCCTTCACAGCTTGTGCCGTATGTGGCGTCGCCCGACTGGATGCTGGTGAGGGCCGTGCGCATCGCGGTGGTCGCCCGAAGCGCGCAGCCGCTGAAGCCCACCACCGCGGGTAGCACAGTTTGCGATGCCACCCCCGTTTTCGATCCGAGCCTGGTCAATACCACGTACCCGGTGCGCTGGGCATACGGTCCGGACGCGCCCAAAGGCCGCCCGATCGACGTCAGCAACAGCGCCGACTGGCGGTGTTACAAGTACCAGGTTTTCGAGACGACGGTTTCGCTGCGCAACGTGCTCTGGAGCCCCCAATGACCCCGACCCTCGTCAGCCGGCCGCTCACGACCGCGAGCAGACGGAACATGCAGCCGAGTCGCATGCCACCGGTTTACCAGCGAGGTGTAGTTCTGTTCATCGCGATGATCGTACTGGTCGCCATGACCATGGCCGGCATCGCCATCATGCGTTCGGTCGACACCGGCAATCTGATTTCCGGAAACCTCGCGTTCAAGCAAGGGACCCTGCAAGGGGGGGACTACGGGGTAAACGCCGCGGTGACCTACTTGTTGGCCCAAGAATTCACCGGCGTGCTGAACAACACCAATCCCGGTGCCGGCTACAAGGCCATCGGTTACAACGGAGTGACCGAACCGGACTGGACGACCGATGCGGCGTGGGCCACTGCGGTGACCGTCGGGACCGATGCAACGGGCAACACGGCGCAATACCTGATCAACCGCCTCTGCGACAACCAAGGGGCGCCGAACACAGTGAACTGCGCCAGGATCCAGAAGGTTGGCGGCGAAGCTGGAAATAGCCAGGGCTACGGGGGCGGGCAGTTCAATAACACGCCCATGGTCATCTATCGCGTCACGACCCGGATCACGGGCCCACGCGGCTCCACCAGCATCATCCAGTTCGACATCGCCTTGCAGCATTGAGACGAATGCCAATCGGCGAACCCGGACTTTCAAAACCATGAACTTCAACAGCAAAGTTTTCCACACCGTGACTCAGCCTCAGGAGAGTGCCATGAACCGCCGCCTCCACATTCACATCGGGCGAATCGCCCTGCCTGCGCTCGTCGGGATCCTCTCGGGGTTGTACGTCCCGCCGACCCTGGCTGCGGTAACCGACATCTCCAACGCACCGCTTGCCAGTGCGTCCAACCTCTCTGTCAAGCCCAACCTGCTGTTCATCCTGGACGATTCAGGAAGTATGCAGATGGACGCGATGCCCGACAACGCCGAGCCCGAGCAAGCGGGCTCCGAGCGCAAATACTGGGACACGGTATTCAACTGCAAATGGAGAGTCGACACCACCGGACTGCGAGGCAACCACTGCGACCGGGTCGATCCGCCCTTCGGCGCAGCCGAGTTCAATGGGCTGTATTACAACCCGCAGCTGACATACGCTCCGGCAAC
>JBGPPC010000260.1:0-6464 GCA_041488355.1 Gammaproteobacteria bacterium
AGACATGAGGTTCCATTGGGGTTTCCTCCTCAATCCGACGCCCGTAAGAGCTGAGATACTATATCTTCGCATCTCGGCTTTCGAACCGCCAACCGACTGCGGCGCTTCAGTGTGCTCCTGGAGCCGGCTGCGCACCCCGCAGCAAGCGGCCGGGTAGCGCGCCGGTGGGCTGATCGAGGTCGATCACGACTTCGCCGGAGACGATGGTGGCGACGTAGCCCTTCGCAGTCTGCATCAGGCGACGGCCACCGGCCGGCAGGTCGTGCACGATTGTTGGCGGTGAGAGGTAGAGGTTGGCGTGGTCGATCAGATTGATGTCCGCTTTCATCCCGGGGGCGAGCAGGCCACGGTCGTATAGGCCGATCAGCTCGGCCGGTGCACGTGTGTGGCGACGCACCGCAAACTCCAGCGGTAGCCGCTCTCCTCGGGTGCGGTCGCGGCCCCAGTGGGCCAGCAGGTAGGTGGGGTAGCTGCCGTCGCAAATCGTGCCGCAGTGTGCGCCCCCGTCGCCCAGGCCGACCACGGTGTACGGATGACGCAGCATGGTCAGCGCGGCCTCGTAGTCGCAATCCACGTAGTTGGCGGCCGGGGCGAACAGCAGCTCGTGGCCGTCGCGTTCGAGCAGAAGTTCGTACATCAGCGCCAGCGGATCGCAGCCGAGGGACGCAGCGCGCGCAGCGACGCTCGCCTCCGGCGGCGGCTCGTAGTCGGGCGGGTCGCCCAGCGCGAAAACGCGATCGAGCCGCGCCAGCACGTTGACGATGAAATCGGGGATTCGACCCGGAAGGGCGTCGAACGGCTCGGCGAGAATCCGTGCGCGCAGCGCCGGATCGCGCATGCGTGCCACGCGCTCGGCGAGAGGTAGCTGCGCGATGGCCAGATAGCTCGGCTTGGTCATGAATGGGTGCAGGGTCGCTTGCAACCCCAGCACCAAGCCGATCGCGCGCGGCGCCACTTGGCCGCGAATGGGCAGACCGCGCGCCTGGGCCTCGTCGATCAACTCCAGGAGCCGCTGCCATTGCCGCGGCATCTCAAGGCGCTGCACCAGGGTGAAGGACAGCGGCCTGCCCCCGCTCGCCCTCACCCAGTCGCACAGCATCTCGAACTCGGCATCGACATCCTCGAAGTCGGACAGCAACTGCAACACGCCGCGTCCGGCACGTTTCACGCCCGCAGCGATGGCATTGAGCTCTCCAGCGGCGGCACCGAAGTTAGGCACGTACTCGCCCCGCGCGGTCTTGTGCAACAGCGTCCTCGAGGTGGTGAAGCCGAGCGCACCGGCAAGGAGTGCCTGCTCGGTGAGCTCGGCCATCCGCTGCAGGTCTTCGCTAGTCGCCGGCTCCCGGGCAGCGCCGCGCTCCCCCATCACGTAGTAACGCAGCGCCGCGTGCGGCAACTGCGCGCCCAGGTCCATGATCCGCGGCTTGGCTGCGAGCGTGTCGAGATACTCGGGGAAGCTCTCCCAGCCCCAATCGACCCCTTCGGCGAGCACCGCACCGGGAATGTCCTCCACCCCTTCCATCAGCTCGATCAGGAACTCGCGGCGCTCCACCTTCATCGGCGCGAACCCGACGCCGCAGTTGCCCATCACCGCGGTGGTGACGCCGTGCCAGCAGCTTGGCGTCAGCAGCGCATCCCAGGTCGCCTGGCCGTCGTAGTGGGTGTGCACATCGACGAACCCGGGAGTGACCAGCAGGCCGTCGGCATCCAGCGTGCGGCGTGCCGCGCCTTCGACGCGCCCGACTGCGACGATACGTCGGCCCTGGACCGCCACGTCGCCGATGAAAGGAGGGCTCCCGGAACCATCGACAATCGTGCCGCGTCGGATCAGCAGGTCGTACATGGCGGGCAGCCTCGTTTCCGCTTACAGCAATCTCAGAGGGGCTGGTCGAACACGACCAGGGTCCGCGCTTCGATGCTCTCGCGTGGCACGAACACACTCGGGCAAGTGGGACTCTGGAAGCCGGTGTGGGGCATGAACCGGGCGCGTCCGTCCACACGCGAGTCGTAGCACTTCAACAATAGGACCTCATCGGGTTGCATCTGCGACACGTAGAACCACCGGTGCGCAGGGTTGTAGCGCACCGAATAGATCTGGCCGCTGTGGCGCGGGGTGGTCAGGTCGTCCTCGCCGAAATGACAGATGTCGGTTTCGACCAGGTCCTCGGGCGCAACGCTGCGTGCTTCGCATACTGCGAGCGGGTTGTCCCATACCGGACCGACGATCGGCCGCCACAGGTTGACGAAGGCCACGTGCCGGTCCGCCAGATCGGAGCGCCCCGCGGCATTGAGAATCTCCAGCTTGCGCTTGGGCCCCGAATGCTCCGTGTAGTCGTTGTGCACTTGATCGACCGGCAGCCGCACGCCCGCCTCGCCCCGCGCCGCGCGCGCCGCGCTGCGCACGTTGTGGTCGAACACGATGACGGCGAGCGCACCAGTCATCGCACGCATCGCGGCTTCCACCTCCGGGTAATAGTGCGTGCGGACTGCGGCTTCGTCGTAGAAATCGGTGAACTCCGATCGAGACGACTGCAGCTCGAACCCATGCTCATCGAGCCGCAGGTGGTCGGCAATAGGACGCGCGTCGTGGATCAATACCTCCCGTTGGACGGCCGGCGGGCGGACGGTGGCGAGGCTGCTGCCGGGCGGATAGACGCGCACCTGGACGGGGCCGGTACCGGGCGCGAGATAGGTGACCCGCGCATTCACCGTCAGAAGCTCGTCCGGGCTGGGCACTTTACGCGACGACAGGGTGGGTGGCATGGCGCGGTTCTGAGCATTCGGGAGGTTTGGGACAGGCAGGCAAAGGCCCCCTTTCCCCAACATGAACGGTACTGATCGGCATGTGACCTGTCAATCGGGCCAGAGTCGCCGAGACGGTGAAGCGACGGTCGCGTGAAGTGCGATTCGGGTGTAGATTCTGCGAACCCGGCGCGACCGAACGAACAAGTCGAGGTCAAACCGCCATTGGGGGGATCGCATGCAGCTCGGTCTTTACGTGGGTACCGTGGGAACGGCGATGTGGGTCAGCGAAGACTATGGCGAGACGTGGAAGCGGCCCTACTCGCCCGCGGGTCTCTATATGGAATCGCGGGTCTGGTCCCTGACCAGCCAACCGGCATGGGGCAGCCATGTTTTCGCGGGGACCGATCGAGGTGTCTATCGCTGGCATGGCCCAGCGCAGAGGTGGGACCACATCGAGTCGCCGCTGGACGCCTTCTCGACCTACACCATCGCGCAGTCTCCCCATGATCCGAACTTCATGCTCGCGGGCACGCACCCGGCGCGGCTCTACCGTTCGAGCGACGCTGGCCGAACGTGGGACAAACTCGCGATAGAGCTGCCTGCAGAATGCGACCTTATCGGCGAGACGAGAGTCACGAGCGTTCTCTTCGACACCGCTGAGGCTGGATTGATCTGGTTCGGTGTCGAGATCGGCGGGGTCTATCGCTCGCGGGACGGCGGGAACACTTGGAAGAAAGCCTCGCATGGGCTCGTCTCCGAAGACATCCATGCCCTCGCAGTCATCCGGGAAAACGGCAAGCGCAAGCTCTTTGTGGCCACGAATCGGGGCGTTGACGTGAGCTGGGACGATGGCGATCACTGGGCCCCGAGGGCAATAGAGACGCCGCGCCCCTATTTCCGGGCAATCGTTCCCAAGGCGGACAACGACAAGGTCCTGTTTCTCACCAACGGTGACGGCCCGCCCGGCTCGACCGGTCGGCTTTTGCGCAGCGACGACTACGGCGAGACGTGGAAGGACGCCGGCTTGCCCGGGGTCGTCAATAGCACACCCTGGTGTGTGGCCGTTCATCCCATGCAGCCGAATCTCGTCTTTGTCGTGACCAACCTGGGTCAGCTCTTCCGAAGCGAGGACGGGGGCGAGACCTGGACGAAGTTGATGCGCGAATTCGGTGAAGTGCGTGCGCTGATCCTGCGGCCGCTCGAGCCGAAGGAAGACTGAGGCTAAGAATGGAAAAAACTGCACCCTTCGAAGTCCTGATCGACGGCGGGATGGCCGCATCGATTTCATACGTGTCGACGTCCCTGGCGCCAGACTGCCCTGTTCGGGAGCACACGTCTTGACTTCAGATCTCGGGCAAGACGCCGGCCTCGAGGCCAAGGTCGCCATCGTCACCGGCGGCGGCGCTCTGGGGGAGGGCATCGGCAACGGTCGAGCGGCCTGCATCCTTCTCGCCCGCGCCGGGGTTCGCGTACTGGTCGTGGATCGGGAGCTCGATCTGGCGCGGCAGACGGTCAAGATGATTACCGAAGAAGGCGGCGAGGCGGTAGCTTTTGCTGCGGACGTGAGCGATGGCGGCGAATGCCGGGCGATGGTCGAAGCAGCGCTCACCCAATTCGGGCGGGTCGATTTCCTGGACAACAACGTCGGCATCGCTAGCAAGGGGAGCGTCGTCGCTGAAGATCCGCAGCGCTGGCGTCGCGTAATGCAAGTCAACGTCGACAGCATGTTCCTTGCCTCCAGGCACGCGATTCCGGCCATGATCAGGACGGCCGGAGGCGGCGCAATCGTCAACGTCGCGTCGATCGCGGCGCTACGGCCGCGCGGAATGACCGCATACTCGACTTCCAAAGGTGCGGTCATCGCATTGACCAGAGCAATGGCGGTGGATCACGGCCCCGACGGGATCCGCGTCAACTGCGTCGCGCCGGGCCCGGTGTACACCCCGATGGTGGCCGCAGCCGGCATGAGCGAGGCTGCGCGTGACCGGCGTCGGCAGGCCTCGGTGCTCGGCATCGAAGGCAGCGGGTGGGACGTGGGACACGCCGTTCGGTTCCTGCTTTCAGGCCACGCTCGCTTCATCACCGGACAGACGCTGGTCGTCGACGGCGGCGCCACGCTGGTCGGTCCAGCGCGCGCAACCGACTCGCAGTAGTGGACGTCTTGTAGCGCTGGTAGCGAGCCAACCCCTTTCCTCCGGCGACATCCTCCTCGCATACTTGCTTGCCGCGCGACCGCGTTGAAGCGGCTTGTTAGGCCGGGTAGTTCTCATACCCCGGCATAGTCTTCAAAGGCAACTGTTCGGGGTGTTCGAGATGCCCCTTTCCGGGAACGAAATTGGCCTCCAACCGGATTCCTTCAGGATCCTCGAAAAGAACTGAGTAGTAGCCAGGGGCCCAAGATCCATCCTCGGGCGGGTGAACTACCTTCACTTCGTGTTCGAGGAGAAACGCATGTAGGGCGTCGATGTCCTCCCTTGACCGAGCGCGGAAGCAAATATGATGGAGGCCAACGCGCCGTTGATTGAACGCGTACTTTCGGTTCTCTTCGGATGAGCGAGTGATAGCGACGGCCGTTCTTCCCCCGATCATGTAGAGAACATTGGGACCCTTCACAACTGCTTTCATGCCCATAAAGCCCAGGACGTTCTCATAGAAGGGCATAGCTCGCTGCAGATCATTAACCGTCAGTTGAATGTGAGCGATTCCGTTGATTTCCATGCTTGGGCACCTCCGCGATCAGCAAGGATCTCTCTTCGCCCAGCCAGTTTCTCCCGCTCGCGGGATCCCAGGGCAGCAGCGCAGATCTCCCGAGGTAAGACACAGAACGTTCCGCGCATACCAGCGGCCACTTTCCTGAACGTCGCGAACGGCGATGAGTGGCTGAGCTTGCATTGACTACCTCCGGCAAGAGCTTCTGCGACGCGTGTGTGACGCCCAACGCTAGAGATCACCAGCCGGTGCATTGACGGGTTGGGCGTCACGATGCCAGGGCCAATAGGTTTGCATCGCGCACGACAACCCACGATCCGCTGGGCTGTTTGCGGAGAATTGAGAGCGCGCTCCCCCTGCGGACAATGGGATTGCCACCAGAGATGGGTACGACGCGCACCGTCAAGTTGCTCCAGCAATACCCCAAATCGCCGGAAACCTCGACCTCCTGGATATCGCTAGTTGACTCGACGCGATGCTGACTGAGCAGGCCTCTCAGCCCGCGCTCGAATGTGCTCCGGCCTCGCATGGGTGGATGCCCGACGACAAGGAACACAACGTCTTCCACCATGAGGCCGAGAACGGCGTCGACATCGCCAGCCGCGGTAGCTTCGTGCCAAAGTGCGACGAGATTGCGAATTGCTTGCTCGTCGGTGCTCACGTGAACTCCTTAAGTGACGTCTAACGAAGTTGTTGAAAATCCCGTTTTCGCAGAAAACCGAGATCCTAACTACTTGATCCATATGACGTGAGATTTTCGCAAAAGAGGTTTTTCAACAGCCTCAACGCCGGCAATAACCTGCCGGCCACCAGCAAGCGCAGCGCGGCTGTTGGACGGTCAGGTCCATTGCCATGTTAGCGGGCTACTTCCGGTGTCGCCAATATTCCGGCCGCCGACTCTGGTGAGCAACCGCCAAGACTAAGACTGATTCCGGGTCACGCCGGTAGACAATTGAATATGGGAACCCCAGAAGCGACATGCGCCGACGCCGAAGTCGACCTGGAGCGCC
>JBGPPC010000261.1:0-6436 GCA_041488355.1 Gammaproteobacteria bacterium
CATCACGCAGTTCACCGTCGTGGGCGTGTTCGAGGTCGGGATGTACGAATACGACGCGGGTCTTGCGCTGGTGAGTCTGGAGGATGCACAAAAACTCTACCGTCTCGGCGACGAAGTGTCCGGCGTGCGGCTGAAGCTCAAGGACCTGTTCAAGGCCCCCGAGGTGGCACGCGACCTGACTCGCACGCTCCCCGGCGATCTGTACATCACCGACTGGACCCGCAGCCACGCCAATTTCTTCCGTGCGGTGCAGATCGAGAAGAACGTCATGTTCATCATCCTCACTTTGATCGTTGCCGTGGCGGCATTTAATCTGGTGTCCACCTTGGTGATGGCGGTGACCGACAAGCAACCCGACATCGCCATCCTGCGCACGCTGGGCGCCACGCCGACCTCCATCATGAAGATCTTTGTCGTGCAGGGCTCGCTGATCGGTGTCATCGGTACAGCCATCGGGGTCATCGGCGGGATCCTCATTGCGCTCAACGTCGATGTCGTGGTGCCCGCGATCGAGCGGCTGTTCCGGGTTCAGTTTCTGTCCAAGGACGTCTACTACATCAGCGAGCTGCCTTCCGACCTTCAAATCCGAGACGTCGTGACGGTTGGCTTGATGTCGCTGCTGCTCAGCTTGCTGGCTACTCTTTACCCGAGCTGGCGCGCCTCGCGGGTGAACCCGGCGGAGGCGCTGCGTTATGAGTGAGCCGGTGATCCGTGCACGGGGGGTGCGCAAAGTCTTTCGCGAGGGCCCTCAGGTGGTGTCGGTGCTCCTGGGTGTGGACCTGGATGTGCAGCAGGGCGAGAGCGTGGCGATCGTGGGCGCCTCGGGGTCCGGCAAGAGCACGCTGCTGCACCTGCTGGGCGGGCTCGACGCGCCCAGCGCAGGCGAGGTCCTGATCCAGGGCAAGGACATCGCCTCGGTAAGCGAAGCGGAAAAAGGTCGGATCCGCAATCAGGCGCTGGGGTTCGTCTACCAGTTTCATCACCTGCTGCAGGAGTTCAGCGCGCAGGAGAACGTCGCGATGCCGTTGTTGATCAGACGCCTGTCCGCGGCCGAGGCGCGAAGCCAGGCAGCTCTGATGCTCGGGCAGGTCGGCCTGTCTCACCGGCTCACCCACACGCCGGGCGAGCTATCAGGCGGTGAGCGTCAGCGGGCGGCATTGGCGCGCGGTCTGGTCACGCGGCCAGCCTGCCTTTTGGCCGACGAGCCCACCGGAAATCTCGACCGCCACACGGCAGAGGGAGTCATGGAGCTGATGCTCCAACTCAATCGGAATCTCGGTACCAGTTTGGTCATCGTCACGCACGATCACAGCGTCGCGGCGAAGATGGACCGGGTTCTGAGACTGGACGATGGTCTTCTTCACCCGGTAAAACGCGACTCGTGATTCAAGACTCGTCGCGCCGCGCACGTTGGCGCTGGCGCCACGCCGTAACGATGTAGAGGCGCCAGGCCCCACGCACTGCGAAGTAACTCGCTACCGACAGCGCGGCCCCCAGGGTGCACAGTCCCACGACAAAGGGCTTACCTAGCGCACTGATCCATTCCCGCAGGACAGATACCCAATCCCCGATGTTGTCCAGACTTAGATGGATCGGCGGCGGAGCGCTCGTCGCCGGCGCGTGTCCAGTCACGAGGGTTCCGATCTTGTAGGCAAGGTAGTAAAGCGGGACGACCGTAAACGGATTTATGTACCACGTCGCCGCCATGGCCACCGACAGGTTCACGCGCAGGACCACGGCCAGGATCGCAGCCGAGAACATCTGGACCGGAGCCGGAATCATCCCGCACAGCATTCCAATCGCTACGCCGCCCGCAACCGAGCGCCGGTTCAGGTGCCAGAGATTGGGGTGGTGGAGGGCCGAGCCAAGGATCCCGATGTAGCGACTGCCGCGGACGGATTCATGACTGGGGAGGTATTTTTTGAAGTACTTTTTTGGCATGGCACGCCCGTTCGCCGACATGCAATGGGAGATCGCCCCCATGAATATCGCCCGACAGGCCGGTTGCTCGCGTAACTCGGTGCCAAGCCGCTGGCACCACCGTCGGCGGAGCTTACACCCGCCTTGTCCTTCGCGAGTGTGAAACGCCTAACGACCTCAAAAGATGACGAAATATACAACGGTGTAATTCATGCTTAGGGCATGCGTACAAGCAGGGCAAGAGCCCGATTCCGAGAAATAACGTTATGCGATCGTCTTGTACCTAGGGGCTACACTATGTGTCGCCTCGCAAATTTTGCCGCTGCCTTCGCTGTTTTCCTGCTCTGCACGGTGGCCAACGCCGCTTCAATCGTCGTCACAGCCCCGGGAAATCCGATTGGCTACATACCGCTCTCCTCGTTCTTGATCCAGCCTATCGCTGGATTCGGCGACAACACAACCATCAACCAAAACACTCCGGCATTTCAGTACGCGGGACAGACGTGGAACCAGATCGGTATCGCCAGTAACGGGTTCCTCGTCGTCGGCGGAAGCGCCGACCCGGGCGCGCAGTCTGTGAACACTGTTCTGCCCAGCTCGGGCGCCCCGGCGAACATCCTCGCGCCGTTCTGGACTGACCTCGATCCAGGGGCAGCCGGTGCGATTCGCTCCGGTGTGTTAACAGACGGTGCCGACAGCTGGTTCGTAGTTGACTGGGCCGGTGTTCAGAACCTCAGCGACAACACGCTAGATTCGTTCGAGGTGTGGATCGGAGTGACAGGCGATGCGCATCCGGGCGAGGACATCACCTTTGCATACGGGGCGATTGGCAAGGGCGACGCCAACCACCTCACCGTCGGCGCGCAGGACATCTCGGGCAGCGTCGGCGATGCTTACTATTTCGATGGTGCGGGCACTCTTCCGCTGAGCAACACGGACCTGAGGGTTACGACCTCGGGCTTTCCGGTACCGGAACCCGCCACCCTCGCTCTTCTGGGCCTCGGGTTCGCCGGGATGGGCTTGGCGAAGCGACGCGTGCTGAACTGACAGAAAAGACAAGAAGAAAAAAACACAAGACGAAACCAAAGTCTCACTTGACCCCGCCCGCGAGGCGGGGTTTTCTTTTGTGCAGGGTGCCATGCAGAAAACCCTCACGGACACGCACCCGTGCAAGCCAGTGCCGGCGCGGCTGGGTGAGCCTATAGTTGGCCGCATGCTCCTGAACGTAGCCTTGCTTGTGCTGGGCGTGGCATGGCTGCAGCAGCAGCCCGACCTGCCTAGCGTCTTGTGGCTGTACCCGTTCGCGGCCACAGTCCTCGCATGGTCGCTGGTGCCCGCTGCTGGCGGTCCGGGCCGACTGTTCCTGCGGCGGGCAGGTACCGCGTCGCTGTGGTTTGCCGGAGGCTTTCTGTGGGCCGCATTGGTGGCCCATGTGAAGCTCGCCGACTACCTGCCGCCCGAGTGGGAGGGCCGGGACGTCAGCGTGCGCGGCGTGATCGCGGCCCTGCCGGAGGTGACCGATCGCGGCGCGCGCTTCGAGTTCGACGTGGAGCAGGTCACCACGCCGCCCGCCCGCGTGCCGCGGCACATTACCGTCTTCTGGTATGCCGAGGGAAGTGGTACCCCGCCGGCATCTCTTCATGCCGGTGAGCGCTGGGATCTCAGCGTGCGCCTGCGCCGCCCGCACGGCCTGGCCAATCCCAATGGGTTCGATGTCGAGGCATGGTTGCTCGAGCGCGGTATCCGTGCCACAGGCTACGTGCGTGTCGAGCCGTCGAACCGGCTCTTGCAGTCCATGGTGTGGCACCCCTCCTACCTCGTTGAGCGTGCCCGCGAATGGATCCGCAATCGCATCGTGTCCGCGTTGCCCGGCGAGTCGAGCGCAGGCGTGCTCGTGGCGCTGGCAGTCGGCGACCAGCAGGCGATCTCCCGCGGCGAGTGGACAGTGTTTACCCGAACCGGCGTAAACCACCTGATGAGCATTTCAGGTCTGCACATCACCATGGTGTCCGGGTTGGCGTTCGCGATCGTGTTGTGGTCGTGGCGCAGCTCCCCGGCGTTGGTGGCTCGCCTGGCGGCGGTCAAGGCGGCCGCCATCGCTGGGTTGTTGGTGGCCTGCGGCTATGCGCTGCTGGCAGGTTTTGCGGTACCGGCCCAGAGGACGGTATACATGTTGGCGGCGGTGGCAGCAGGTCTGTTGTTGGGGCTGGCGAGCGAGCCGCTGGCTGTGTTGGCCCTTGCGCTGCTCGTGGCGACGGTAGTCGACCCCATGTGTGTCCTGGCGCCGGGTTTCTGGCTGTCCTTTGGCGCGGTGGCGTTGATCATGTATGTGACCCTGGGGCGCATCGGGCAGCCAACTTGGTTCGTCAACTGGGGGCGGGTGCAATGGGCTGTGACCATCGGCCTGACGCCCATTCTCCTCGCCATGTTCCAGCAAGTTTCGGTGGTCTCGCCGTTGGCGAATGCGGTAGCGATTCCTCTGGTGAGCCTGGGCGTTGTTCCATTGACTTTGATCGGGGTGTTGTTGCCGGTGGACTGGCTGCTTCAGCTCGCCGCCTGGCTGATGACGCTTTGCACCGCGGCGCTGCACTGGATGAGCGCGCTGCCCGCGGCCGTATGGCAGCAGCATGCGCCACCGTGGTGGGCGGTGCCGCTCGCGTTGCTCGGCGCGTTGTGGGTTCTGGCACCTCGGGGAATACCGGGGCGTTGGCTGGGCCTCGTCGCGTTTCTGCCGCTCGTCGTGGTCAAGGCGTCTGGCCCCGCGCCTGGCGAGCTCTGGGTCGACGTACTCGACGTCGGGCAAGGCCTCAGCGCGGTGGTGCGCACCCATCGCCACGCGCTGCTATATGACGCGGGCCCCGCCTTCTCCAGTGACACGGATGCCGGCAATCGAGTCGTCGTCCCGTTTTTGCGCGCGCAAGGCGTGGAGCAGCTTGACGGGTTCGTGGTCACACACGATAACAGACAATTGAGTCCACGAGTGTCCAGTCCTGTCCAAGCCGCTTCTAAAAGTGCATGAATAACGGAGAGTTAAGATTCATTGCCGTCCAGGTCCATCCATTGCAATCCACATATAAAGCGGGTAGATTTGAGGGATTCGACCTCAGGATACCCGCAAATGCCTCTAACAGACACGCAGATCAGCAAGGCTCGGGCGAAAGGCAAGACCCGCAAGCTCGCGGATAGCCGTGGGCTGGTTTTGGAGCTCGCACCCAGCGGCAGCAAGCTGTGGCGCTATCGCTACCGCATCAACGGGAAGGAAAACGTTTTTGCTGCCGGCGAGTATTGCCAAGCCCCGATTGGCGAGACAGATGAACAGGCCCGGGTACGCATCGCATCCGGGCGCATGACGCTATCGGAGGCGAGGATCGAACGGGAGAAGTGGCGGGCCTTGGTGAAGAGCGGAAGGCACCCGGCTCACGAGAGGAAAGCCACAAAGTTGCGCCAGGCCTCCGAAGGCGCCAATACCTTCCAGGCCGTCGCCCGCGAATGGATGGACAGATGCTCGTCTAAGTGGTCGACATCCTACGCGGAGCGAGTCAAGCGTCGCCTCGAGGATGAAGTCTTTCCGTACATCGGCGCACTGCCGATCTCCGCCATCACAGCGGCACACCTGTTGCCAATCATTCAGGGTGCAGAGCAACGCGGCGCGGAAGTTGTGGCCCTCCTAATTCGCCAATTGTGCAGCCAGGTCTTCCGATTTGCCGCGGCGACATTGCGAGTCGACAGCGACCCAGCTGCAGCCCTGAAAGGCGCAGTCTCTCGACCCGCCGTCCAGCATCGCAAGCCGTTGCCTGTGGGCGAGATCCCAGTCTTCGTGAAGGCACTCGACGCCTACAGCGGCACACCGACAACAAAGATCGCTCTGCGGCTTCTGCTGCTGACGTTCGTGCGTCCGAGTGAGATGGCGGGCTCCGAATGGTCAGAGATTGACCTGGATGCGGCTCTCTGGCGCATCCCGGCCTCACGGATGAAAGGTCGACGCGATCACGTTGTCCCATTGTCCTCTCAAGCGATCGCGCTGCTACGTGAGCTGCAGAAACTCACAGGCACGCAGCGGCATCTGTTCCCGAATCGCAGCAGGCCACGCCACGCGATGAGCACCTCCACCTTCAACGCGGCATTGGTGCTCATGGGCTATGGCGGTCGCCTGTCAGCTCACGGCTTTCGAAGCACGGCCAGCACCATCCTCAACGAGCTGGGATATCGAAGCGACGTGATCGAACGTCAACTGGCACACGATGAAAGCAACCAAGTCCGGGCATCCTACAACCGGGCCGAGTACCTCGAGGAGCGGCGGGCAATGATGCAGCACTGGGCCGACTTTATTGACTCTCTGTGTGCCGGAGAGAACGTGATCGGTTTCCGACGCGCCGCGGCGTAAGACGGCGCAATGAACGGGACGCCCGGTGAGTAAGCACCGAGCGCCCCTGACCACAAGCAACCTGGTAAGAGAGGTTCGCATTATGGCTGCACGCAAGGGTAGTTCCGCGCGCCTTCCCAAGCAACCGACTCG
>JBGPPC010000262.1:0-6417 GCA_041488355.1 Gammaproteobacteria bacterium
AGCTGCACCGCCCGATTTCAACGCGAACGTTCTGACCTTTAGCAGCTTTTTTGTTCGGTACCAGCTTTCAGTCGCGACCCCACCGCGAATCCTCAGGAGCAGATACGCATGGCGAACCGCAATCCGATACAGGCAACGCATTCAACCCGCTTACGGAGTCTTGCATTGCGAGCACCAATTCTCAAGCCCATACCGATGCTGCTCGCCGCCGTGCTGGTTGGCTGCGCATCCAACGCCCACCATACGACCGGCGCGCTGACTCAAAAGCCTCAGGCGGCTGTAACGGGTTATCAACCGCCCCCTTATGAAGACCCAGCGGTCCCCCGCGCGACGGCCGCAGAGGAGACGCCGACACCCCCAGTGTTCAGAGATGAGGGCGCTGGCGAGCCGACCGAGAGCGCTGCTCGACCGGAGCGGTTCGAGGACGAGGCGGCGGCGCAAAATGACGAGGGCTCCCCCAATGCCGATCGATTCACGGACGAAACCGATACCGCAACTCCAGAGGAAAATTTCGCGCAGCACCCGTTCGTGGCCGACGAAGTTGTCCCGGAGAAAGAACCTGCTCTCGCACAGAACCAGTTCACGGATGATGCCGGCCCCGCCAAAGACGAGGCCGTCGTCGCGCCGGAGCAGTTCACCGACGATGCACGCGCGGTCACGGACGACGGTGCCGCTGGACACCAGCACTTCACCGACGACGCAGCTCCCGCCAAGGACGACGACGTCGTTGCGCAGCAGTTCACTGACGACGCAGCTCCCGCCAAGGACGACGACGTCGTTGCGCAGCAGTTCACCGACGACGCACCCGCTGCCAAGGATGAGGCCATTGCGACCGAGGAGTACACAGACGAAGGCACAGCGGCTGCGCCAGAGGATTTTGTTCGCACACCTGAGAGCCTGTCAGAAAGGAAGGTGGCGCAGGCCCAAGAGCCCAAGCAGCGGCCTGTGACCATGCTGCCCATGACCGTCACCGTAGAAGCGGAGCCGCTGTTTGGCTTCGACCAAGACTCGATCGGCGCCGAAGCTCGAAAGAGACTGGACGACTTGATTCAGCAGCTTAAAGGAATCCCTTACGGTGAAGTCATCACGCTCGGATATGCCGACCCGATCGGCACTGAGGCGTACAACCAGAAATTGTCAGAGCGGCGGGCCGCGTCTGTCACGCGATATCTCGTGAGCAATGGTATTCCGAAGGGGAAGATCAGAGTCGAGGCGCGCGGCGAAACGCAGGAATTCGCGAGCTACAAGGACTGCAAGGCGCAGGGGAAGCAAAAGTTGATCGATTGCCTGCAGCCAGACCGGCGCGTTGAGGTCACGGTCACGACCGCCAAGGAGCAGTAAAGTCCCGCTTCAACGCCTGCTGAGAATCCCGGTCCCGGCGCGCCCGAACCCAGGCGCCCGGAGACCGAGACGGGGGCGGGGGCGGGGGCAAGTCTCGATTCTCCACCAGTGGGATTCGAAGCACACACCGTAGTTATTTCACTGCAGCGCCGGTAACGCAGCGCCGACGAGCATCCTGCCGAGGTACTCGTGGCCGCCGTCGGACAAGCTATGCCATTGGAAAACGTACTAGCCCGGGCAAGCGACCGCGGCTAGCCCTCTGCAAGCTCTCAGGACCCCCGCTCGTCCCAAGGTAGATTCGCGACCGCCGCCGGGGTAGGATGGGGGTGGTACGCGTGCAGGATCAAGTTCCCAAAAACTCATCCAAAGGAGGAGACGCATGGCTAAGAAAAGCGCGAAGGGGGCGAAGGACCCCGTCTACAGGGTTATCGAGGTCATCGGAACGAGCGCCAAATCCTGGGAAGACGCGGCCATGCACGCAGTGGAGACCGCAGCCGGGTCGCTGCGCGATTTGCGCATCGCCGAAGTCGTGAAGATGGACATGAAGGTCGACAACGGGAAAGTCGTGGCCTACCGTACGCGGGTTCTGCTGTCCTTCAAGTACGAAGCCTGAGGAAATTCCCGCCCCCTCCCTCCTCCGGTCCAGAGGGAGGGGCGCTGTGTGTCAGGTCATCCCACAATCTCGATCGCATGAACTCGCTCGGACGCCGTGCCTTCCTGCGCAGATCGAGCGCTGCAGCCATCGCGAGCCTCTGTCCCTCGGCAATCCTGTCCAGTTTTGCACGGGCAGACGACCGCTTCGACCTCGTCGTGCGCGGCGGGGAGGTTATTGATCCGAGCCAGGCGCTGCGCGCACGACGGGATGTAGGTATTCGCTGGGGACGCATTGCCGCGATAGAGGCGAACATCCCGAACGATCGCGCGGCCCAGTCCATAGACGCGTCAGGGAAGCTGGTGTTGCCAGGCCTTGTCGATCTCCACGCCCACGTCTACCCGCAGGCCTCGGCCCTGGGACTCCCCGCGGACGAGCTGGTGCCCTACACCGCTACGACGACCTATGTTTCAGCGGGCGACGCCGGGGCGAATAACTTCTCCGCGTTCAAGCACTACATCATCGCGCAGTCGCGCTCGCGGATCTTCGCTTTCGTCCACATCTCGAGCATCGGGCTGGCCGGGTTCCCCGTCGGCGAGGAGCTCAATCTCGATTACATGGACGTGGAGGCCGCAGCCAGGACAGTAGCCGAAAACCCCGACGTCGCAATCGGTGTGAAGGTGCGCATATCCAAGAACGTCGTAGGCGGGAATGGATTGGAGCCTCTGAAGCGTGCGCTCGCGGCAGCGCAACGCGCGGGCGGTGGAGCGCGCGTGATGTGCCACATCGGAGACGCCCCCGGCGATCTCAATCAGTTGCTCGAGCTGCTCCGTCCCGGAGATATCGTCACTCACACCTATAGCGGGGCCGGCAACAACACGGTGCAGGACGGCAAGCTGCTGCCCGCTGCGCTCGAAGCCAAGAAGCGCGGCGTAGTCATCGACGTCGGACATGGTGGCGGTAGTTTCGACTACACGGTGGCCGAACCGGCCATCGCGCAAGGCCTTGTCCCCGACACCATCAGCAGCGATATCCACGCCGTCAGCGGCAACACACCCGGCATGCCGTACCTGCCCTGGGTCATGAGCAAGTTCCTCAACCTGGGGTTCAATCTGGAGGAGGTGGTCGCGATGGCCACGATCAATCCCGCACGGGTCATCGGCCGCGTGGAGAAGCTGGGCACGCTGCAGGTCGGCGCGCCGGCGGATGTAGCGATCCTGGAGCTGGTCGAGGCACCGGTGACGTTCGTGGATACGCGCAAGAACACGCGTCAGGGCACTCGCTGGCTCAAACCTGTGCAGACGGTACGCGCGGGGCGGCCGTTTGGCCGGCCGTATCCGCTGCCATTCGCGTATCCGTGAGTTCGGTTCGCGATGGCCAAAGCGCCCAGTCGTGCGTGCCGTCTTCCCAGCGTCGTCACCCCGAAAGGTCCTAGTTCGGGGTGGGATCCAGGATTCGAGGCAGCAAGGTGAGCAACCTGGCCGCGAGCCTGAATGAGGAGCAGCAGCTCGCGCGCGCTTTCCAATTGACCAGCGTCCCGGCCGACTTCATCGACGACCCCTACCGGTACTACGCACTGCTGCGTCAGCACGAACCGATACACGAGCTGGAAAACGGGGCGCTGCTGCTCACGCGCTATGGGGATGTAGTCAACGTGTATCGCGATCCGCGCGCAAGCTCCGACAAGAAGGCCGAGTTCCAGCCCAAGTTTGGCGCGAGTCCTCTGTACGAGCATCACACGACGAGCCTGGTATTCAACGACCCGCCTCTGCACACACGCGTACGACGCCTGATAATGGGCGCACTCAATCAGCGGGCGATCGCACGCATGGAGGCAGACGTCGCAACGCTCGTCGACCGGCTGCTCGACCAAATGGCGGCGAAGCGACAGCCCGATCTGATCGAAGACTTCGCTGCACAGATTCCAGTGGAAGTCATCGGCAACCTGCTGGAGGTGCCGCGCGAGGAGCGCGGTCCGCTGCGTGGATGGTCGCTCGCCATTCTCTCGGCGTTGGAGCCGGCGCCCACGCCTGATCTGCTCGATCGCGGCAATAACGCGGTGCGCGAGTTCCTTGCGTATTTGAAAACGCTCGTCGCGGAGCGGCGCAAGCAGCCGAGAGACCCGGAGAGCGACGTGCTGACGCGGTTGATCCACGGTGAGATCGACGGCGAGCGCTTGACGGAGGTCGAGCTGCTGCACAATTGCATCTTCTTGCTCAACGCCGGGCACGAAACGACCACCAACCTCATCGGCAATGGCGTGCATGCGTTGCTCGCACATCGTGCCGAGTTCGAGCGATTGCGCGCCAACCCGGAATTGATCGCGAGCGCGGTGGAGGAGCTGCTGCGCTTCGAGAGTCCACTGCAGCTCAACAACCGCGTGACCACCGCGAAAACCGAGATCGGCGGCCGCGGCTTCCCGGCGGGCACCTTCATTACCCTTGGTGTGGGCGCGGCCAATCGCGATCCCGCTCAGTTCCCGGATCCCGAACGTCTCGATGTCGGGCGGAAGCCTAACCGTCACATCGCGTTCGGGCACGCCGATCACGCCTGCGCGGGAATGAACGTCGCTCGGCTCGAGGCGCGGATCGCCATCGGCCGAACCTTGGTTCGATTTCCCAATCTGGATCTGGCCGGGTCACCGCAACGTGATCGACGCATCCGGTTCCGCGGATTCCGACATCTGCCGGTATGCCTGAATTAACCGCCACGGAGAACTGGATGAGACACGCAAAGCCGACGCTGTTCCTGGTAGCCGCGGCACTGAGCTGTGGGTATGCGCTGAGCGCAGACAAAAAATACGCGCCAGGCGTAACCGATACCGAGATCAAGCTGGGCCAGACCATGCCCTACAGCGGACCGGCGTCGGCCTACAGCGCGATCGGCAAAGCCGAGCTTGCCTACTTCGAGATGATCAACCAACGCGGCGGCGTCAACGGCCGCAAGATCCGGTTGATCAGCCTGGACGACGGCTATAACCCGGCCCGGACGGTGGAGCAGGTGCGCAAGCTGGTCGAAGAGGAAGAGGTGATGGCCATCTTCAGCCCGCTTGGCACAGCACCGAACACCGCGATCCACAAATACCTGAACGCGAAGAAGGTGCCTCAGCTCCTGCTTCACAGCAGCGCGAACAAGTGGAACGATCCCGCGGGCTTCCCCGGGGCCATGTCGTGGCCACCAAACTCGAGTACTGAGACGCAGATTTTTGGGAAGTACCTGCTGGCGCAACGGCCAAACGCGAAAGTAGCGGCGCTGTATCAGAACGACGATTACGGCAAGGACCTTCTCAAGGGTCTGCGCGAGGCGCTGGGGGCCAAGGCCGATCAGATGGTCATTGCGACGGCCAGCTACGAAGTCACCGATCCGACCATCGATTCGCAGATCGTGACCTTACAGGCGTCGGGCGCAGACACGTTCTTCAACTTCTCAACACCGAAGTTCGCCGCTCAGGCAATCCGCAAGGTATACGACATCGGGTGGCGGCCGCTGGAGTTCGTGCCATACCCGGCGAGCTCGATCGGCGCGGTGCTGACGCCGGCCGGTTCGGAGAAGGCGGTAGGCATCATCACAGGCGGCTTCGTGAAGGACCCAGCCGATCCGCGCTGGAAGAACGATCCCGGGTTCCAGGAATGGCTAGCCTGGATGAAGAAGTATCAGCCGGATGGGGACGTGACCGATCAGCTCAACGTGTGGGGCTATCTCACCGGCCAGCTGATGGTGCATATCCTCACGCAATGCGGTGACGATCTCACGCGCGAAAACCTGCTGCGCAATGCCACCAATATCAAGAACCTCGAGTTGCCCATGCACTTGCCGGGCATCAAGCTCAACACGAGCCCGACGGACTACCGGCTGATCAAGCAGATGCAGCTCATGCGCTTCGACGGGAAGAAATGGGTGCTGTTCGGCGAGCTGCAGGGCGGATAAGGCGTGGCTTGGCGGAAATAACTGCCGGCGCTGTAGCGTGGACCACGCCGTGTAGCCTGGGTGAAGCGCAGCGGAACCCAGGGACGCCCACAGCACGGACCACCCGAATGACCACCACATCTCCAAGACTGAAAGCTTCACCCGACGCATGCGACACTCACATGCACTTCTACGACCAGAGCGTGCCGCCCGCACCGGGAGGCCCGCCTCTGCCCGGGAACTTCACCGTCCCGATGTACCGCGAACTGCAAAGGCGGCTCGGCCTGCAGCGCGTGATCGTCGTGCAGCCCAATGCCTACCGCGCCGACAACCGCGTCACCTTGGATTCGATCCGGACGCTCGGACCCGGTGCGAAGGGCGTCGGCGTGGTGATGCCCGAGGTCTCCGATGCGGAGATCGAGCGGCTGACCCAGGGCGGCATCGTCGCGCAGCGTTTCTTCCACCTCCCCAACGGCGCGGTCGGCTTCGACAAGATTGACCAGATCATGGCGCGCGTGCACCCCTTCGGTTGGCACGCGAACATCCAGCTCGACGGACGCGAACTGCCGAAGTACGAA
>JBGPPC010000263.1:0-6384 GCA_041488355.1 Gammaproteobacteria bacterium
ACCCTCGGCGGTCCGGTGCTCAAACCGGAAGTCGCGGCCTTCCACGTACCCCAGTTCACGCAGCCCATCGCGCAACGCTTGGACGATTGTTTCGTTTGGCCCCGCCGCGACCATGAGCATACCCACGACTGGCACTTTGGTCGGTTCCTGTGCCCATGTGTTAGCGACGAGCCAGAGTCGCTACAAGGGCTACGAGTGAGGAACGCCGAATCACCTAATCACCTCATCCGCTTGCAGCAGGATCGATTCTGGGATAGTTATGCCAAGTGCCTTTGCAGTCTTGAGATTGACTAAGAACTCGAACTGGGTTGGTTGCTCGATCGCCAAGTCGCCTGGTTTGGCGCCCTTCAGGATCTTGTCGACGTACCCGGCTGATCGGCGAAACACATCGCCGATGTTCGGCCCATAGGATATAAGTGCGCCGCCCTCTGCGAACTGCCTCGACACGCTTATCACTGGTAGCCTGGCCTTCGAGGCCAGCTTGAGAAGCGTCGTTCCATGACTAGCGAAAAAAGGGTCACCGATGACGTACAACGCCTCTGCACGCACTCGGGTCATTGCCGAGAACGCCGGACCGAACTGCTCGTCCGTTCGCAATCCACGAAACTTAGTTCGATCGACAGCGAGGGCGCCGCAGCTTTGAGTTCCTCGATCACCTTAGGGTGATACGGCGCAGCCGGATTCCACAGGACCGCGATCCGAGTGAGCCGTGGGAGCGCCTCCTTGAGCAGCTGTAGCTGCTTGGCGGTGAAGTCGGGAATCATCATCGAGAGCCCGTCACGTGGCCGAGCCTCCTCCGGGCTGATTGCACACCAGATCCAATTTACCTACGGGAGCCGCAAGCGCGTGGTAAGAGTGGATCACGATACGTTTAGGGACGAGAAGTTCTTTCGGACCCTCGTACTGCATCAGGTCGAGGCGGTAATTGAGGACTTGGCTTCGGAGGCTTACGCGATGCTCCTGGAAAGAAGGTCGTCATGCTGAGCTGCGCGATAGCGTTCGTTGCAGTGGCACTCGTTGCGACGGTGCTCGGTTTTTCCGGAATAGCAGGGGCTGCTACCAATGTCGTCTGGATCTTGGCGTTGGTCGGGCTAGTTGTTGGTATCGAACTTTCCCTGGGACGCCAACCAATTGGCATGTCCCTTAGGCGAAATCGAGCCGGCGAGCCTTCGCGGCGCCACCAAGGGGACAGCACTGTCGGCCAGAACCTCGACACAGAATAGGCGAGCATCGACCCGCGTTCGTCCTAATGCGCCCCACCCGCGCCCTTCAAGATAAAGTTTAGGACCTTTGATCTGAAGGACTCTGCCTTACGGATGGTGTTAGCGTCTGACGCGAGTGCTTGGTGGCCCGCAGCGACCAGCTTGCCGATTTCTTCGGCGCGTTGCGAAATGAGCCGACACTGAGAGTCTTCAAAGAGCCCTTGGTTGAATACCCCTTGCAATGCGACGCTACTTAAAAACTTGTCGCCCTGGCCGGAGAAATATCCGGCCAATTCACAATAAGCTCGGTCTGGCTCTGCGGCAGCTGCGGGCGCGCACGACATGGCTAGGCAGAAAATGGCACCGAAAAATACCCGTTTCAGAAGTCCTCCTCTATGGGGAGCCCGCACCGTCTTCGCGACGCAACGGTGAGTCGCAGGCGAGGGCGGCGCGCCTGCACGCTCTCCGCGTGCGCGGCTTTCGTCGCCTCCCGCGGCGCGAATACAGCATCTGTGCTCCATGGCCTATACTTTAGCCTGCTTTCCGCCTTCCACCTCGGCTGGCGCGATCTGAACATAGGTACTCACCCGCATCTAGCCCCGGGAGTATGGCCTTCGGCCCAGCGGTTTGGGTTCGCGTTGTGTCGGGCGTCCAGACATGCGCGTTGGTGATCATGTCGGAGAAGGGTCTGAAGAAACAGGTCGAAGGCAAAGTGCAGCAAAATATCGGCAACCTGAAAGAAGCCGTCAAGGACGCTACCAAGCCCTAAAACACTGCGCTGGGCGCAAGGTTTTGATGAAACAACAGCCGCAAATTGCGGCAGACCGAGACGCTGCGCCAACTCCAAATAGACGGCGTCGTAGAGGATCAGGCGGAAGCGCTCGGCCAGATGCGCCGTCGCGGTCCAGGCCTGCGCGGCGGTTGCTCTCATCGTAGGCGTTGGGAGGCTCATCGGCTGAGCCTGAGGCTTCTCGGGCCAGCCGGACCTTTGCACGTTGTTGGCGTCGAAGAATCGCAAAAGTGCGCCCGCAGAAGCTCCGAGCGCAGATTGCTTGGTCTTTCCCGGGCTCTAGACGACGCTCACTGAAGCGCGTCGGCGGCCCCTGGTCTTAGGTTTGACGACAATCTCCACATCCCGGCCCAGGACATTCAAGAAGCGCATCAGCCGCTCCAACGAGAAGCCCTCGAGCCGCCCGCGAGCCAGGGCGGAGATCTTTGGTTGATCGATCCCGAGCAGCTCTGCCGCTTCTACCTGCGTGAGGCGCCGCTTACCAATGATCTCGTTGATCTTGCGCGCGAGCTCGGCTTTAGCTAGGCGATCTTCCGCATTAGGCAGACCGAGGTCCGCGAACACGTTCCCGCTGCTTTTTTCAGCCACAATCGCTTGTTTTTTCATTTCCCATACTCCTGCTTATAGAGTTCCTGCGCCTGCTTCAGCCGTTGCTTGATGAGATCGATGTCTTCCTTTCGTGTCGCAATACCGGTCGTGGATTTCTTTTGGAACGCATGCAACACGTACACCATCCCTCTCAGCCTAACTGTGTACACCGCTCGATACGTATCACCCTGGTGATCATCAACGATCTCTAAGGTCCCTGCACTGCCGAATCCCTTTAGCGGTTTCGCGTCCGGGTGCTTGCCTCCCATTTGGGCCACATGCAGCGCGTAACCAAATACATCCTGCACCTCTTCAGGAAAGGTCTTGAGATCCTTCCTGCTGCTGCCGATCCAGACGAGGGGCTTGGGGTAAGCTAAGCCAGCTTTTGGAGTGGCACGTGGCCTTGTTTGGCCACTTCAGACGACCGAGATGACTGAGGTTATCCGTCTAAACGATTGATTTGTTGGAGGCGGGGGTCGGAATCGAACCGGCGTACACGGCTTTGCAGGCCGCTGCATGACCACTCTGCCACCCCGCCACCGGAGGGCACGCGACTGCTTTTTTGGTCCACCTCGCCTCGCGCACCCCGTAGACACAGGATGGGCGGAGGCGAGCCGCGCTGGGTTGCGCGCCGGCTCGAGGCCGGGGATCTAGTCGTGTATCGAAGCTGAACGGGAACGCCGAAGCTACCCCTTCGGTCTCCCCAAAGTTCTGGAGCGGGAAACGAGGCTCGAACTCGCGACCCCAACCTTGGCAAGGTTGTGCTCTACCACTGAGCTATTCCCGCGCGAAAGCGAACAAGGGATTATAGGGACCCGCCCCGCCCTGTCAAGGCAGGCGCAGCCCGCGATTCCACCCCCTACTCCTGCTTTCCGAGCGCGAAGGGCATCGCCATCTTGAGGTAGTACGCCATGGACCAAAGCGTGAGGCCGGCCGCGACGTAGATCAGGATCGCGCCCAGGTCCTGCGTGTCGACGCTGCCGAATAAGATCCCGTGATAGAGCAGCAGCAGGATCGCAGCCATCTGAGACCCGGTCTTGATCTTGCCTAGAAAGCTGACGGCCACGCTCTTGCTCCTGCCGATCTTTGCCATCCATTCGCGCAGGGCGGAGATCGCAATCTCCCGGCCGATGATGACGACCGCGACCGGGGCGTCCACACGCCCCAGCCAGACCAGCAGGATGAGGGCCGCTGCCACCATGAGCTTGTCCGCCACCGGGTCGAGAAAGGCCCCGAAGGCGGACGTTTGATCGAGCGTGCGCGCGAGGTAGCCGTCGAGCCAGTCGGTCGCGGCCGCTACAGCGAACAGCACCGTGGCGGTTAGATTCTTGTCTGGCCCGCTCAGCCATGTGTCCGGGAAGTAAAACACAGCCAAGAACGCGGGGATCAGCAGGATCCGCAGCCAGGTCAGCAGGTTCGGAACGTTCAGAGGCATGGGCAGAGTGGGTTCAAGGGAGGGTTCAGTGCAACTCCCGATAAATTCGCTCGGCCAGTGTGCGGTTGATACCCTCCACTTGGGCGATCTCGTCGACGCTGGCCGCCATCAAGCCACGCAAGCCGCCAAAACGGGACAACAGTTTTTGCCGGCGCTTGGCTCCGATTCCAGTGATGGACTCCAGTACGGACGTGCGCCGCGCCCGGGCGCGGCGGTTGCGGTGACCGGTGATGGCGAACCGGTGAGCCTCGTCCCGAACCTGTTGAATGAGGTGGAGGGCGGGATGATCCGCTGGGAGGCGCAGGGGCTCACTGCGCTCCGGCAGAATCAGCTGCTCCATGCCGGGCTTGCGTTCCTCGCCCTTTGCCACGCCCATTAGCGGCACGCTGCCCAGTCCGACTTCCTCCAGCGCTTCGCGTGCAGTCGACACTTGACCCTTGCCGCCGTCGATGAGAATCAGGTCGGGGACCTTTCCTTCGCCTGCCACAACTCTGCGATAACGCCGATCGAGCACTTGCCGCATTGCGGCGTAGTCGTCTCCGGGTTTGACGCCGTGAATGTTATAGCGTCGATACTCGCTTTTCTTCATGGCGCCGTCCTCGTACACGACGCATGCGCCAACGGTAGCCTCGCCGAAAGTATGGCTGATGTCGAAGCACTCGAGACGAGAGGCGGACCCAGACAGCCCCAATACCTGTTGCAACGCCAGCAGTCGTCCCTCCTGGGTGGACTGCCTATGTACCGCCTGCTCGATCGCAACCCTCGCATTGGTCTCCGCCATGGTGAGCCAGGCCCGGCGCTCGCCCGCCGCCGCCGCGGCGATCTGCACCGGATGCCCTGCCTGCTGGCTGAGCAACTCCTCCAGGGCGGCGCTATCGATCGGATGATTGACCAGGATCAGCGGCGGCACGTCACGGTTCAGATAGTGCTGCTCCAGGAAAGCCTCCAGCGCCTGAGTCGCATCGTAGCCTTCGGCATGCTCCGGAAAGAAACTCTTGTCCCCGCGGTGCTGGCCGGCGCGCACGCTCACCAGGTTGACGCAGATGATCCCGCCTTCAGCCACCAGCGCCGCGATGTCGACGTCGCGCGCATTGCCACTGCTCACGAACTGCTTCTGGCGGACCGCCCGCAGTGTCCGGATTTGATCGCGAGAGGCTGCGGCGCCCTCGTAGTCCTGGCGCACTGATGCTTGCTCCATCTTGCCTTCCAGTCTTTCCAGCACCTCGTCGTCGCGTCCGAGCAGAAAAAGCTCGGCGTTGTGCACATCCTCTATGTAAGACGGCGCGTCGATCAACCCGACGCAGGGTCCGGTGCAGCGTCTGATCTGGAACAACAGACACGGACGCGAGCGGTTGCTGAACACGGTGTCCTCGCAGGTGCGTATGCGGAACACCTTCTGCATGAGTTGAATGCTCTCGCGTACCGCGCCGGCGCTCGAAAACGGGCCGAAGTACCGGTTGGCCTTGTCCAGCGCGCCGCGGTGAAATCCGAGTCGCGGGAACGGGTGACCGGAGAGGACCAGATATGGATAGGATTTGTCGTCACGGTAAAGGATGTTGTAGCGCGGCGCAAACGTCTTGATCAGATTGTTTTCGAGCAACAGCGCCTCGGACTCGGAACGCGTGATGGTGGTCTCGAGTCCGTGCACCTGTCCAACCATCAGCTGGATGCGCGGGTCCAGCGATGCGGTCTTCTGAAAGTAGGAGGCCACGCGCTTCTTCAGGTCACGGGCCTTGCCGACATAGAGGACCTCGCCCGAGCCATCGATCATCCGGTAAACGCCGGGCAGGTGTGGCAGGCTGGCGACGACCTCGGCCAAATCCGGAGCATGGCCCGACTCGGCCGTTGCGGCAGCGGTAGGCGCCGGCGTTGCCGGCGCACTCAGCGGCTTGCGCCGGACGTGGGCCGGGACCTTGGTCATGTTTCTATGCGAGCGGGCAGCAGGCTCTCGGGGTGAGATCAGCGTGAGGATGCTCTGACATGGCGGCGCACGTGCGACAAGACAATGCCCTGAACCCCGGTCGGTGCTCAAGCGTCCTGCCTGCATATTATAGCGGCCGGTACGACCACCCGGATGCGCGGCGCTGCTGTCGGCGACAGCCGCGCCCCGGGGCAATCCGACCCTCGCACGCAATATCGAGGGGTGGAGCTTCCTTGAGGTAGAATGCGCGCTTTTTCTGCGCTTCTAGTCGAAGCCGAAATGCGCTGCCCAGGTTTTCGGCTACGAACTAACGGAACAGGACACTAAGCTATGGCGAAAGTATTGGCAACCGAAGTGCGTGCCGGCCATCTCATCGAGTGGGACAAGCGCGTGTGGCGGGTGCTGAAGTCCTACCACGTCCACGTCGGTGGCCGCGGGGGCGCCTTCA
>JBGPPC010000264.1:0-6372 GCA_041488355.1 Gammaproteobacteria bacterium
AGACATCGATCAGACCGCCCAAGGTGTGGTTCAGGCACTTCTCGGCAACGATCACGTCCACTCCCAGTCCGCCCAGGTGGCTACGCGCGGTGCGGCGAAGGTCATGGACGGTGAACCGCGGCAACGTGCGGTCAAGACGGCCCAGCGCAGCATTCAACGTGCTATCGCCCACCGGGTCTCTACGATTCTGGCCCGGCAGAACCCACTGACTCCCGCATGCAAGCTCCTGCAATTCCCGGAACCAGCCCACGACAACATCCGGCAATGGGATGGTGAACGGCTTGCCGTTCTTGCTGAGCTCGGCAGGGATGTTCCACAGGCTCTGCTCGAGGTCCAGGTGCTCCCAGCGAGCATGGGTCAACTCTCTCTTGCGGACGCAAGTGGCGAGCAGCAGCTTGACGGCCAGCGCGTTAGCCCGTCCAACCTCACGCAACCTCGGCACGACAGCGCGTAGTTGATCTTCGGTCAGGCTCACCGCCTCGCGCACCGGCTGCGGTTTTCCCAAAATGGCCTTGAGCTTGAGGCTCGCACAAGGATTGGATCGCGCCAGGTGTTTGGCCATGCCGTGGCTGAAGATCACCGACGTGATGGTGAATGCGCGCCGGGCAACGACGGCCGAGCGCTTGCCGATCTGCTCGACCATGTGGACGATCTCACCGCCCGTGATTTCCTCGATGCGCAGATCTCCGAGGCGCGGCAGGATGTCATTCTTCAGAAACCCGCGCACGTCGCGCTGGGTGCTCTCCGCCAAGTCTGGCACGGCCCGTGTCATGTAGTCCTCGGTCAGCTCGCGGAAGGTCTTGGCAGCCTTCAGGGCGAGCTTCGAGCGGCGCCGCTCGGCCACTGGGTCCGTACCCTCCGCGATCGCGGCGCGCTCCTTGGTGGCCCGCTTCTTCGCTTCCTTGAGGCTGATTTCCGGGTAGCGACCGAGCGTCGACCAATGCGCTTTGCCGGCGTGTCGGTAGCGTAGCTGCCAGCGAGCTGTGGCTCTGGTGTCGGTCGTGGTGATGCGGAAGGACAAACCAGTGCCGTCACCGAACGCTATGACGGTGGCCTTGCCCGCTTGTAGCAAAGCTTGTAGCCGTGATTCGGTCAATCGTCCCATTCTCCGTCCTATGGTCTGCGGATCGCAGACTAGCTACGCAAACAGATACACGCAATGGTCTGGACGATGCTGGACGTTAATGCACTTACATGGCGGGCAGTCCAGCAGCATCAGCGTGATGCGGTGTCCTTGCGTGGACACCGCTGTATGCCGTTGGACAATCATGGCGCGTTGGATCGGTAATATCGCCATCGAGCCTCTGCGGACATAGATCTATAGCCCCCGTGTTCGAGCGCGTGGCAGAGGCCAGCGGTCTCGGCAATGGCGCATACTTCGGTTTGGACATGCTCACCTACGCGCTGCGCTGAAGGAAGGCGCGGTGAGGCTCGCAACCAAGATCAGGGCAGCCATGAAGAGGACGAAGGACAAGCAGAGGCTTTCCCATCTGAGCTTGCTCCGATGAGCACGCTCGCAAAGCGGATCGAGCGCAACCTGGGCTGGATCGTCCTCGCCATCCTGCTGGTCGGCTGTCTGCTGGTGCTGTGGCCGTTCGTGTCCGCGTTGCTGTGGGCAGTGGTCCTCTGCTTCTCCACTTGGCCGATCTATCGGCGGCTCCTTAAGCTGCTTGGCGGACGCCGCACGCTGGCTGCGGCCGCGATGACGCTGGCCATGGTCCTGGTGGTGCTGCTGCCCTTCGTGATTATTGGCACGACGCTCGCGGACAGCGTAAAGGAACTCACCACGGCAGCCCGGCATTCGATCGAAGCGGGGCCGCCCCCGCCGCCCGCCTGGCTGGCCAAAGTGCCGGTCGTTGGACAATCGGCGACGACATACTGGGAGAGCCTGGCCGCAGACCGTGCAAAGCTGACCCAGGAGTTCCGGCGTTTTGTCGAACCTGTCAGCGCATGGATGTTGAAGATCGCGCTGGCGCTGGGCCGCGGCTTGCTGGAGCTCGCATTGAGCATCTTTGTCGCGTTCTTCCTGTTCCGCGATGGACTGTCCGCAGCTCGGCGCTTGATCCTGGGAGTGGAGCGCATCGGCGGCGAGCGCGGCAGACACTTGCTGACGGTCGCGGGTAACACGATCCGCGGCGTCGTCTATGGCATTCTGGGCACGGCATTGGTGCAGGCGGTGATGGCCGGAATCGGCTTCGTCATCGCGGGCGTGCCAGGGGCCGCGCTGCTCGCGCTGCTGACCTTTTTCCTCTCCGTTGTGCCGGTGGGCCCGCCGCTGATCTGGCTGCCCGCTACGATCTGGCTGTTCCAGCAAGGTTCGACTGGTCTGGGTATCTTCATGCTGATCTGGGGTGTAGGCGTGAGCAGCGTGGATAACGTGATCAAGCCCTGGTTCATCAGCCAGGGCAGCGACATGCCGTTTATCCTGATCTTCTTCGGTGTGCTCGGTGGGGCGCTGGCGTTCGGGTTCATCGGCGTGTTTCTCGGACCCACGCTGCTGGCCGTCGGCTTCCGTTTGCTGGAGGAATGGTTCTCTACCAGTCAGCGCAGTATGGAGGACCAGGCCGCTAAACGCGAAACCGCGCGCGCGGAATAGCCGGGCGACGCTGACGACTCGAGCCCGGATAGATAGCCAGGGAGCAAGGCGATGGGTGCAGCGATTTCCTCGAGCAACACCAACCTGAGTGCGTTTGGCAAGGCGCGTTCCACAGTCCAGGGCGCGCCCCTGAACGCGGACGAGTTACGCCGCATGCACGCCTTCTGGCGCGCCTGTAATTACCTCGCGCTCGGCATGATTTACCTGCAGGCTAATCCCCTTCTGCGCGAGCCGCTCAAGCCAGAGCACATCAAGAACCGGTTGCTAGGTCACTGGGGTGCGAGCCCCGCGCTGTCTTTCGTCTACACGCACATCAACCGCCTCATCTGTCGTGACGACCTCGACATGATATTTCTCGCTGGACCCGGGCATGGGGCGCCCGGCGTGTTGGGGCCCGTGTACCTCGAAGGAACCTATTCTGAGGTGTATCCAGAAAAGAGCCTGGACGAGGAAGGCCTGCAGCGGTTCTTCAAAGAATTTTCTTTCCCGGGCGGGATCGGCAGCCACTGCACGCCGGAGACGCCGGGCTCGATACACGAAGGCGGAGAGCTGGGCTACGTGCTCTCGCATGCTTGCGGGGCCGCCTTCGACAACCCCGATCTCATCGTCGCAGCGGTCGTCGGTGACGGCGAAGCCGAGACTGGTCCGCTGGCCACCGCCTGGCACGTCAACAAGTTCCTCAACCCGATCCGTGACGGCGCGGTGCTGCCGATCCTCAATCTGAATGGCTACAAGATCAACAACCCGACGTTGCTTGCGCGGATCAGTCACGAAGAGGTGGAACAGCTGTTCCGCGGGTACGGCTGGACGCCGTATTTTGTGGAAGGCGGAGATCCGGACAGCATGCATCAGGCGATGGCCGCGACGCTCGACAAATGTGTCGCCGACATCCGCTCCGCGCAGCAGGACGCGCGCAGCAGCGGCAAGCCGCAGCGTCCCAGGTGGCCGATGATCGTGCTGCGCAGCCCGAAGGGCTGGACCGCGCCCGCCGAGGTCGACGGACACAAGCTCGAAGGTTTCTGGCGGGCCCATCAGGTTCCGATCGGCGACGTGAAGAGCAATCCCTCGCACTTGAAGCTGTTCGAGGACTGGATGCGCAGCTACAAGCCGGAAGAGCTGTTCGATGCTCAGGGCGCACCGGTCGCGGAGCTGCGCCCGCTCGCACCAAAGGGACAGCGACGGATGGGCGCCAACCCCCACGTCAACGGCGGACTGCTGAAGAGGGCGTTGCGCATGCCCGACTTCCGCGACTATGCGGTCGACGTGGCCGAGCCGGGCAAGGTCTATGCGGAAAACACGCGGCCGCTAGGCGCCTTCCTGCGCGACATCATGCGCCTCAATCCCAACGACTTCCGCGTGTTCGGCCCGGACGAGAACACCTCGAACAAGCTGAACGCCATCTACGAGGTGAGCAAGAAGCTCTGGCTTGCGGAGTATTTCCCCGAAGACGCCGACGGCGGCGAGCTCGCGCCGGAGGGAAGAGTGGTCGAAATGCTCTCCGAGCACACAATGGAGGGGATGCTGGAAGGCTACCTCCTGACGGGCCGCCATGGTTTCTTCTCCAGTTACGAAGCTTTCGTCCACGTCATCGACTCCATGTTCAACCAGCACGCCAAATGGTTGGCCACGTGCGACGAGCTGTCCTGGCGCGCCGAGATCGCCTCGCTCAACTTGCTGATCACGTCCACCGTCTGGCGCCAGGACCACAACGGATTCACCCACCAGGACCCCGGTTTCATCGACGTGGTGGTGAACAAAAGCCCGAAAGTCACGCGGATTTATCTGCCGCCGGACGCGAATTGCCTGCTGGCCGTAGCGGACCGAGCGTTGCGAAGCGAGAACCTGGTCAACGTCATTGTCTGCGACAAGCAGAACCACTTGCAGTACACGGACCTCGAGTCGGCCATCGTCCATTGCGAGAAGGGAATCGGCATCTGGAAGCGGGCCAGCAACGACGAGGGCGTCGAGCCCGATGTGGTCATAGCTTGCGCAGGAGACGTCCCGACGCTCGAAGCGCTGGCCGGCACCGCTCTGTTGAGAGAGGCGTTTGCGGACCTCAAGATCCGCTTCGTCAACGTGGTGGATCTGTTCAAGCTGCAGCCCGCATCCGAGCACCCGCACGGCCTGAGCGACCGCGACTTCGACAGCTTGTTCACGCGGGACAAGCCGGTGATCTTCAATTTCCACGGCTATCCCTGGCTGATTCACCGCCTCGCCTACCGGCGCACGAACCACGACAACATGCACGTGCGGGGCTATAAGGAAAGGGGCAATATCAACACGCCGCTGGAACTGGCGATCAACAATCAGATCGACCGCTTCAGTCTGGCCATCGACGTGATCGACCGCGTGCCCAGGCTGCAAGTCGCGGGCGCGCACGCCAAGGAGAAGTTCCGGAACCAGCAGATCGAGTGCCGCAACTACGCCCACGAGCACGGCATCGACAAGCCGGAGATCGTCGAATGGCGCTGGCCGGGCTGAGCGCGCGGGCTGGGGCCGCATGCGTAATCTTCCTCGCCACCCTGCCGCTCGCCAGCGCGGCTGAGGTCATGCAAGATCGCGTCGAGATCATCCGCGCCGCCGATCATTTGCTCGTGGATGTCTATCACGTGAGGGGCATCGGTGGCGCCCGGCTGAAGATGCCGGAAGGCGCATGGCCGGAAACGGTCCTCGTGCGTTTGCACGGCTTCCCGGAGCTGGAGAGCTTTACTGCCACGTCGAGTACAGCGAAGCTCGAATGTGTGCTTGCCCGCCTGGAAAATCAGCATCCGATTCAGATGTGCCGGGTTGGGGAAACTCGTGTCGACGCACTCGGCCGCGAACCGGACTTCTTCGAGGTGAAGCTGCCCCGAGAGATATTTCCTTCAGACAACGAGGTGGTCGAGATTCGCTGGGTCGATCAGTTGCGCTGACTCGGAGGAGAGCTTGCGCGCGAAGTCGAGGGATTCCGCCCATCCATTTCGGTGTGCGCCAAGATCCAGAGCTGAGGTAGTCTTGCGGCATCAACAGTGGAGCAAGGGAACGTGAGATCTAAGGCGTGGCGGTTGATTGGAGCGTTGATGCTGGCGGCGTTACTGCTCAGCCTGTCTGCTGCTGGCGCCGCCGAAGCACCGCTTGCCGCTGACGCCACGAAGGCAGCGGGGGCACCGGCGCCGCTGGAATTCAACAACCGTACGATTGTCGTCTTCCGTACCCCGTTTCTCAGCCACACGTCAAGCGAGCGTGCCGAAGCCGCGCAGCGGCGGATCGAGGTGCTCGCGGACAGGACCAGCGGTTCGACTGTAACTACGCGCGCCATCCCCCAGGGTATCGCAGTCGAGATCGACGGCGCCAGCGTGTTCTTCGTCACGCCTGCCGACGTCGATGATCTGGGTGGCGCGACCCTGCAGTCGACAGCGGATGACGCTGTGCGCGCCCTGAGCCTGGCTTTGAGAGAGGCGCAGGAGCAGGCCAGTGTGCGACACCTGCTCAAGGCTGTAGTGCTTTCTGCGCTGGCAACACTCATCTATGCCGGCGTCCTGTACGGGATTGTCATCGGGAATCGCCGGTTGAGCCAACGCCTGTCCTTTGCGTTGCGGGCAAAGGTGGAGAAGCTGAAGGTGGCAGGTGTCATCGCCGTGCACCCGCGGCACTTTCTGGCTTTCGCCCGACGCCTAGTCGTCGTCAGCGCATGGCTACTCGGTCTGTTCGCGACCTACGTCTGGCTCACCTACGTGCTGCGACTGTTCCCGTACACGCGGCCATGGGGCGAGCAGCTACGCGGCCACCTGGTGGGA
>JBGPPC010000265.1:0-6279 GCA_041488355.1 Gammaproteobacteria bacterium
GAAAACTGCTCGGCCTGAGCGAGGAGCAGATCGTGAACGCCGCCGGCATCGTTGGCAGCTTCGCGGCGGGCATTCTCCAGTGCTGGGTCGATGGCACCGACTCGAAGTACTTGCATTCGGGTTGGGCCGCGCAAAGCGGCATCGTCGCGGCTCTTCTCAGCCGCGCCGGTACCACCGGACCAAAGGCCGTCTTCGAGGGGCGTTTCGGCTTCATGGCCTCGCATCTGCCGGACGGCAACGCGCCGCGAGACTTTGCGCGAATCACGGATGGGCTCGGCGTGACGTGGGAGAGCCGCCGCTCTTCCTTCAAGCCATTCCCCGCGGCGCATGTGATCCATCCCTACATCGACGCGTTGCTGCGCCTGCGCCGGCAACACGCAATCGACCCCGCTTCGGTGCGAGAGATCGCGTGCCCCGTCGCGGGCTATATCGTTCCGATCGTATGCGAGCCAGTGGCCGAGAAGCGGCGGCCCAATTCCGACTCGCATGGGCGCGTCAGCCTGCAGTACACGCTAGCGGAGGCAATGCATGCGGGCCGTCTTGGAAAGGACGCGTACCAACCGCATTCGCTTCAGAATCCGATGATCCTGCGTCTCGCCGACTCGGTTACGTACAACGTCGATCCAACTTTCCCGGGTCCCGAGCGATTCAAGGGCCAGGTCAAGGTCACGTTGCACAACGGGGCGGTCCACGAGGCCATCGAGGAGCACAACAGAGGCTCCGCCGAGAACCCGATGAGCACCGCAGATCTGGTCGCGAAGTTCGAGGAGAACGCGGCTGCTGTCCTCACGCCTGCGCAGGCCGCGCGGCTCGCCGCTGCCATATTCAACTTAGAAGATTCCAGCGATGCGAACGCGCTGGTGCAACTGTCGATCGGCGACTGACCCCCCACCCCATCCCTCCCCCGCCTGCGGGGGAGCGCGAGGGAGGGGGGCGCTGCTTGGGCTGCGGCGCGTCTTGCCACGCACGGGTCCGAAGGATTAGCCTGTCGGGCGCGGGTTAGGGAGGATGACATGCAAGAACAAAAGAGAGGCATGAGCGAGGACTGGCTGTCCGTTTGGATCGGCTTCCTGGTCTTCGTGCTGGCGCTGGGTGCCCTCGTCGGCGCCGACCTGCTCGGATGGGTCGTGTCCACGTCGATATGGGTGGACCTGGCCAAAGCGCTCGCACCTGTCTCCAAGACCTACGCTGCGCTCGGCGGGATCGGCGCGCTGATCGCTACTTATATCGTCCTGCTTGTGGTCCTGAGCGTTGGTGCGAGGCTCATGAACGCAGACGTCAAGCGGTTCGCGCTGGGGTTCACCGCAGTCTTCTGGCTCAGCTACATTTCGTGGATCATCGGCAGCTGGGCGAACATCGCGGCCAGCACTCCGGCGCAGTTCAAGACGTTCGGCATCTCGTGGTCGCTACGGCTGACGCCCGAGGCCGGGTTCATCGTCGCACTGCTGGCCGGGCTGGTCGTCGGCAATTTCATGCCGAAGTTCGCCGCCTGGATGCAGGAGGCGGTGCGGCCCGAGCTGTACATCAAGACCGCGATCGTGATCCTCGGCGGGTTCCTCGGCGTTACCGCCGCTCAGCAGCTGGGCTTCGCGAGCTCACTGATGTTCCGCGGCCTCGCAGCAATCATCGAGGCCTATCTGATCTACTGGGCCGTTGTCTACTACGTGGCAAGGAAGTACTTCAAGTTCAGTCGCGAGTGGGCGGCACCGCTCGCCTCTGGCATCTCGATCTGCGGCGTTTCGGCAGCGATCGCGACCGGGGGCGCGATCCGGGCGCGGCCGATCGTCCCGATCATGGTCTCCTCGCTGGTCGTGATCTTCGCCGTGGTCGAGCTGATCATTCTGCCGTTCGTCGCCCACGCGATCATGCCGAACGAGCCCATAGTCGCAGCGGCGTGGATGGGCCTCGCCGTCAAGACGGACGGCGCTGCCGTGGCGAGCGGAGCAATCACGGAGTCGTTGTATCTCACCGCCGCAGCGGCGAGCGGGGTCAAGTACGAAGCTGGCGGGATCCTGGGGACGACGACCACCGTGAAGATCTTCATCGATATCTTCATCGGCATCTGGGCTTTCATCCTGGCCTACATCTGGACTACTCGGATCAACGTGCGCGCGGGCGACAAAGCGCGCGCGAGCGAGATCTGGGACCGCTTCCCGAAGTTCGTGCTGGGTTACATCGTGACCTTCGTGGTCATCCTGCTGCTGTCGCTCGGCGCGTCGAAGGAGTTCGGAGCCAAGATCGGCGCAGCGATGAAGGAAGCAAATACCTTCCGCGTGATCTTTTTCGTGCTGACCTTCTTCACCATCGGCGTGATGTCGAACTTCCGCAAGCTGTGGGCGGAAGGGATTGGCAAGCTCGCAGCGGTCTATGTGGTAACGCTGTTCGGCTTTATCATCTGGGTCGGACTGGTGATCTCGTGGATCTTCTTCCACGGCGTGAAGCCGCCGCTGGCGGCCGGATGAGCATCGGGAGGCAACGCAATGGCTGACGAACCAAAAATCAAAACAGAGCTGGAGCAAATGCCCTACGAACCGCTGCTCCCGGTTGAGATGTCCCTCATCAAGTGGAGCCTCGGGCTCGGCGTCGTCCTGATGATCGTGCTGATCTGGATGACCTACGCGTTCTTTCCGCCGGGAGGCTGAGCGGAGACGCGGGTCGTCACAGCCACTTCGCCTTGCGGAACCGGTAGAAAAGATACCCGTCGATCGAGGCCATGGTCGCGACCGATACCGGGTAGCCCCACTCCCAGGTCAGCTCCGGCATGTTATGGAAGTTCATGCCGTAGATGCCCGCGATCATGGTTGGCACGGCGACCAAGGCGGCGTAAGCGGCGAGGCGCTTGGTGACCTCGCTCTCCTGTATGGTCAGGAGCGACAGGTTTACCGTGATGGCCGTGGTGACCATTTCCCGCAAGCTCTCGATCGACTGGTTCAGCCGGACCAGGTGGTCGTAGATGTCGCGGAAGTACTCCTGCAGACGCGCACACGGCTGAGGTACCCGGCCGCCGTATAGCTTTCCGGTCGCCTCGAGCAGCGGACCGGCTGCGTGCTTGAGCGTCATCAGCTTCTGCTTCAAACCGTAGAGCGCCTCGATGATCGCGCGGTTGCTGCGACCGGAGAAGATGCGCTTCTCGACCTCCTCCAGCTCGACTTCGAGCGCATCCAGCACTGGGAAGTAACGGTCCACCACCGCGTCCATGATCGCGTAGAACACGTAGCCCGAGCCATAGCGGAGCAGTTCGGGCTCACGCTCGGAGCGTGCACGGACATCGGTAAAGCCGCGCTCCGTGCCGCGGCGGACCGACAGGACATAGTTGCGGCCCACGAAAACGGCGACTTCCCCCACCTTCAGATCCTCACCGGCGACCTCGACCGTCTGCAGGACGGCAAACAGGGAATCCCCGTACTCCTCGATCTTCGGGCGCTGGTGACCGTGGCCCGCGTCCTCGACCGCGAGCTCGTGGAGGCCGAACTCCTCCTTCATCGCGTTGAGCTCTTCCAGAGTTGGCTCGTAGAGGGCGACCCACACGAAGCACTCCGGCCGGCTGACGTAATCGCTGATCTGACTCGGCGCGATGTCCCCGAGTTTTTTGCCGTCTTGGTACGCGACGCAGTTGACGAGCATGGCGGTCCTCCCCGGGGGCGAATGCTATCACTGCGACGGGAGGTGATGCGAGGCCGGAGCATCACCTGATCCCAGGTGCAATCGCCCCCTCCCTCGCCCCCGGATCAAGTCCGGGGCAGGCTCTCCCCGCCCGCGCGGGAGGGATTAGAACGATCAGTTGAGCCCGTAGAGCTGACGCGCGTTGTCGCAGAGGATGCGGCGGCGCGCTCCGGCTGGGATGTCCTTGAAGTTGTCCTCGATCGCCCGCTTCGACTCGGGCCAGGTGCTGTCGGCGTGCGGGTAGTCCGAAGCCCACATCACGCGGTCCTCGCCGAGTGTGTCCAGCAGACGCAGCCCGGCGTGGTCGGTCTGGAAGGTAGCCCAGATCTGGCGGCGGAAATAGGCGCTCGGCGCCATCGCCAGAGCGAGCCGGCTCTGGCTGCGCCAGAAGTCAGGAGCGTCGAGGAACTTCTGATAGGTGTCATCCATTCGCTCGAGCATGTAAGGCAGCCAGCCGATCCCGGTCTCAGCCAGGACGATTTTCAGATTGGGATGGCGTTCCAGGGCCCCCGAGAAGATGACGGCCGCGAGCGCCTCGTCCATCTGCAACGGCGAGGCTGAAACGCGCACCCCGATGTTCCCGGGATCGGCCGCCTTGGGCCCACTGACCGCGACCGTGCGCCACCCGCCGCCCAGGTGAAAGCCGATAGGGATGCCAGTCTCCGCTGCCGCCTCCCACAGCGGCTCCCACGCCTCGTCCCAGAGCGGCGTCTCCACACGTGCCGCGAGCAGCATGCATGTCCGCAGGCCAATCTTGCGCAGATAGCGCACTTCCTCCGCCGCGCTGCTGGGGTCGTCGATCGGGATCAGACCGACGCCGACCAGGCGCGCGGGTGCAGACGCGCAGAACTCGGCAAGCCAGTCGTTGTAGGCGCGATAGCAGACCTTGCGCAGCTCCGGATCCTTGATCAGCAGCGGCACGATGGGGCCATACATCACGGTAGCGTCCACGCCGTCGCGGTCCATGTCGGCCAGCCGGAGCTCGGTCGTCGTCGGCCGCAGAACGCCGGGTTCCAGTACGCCGCCGCGCTCCAATGCGAGGCGACGCCCGCCCATCGCACCGGCAGCGCCCAGGCGTCCCCCCCACGGGTCCCAGCGGTCGGCGCCGCAGAACCAATACGGCCCGTCGGAAGTATCCGCGACCCTCGGGCAGCGCTCCCGCCATTGCGGCGGCACGCGCTTCTGCCAGAGGTCCTTCGGCAACCACTGCAGGTCGATGTGATCGTCGGCTGAGATGGTTCGGTATTCCATGGCGACCTCTCTGTGCGGTAGCAGGGCTTCGCCCTGGATCGAGGGATGAACACGCAACCGTAACATACGCCAAGGCGTCGAAGCTGGCCTTGACCCCGGCCAGGCTCGCGGCTAGCCTGGGCGTCCTGCGCGTCGCTGAGCCGACCGGTTGGCTCACCAACCGGCGGCGCGGCATCAAAACTAGAAACAGGGAGGAGACGAGGTGCGCCAGCTCGACCGCGTTGCGATTGTCCCTTCGCGCGTGCCGATGCCGCGCGCCTCCTCCGGCAACCGCGTTCGCCATTTCGGTGCCTGCACGATGGGCGCACGCACCGTCCGCGAGCAGCGAGGACTAGCGCGCAGCTGGATTGCCATCCTTCTTTCCGAGACGATTCCTGAGCTTAAGCGTTGCAGCTTGGCCTGCCGCTCCGCGGAACGTTTATTGCAGTTCGGCTGCCCATCTCCGATCGGTGCCGCGCGGTTATGAGCGTCATCCCGTTTGTCTTCGATGTGCTCGCCTACAGCGCGATCTTCGTGCTGGTCGTGCTCGGACTCGGCGTCATCGCAAGCATGATGGGCATCTTCAACTTCGCCCACGGAGAGTTCGTGCTGCTCGGCGCCTACACTGTGTACACGCTAGCGCAGCAAGGCCTCCCGGTCTGGATCGGGATACTTGCCGCACCTCTGGCTGTGGCAGTCGTCGGCCTGATCCTCGAGCGTTTCGTAATCCGGCGCTTCTACGCAGCGCCTATCGTCGCAATGCTCGGCACCTATGCTATCGCCCTCGCGCTGCGCGAAGGTGTGCGCATGCTGCTCGGCGGCCAGTTCTACAACGTCGTCGCGCCGCTGGTCGGCTCGTATTCGGTAGGCGACGTGTCGATTTCGAAGTGGCGCACGGCCGTCATCTTTATTACCGCGTTAATCATGCTTGGCTGCTACTTGCTGCTGACCCGCACATCCTTCGGCCTCCAGGTGCGGGCTTCGTTGGAAAACCCCTCGCTGGCGCGCGCGTCGGGCATATCCACCGGCCGCGTTTATGCTGCGACCTTCGCGTTCGGCGCCGCGCTCGCTGGCCTTGCCGGTGGCCTCATGGTCCCGATCTATTCGCTCAACGCGGACATGGGCGTGCCGTTTCTGATCAAGTCGTTTCTGGCGGTCATGCTGGGGGGAATGGGGAGCTTCGAAGGTTCGATCGTCGGTGCAGCGTTTGTTGGGGCCACCAGCGCTGCGCTTCCGTGGGCCATCAAGCCCGTGGTGGCCGATATGCTCGTCTTCCTGATCGCTGTCGCGATCGTGAAGTTCCGGCCCGAGGGCCTGCTGTCAACATGGAGGAAGTAGCGATGCAAGACGACTACAAGCATAAGCTGCAGTCCTACGCGCGCCGCC
>JBGPPC010000266.1:0-6238 GCA_041488355.1 Gammaproteobacteria bacterium
CGTATACATAGACGAAGCACGCATGCGAGTCGGGGACGTCGATCTCGAATGTCGCATCGGGACCGACCTCCACATCCAGCAGGCGCACCGGAATTAGTGTGCTCGCTGCCCCGGCCGCGCCGAATGCATTCCCCGCGATCACCCGTATTGTCGCGCCACCGCTGACTATCGAAGCGATGCGCGCAGCGGAAACGTCCTGGTAACGCGGGGGACTCATCTTCAGTCTTGCCGGGAGGTTTACCCAGAGCTGGAATCCACGCAGCCTGCCATCGGCACGTTCGGGCATCTCCGAGTGGATGATCCCGCGGCCAGCCGTCATCCATTGCACGTCTCCACTTTCGAGCACGCCCTTGTTGCCGACGGAGTCTGCATGTTTCACGCGCCCGTCGAGCATAATCGTCACCGTCTCGAAGCCGCGGTGAGGATGATCTGGAAAGCCAGCGATCCAGGCATCGGGATCGTCGGAACCGAACTCATCGAGCATGAGGAAGGGATCGATCGAATCCAGTGCAGGCGTGCCGATAACCCGCTTCAGCTTCACTCCGGCGCCGTCGGTGGCGGGCATTCCGGTTACGGTCTTCGCAATGTGTCGCATTCGATTCTCCAGCACTTCCTTGGCTATGAGTTTGCGGCCGCCGTGAATTGCACGGTCAGCTCACCCTGACCAGCTTCTGCAAGCAACGCAGCTCGTAGTCCGGCTTCTTGCCGAACAGCACTGGCCAATAGGTGTTGGAAACCTCTGCTACGTAGATGTCGCCGCGGGAGTCCACCGCGATACCGTGAGGTGCGATGAACTGGCCCGGGCCCTCACCCACCGGCTGTGTCCCGAGATGAGCCAGAATTTCGCCTTGGACAGACACGATCGAGACGCGGGGTCCGAGATTGGGCACGCCTTTGGTGAGGGTCGCCGCGGTTTCGGGACCGAGCTCGCCGATGACCGCGAGCGGGTTCTTTCCTCTGGCAACATACAGACCGCATGGTCGCGCGAGATTGTTCCACTGCGCCTGATACTTGCCGTTGCCATCGAACACTTGCACGCGATGGTTCTCGCGATCCGCGACGTACACCCAGCCCTCGTCGTCACACGCAATGTTGTGCACGAGATTGAACTGACCCGGATCCGTCCCCGGCTCGCCCCACGAGAACAGCAGCTTGCCGTCCGGGGAGTACTTGTGCACGCGTGCGTTCTGATATCCGTCCGACACGTAGATCTCACCTTGGGGTGACAACGCGGTGTGGGTGCAGCGATTGAACGGATCTCCACTGAATGCTGGCGCGGGGACCTTGGGCGTTCCGATCGTCATCAGCACCTTGCCGTCCGGCGTGCATTTGCGCACCGCGTGCCCGTGATCATCCGTGAGGTAAAGCAGATCGTCGGGTCCAATGGCGGCGCCGTGGGCGTTGGTGAAACCGATATCCTGTCCCCACGAGCGCAAGAACTTCCCATTGCGATCAAAGACGATGACCGGGTGAGCGCCGCGAGTGAAGACGTACACGTCGTTTTTGCTGTCGACACAGACCGCCGCAGCGTCCCGGTACGTGATGCCCGGAGGCAGCTCACCCCACGCTTCCGCAACTTGGTAGCGGTGCTTTCCTTTGCCGAGGATGATCGGCTCGGCTGCACCCGCGCGGGCCGGCGATAGTAACGCGGCCGTGCCGCTGAGCGCTCCCGCACCCAGCGCGGTGGCAGCACCGGCGGCGAAGCTTCGCAGCAATCGCCGGCGTGGCATCGAACACAAGGGACACATCTCAGGGCTCTCCTTATCCGAATTTGGCCAGCTCTTGTCGTCCGTACACTGCGCCCCAGGTCTCCTCCCAGTCATTGCCGAGGAAGTCGACTTCGCGCCCGTCCGCGCTGTGGAACCGGTTCGGGATCTGGAACATCCCAAGCATCAGTCCACCCTCCGGCCCGGCCCACGCTTCGTGACGGCTGCCTGCAGGACGCCAAACGAAATCGCCGGCGCCGCACACGCCTTCACCGCAGACCAGGCTGCCCGCCAGCACGTAGGTCTGCTCGATGAGCACGTGTTCGTGGTCCGGCAACTTTGCCCCGGGCGCCATTCTCAACAGGATAGTCAGCACTCCAGATGCGCGGTCCACCACCAGCGTCTTGGTCTCGCATCCGGGGTAGGAACTTTTCTCCCAGGGTAACGCCGCAACGTCCACGAAGCGGGAAGCCAGTGGCGGCAGGCTGGCGTGATTGGTGGCCTTCGGTGTGACTGCGCTCATATGCTTGCTCCTCCGGATCCGGCTGGGTGACTTCAGAGTTCTGTTTCTGGACCTTTCGCTATCATATTCAAGATTGGGCCACCGGGCTTGGAATGGCGTCGGCCATCGGTAGCAGCAGCAGTAGATTTCATGAACAATGACAGCATAGTCCAATGAGGACCGAAGACATGACTGCTCGGCATTGCAACACTCCCTCACTCATGCTGGCATCTTTGCTCGTCCTTGTGTTCGCGGGTGTCTTGGCTTCGACCTCGGCCATCTCCAACGGAGCGACGGGCTCCAAGGCATGGGCCGCCGGCCTCAAAAACCTTACTCCCGGGCAAGGGGAGACGCTTTTGAGGATCGCGCGCGACCTGTTCCCGAGCCAGGACCTCGCCGATTCGAGTTACACCGTGTGCGTCGACCCCTATGACGTTGCCGCAAGCGACCCACAGGCAAAAGCAGACGTGCTGGATGCGCTCAAGACGGTCGAAGGGGCATCGCGCCGGATCGCGAACACCACCTACGTACAGATTTCCGACGATGACGAGCGCGTGCGGCTGGCGAAGATGCTGGCCGACGGTCGCTGGATGCGGGGATTCAAGCGGTCGGTTGGTGCGTGCCTGGACGCGCAACCCGAAGCAAAGGCAAAGCTCAACAGCAAGTGATCTCGAGTTCCGAGGGCAGCATCCCGCTGACCGCGGCTGCGTTCGACATTGTCCTGGCAATTCAGGCCAGCTTGAGCAGACGCACCGCGTTCTCCTTGAGGATCAGCGGCTGCACCTCAGGCTTGAAACCGGCCTCGCGAAAATCCTTCACCCAGCGGTCCGGCGTAATCAGCGGATAGTCGGAGCCGAACAGCACGCGATCCTTCAGCAGTGTGTTGGCATACTGCACCAGTTGCGGCGGGAAATATTTCGGCGACCAGCCGGACAGGTCGATCCACACGTTCGGCTTGTGCAGGCAAACGGACAGGGCTTCGTCCTGCCACGGCCACGAAGGGTGTGCGATAACGATCTGCATGTCGGGAAAATCGATCGCTACGTCGTCCAGATGGATCGGGTTGGAGTATTCCAGCCGCAGTCCCCCGCCGCCGCGCATGCCGCTGCCGATGCCCGAGTGCCCACTGTGGAAGATCGCCGGCAGGGCGTGCTCAGCGATCACTTCGTAGATCGGCCAAGCCATGCGGTCATAAGGATGGAAGCCCTGAACCGTGGGGTGGAACTTGAAGCCCTTGACGCCATGCTCTGCGAGTAGCCGACGCGCCTCGCGCGCCCCCATCTTGCCCTTGTGTGGGTCAATGCTGGCGAACGCCACCATCATGTCGCTGTTGTGCTGCGCCGCTTCGGCTACCTCTTCGTTGGGGATGCGTCGCCGCCCGAGCTGTGTCTCCGCGTCGACCGTGAACATCACCAACCCGATCTTGCGCTCACGGTAGTACGCAACGGTTTCCGCGATGGTCGGACGGCGATCGGAGCGGAAGTACTTGTCCGCAGCGCGGTCGTACTCTTCCCCGAAACTGTCGTGGGGGTTGCGGCACGAGACTTCGGCGTGCGTATGCACGTCGATTGCGACCAGATCCTGGATCTTCATGCTGGGCTCCGCCGTACCGCCCTTCGGTAATCGTTACGCTATAGGCTAAACTGAAAAGGCTCCCCGCGAAACCGGGAAAAGGTGAGAGGGCTGTGAACCAAGCGCCGCGCTACCGCGCTGTCAATGTAGGTGGGTGCGTCGAAGCAACTATCGTCGAACGCGACGGTGGGGTGCAGGTGCTGCGCTCGACGGAGCCCCTGGGCGAGTATCCGAGGCGCCTTACCGATCGGCTGGAACGCTGGGCGCGCGAGGCACCCGCCCGTGCGTTGGTCGCCAAGCGCGATCCTACCGGCCGATGGCAGTCCATCAGCTTTCGCGAGATGCTGGGCCGCGCCCGCAGCGTGGGCCAGGCACTCGTCGAGCGCGGTTTATCGGTGGAGCGCCCAATCGCGATCCTGTCCGAAAACGACCTCGAGCATCTGACGCTCGCGCTCGGCGCCATGTGGGCGGGGATCCCCTATGCGCCGGTCTCGCCGGCGTATTCGCTGATCTCCGCGGATTACGCGAAGCTGCGCCATGTGCTGGCGACGACCACTCCCGGGTTGGTTTTTGCTTCGAGCGCAGCCGCCTACGCGAGAGCGATCGGCGCTACGGTGGACGCCGATGTCGAAATCGTACTTGCGGAGGGCATGCTTGATCGCCGTCCTAGTACGCCGTTCGGGGCTCTGCTTGCGGGCAGGCCGGGTGCCGCGGTCGATGCTGCGCACGATCGGGTTGGTCCGGACACCATCGTAAAGTTTCTGTTCACCTCCGGGTCGACCAAGGATCCGAAGGGTGTGATCAACACGCACCGGATGCTCTGCAGCAACATGCAGATGGTTCTCCAGTGCCTGCCTTTCCTGGGCGAGGAGCCGCCCGTGTTGGTGGACTGGCTGCCGTGGAACCATACCTTCGGGGGTAACCACAACACCGGGATTGCTCTTTACAACGGCGGCACGCTCTACATCGACGATGGCAGGCCCACATCCGCAGCGATCGGCGAGACGCTGCGCAATCTGCGCGAGATCTCACCAACTGTGTACTTCAACGTGCCCAAGGGGTTCGAAGAGATCGTGCGAGCGATGGAGAACGACGAGCGGTTGCGGGAGTCGCTGTTCCGCCGCGTGCGCGCGTTCTTCTTCTCTGGCGCCGGCCTGTCCCAGCCGGTCTGGGATCGGCTCGACTATCACGCCGAACGCACGGTCGGGGAGCGCGTGCGCATGATCACGGGCCTGGGCATGACCGAGACCTCGCCGGCGTGTGTATTCGCTGTCGGTTTGGCGGTGAAATCCGGTCATGTCGGACTTCCCTGTCCGGGGGTCGACGTCAAGTTGGTCCCCCTGGACGGCAAGACCGAAATTCGGTTCCGCGGCCCACACGTGATGCCGGGCTACTGGCGCGCGCCGGAGCTTACTGCCCAGGCGTTCGATGAGGAGGGGTTTTACTGCACCGGTGACGCGGTGAAGCTTGTGGATCCGCGGCAGCCGCAGCTCGGTTTGATATTCGACGGCCGACTGGTCGAGGACTTCAAATTGTCGACCGGCAGCTTTGTCAGCGTCGGTCCGCTGCGTGCCAGGGTCATAGCCGAGGGTGCGCCCTGTGTGCAGGACGTCGTGGTCACCGGACCAGACCGCGGCGACGTCGGCATCATGATCTTCCCCCGTCTAGACGAGTGCCGCGCCCTCGCGCGACTGGCTGAATCGGTTACCTCGCACGAAGTGCTATCTGCCCTACCGGTCAGAGAATTCTTTCAGAGGCTGGTGGATCGCTTGTGGGAAACCGGCACTGGCAGTGCCAGCCGCGTCGCGCGCGCTTGCGTGCTGCGCGAGCCGCCTTCGATCGACCGCAGCGAAATAACCGACAAGGGTTCGATCAATCAGCGCGCGGTTCTCAGGCACCGTGCATCAACGGTCGATGCGCTGTACATGGCCCACAATGCGGAAGTCATCTTGCCGCGGAGCCCAAGGTCTTCGGCTGGTCCCGCGTGAAGTCCGTTACACCCAGCGCCGCAAGCTGGCTTTCAGCGGCCTCTACCCAACCGCGGTTGGCGGCCGGACTTGCCGGACTCGGATGCAGGACTTGCCCGACACGCACCCTCCGAGCTAAGCCGCTGTCGAGGAAATTGCTTTCGAGGACGGAGCGAATGCGCTTCTCGGCAAAGCCGCCGACGCCGATCGCCCATTGCGGGGCAAGCGCCGTGAGCGTAACCGCGAGATGACGATCGCAGGCCTCGTGTAGGGAGTTCAGCAGCGGCGCTGGGAGCTTATCCGGCGTGAAATTGCGGCCTGACGCCTCGAGCAGTGCCAACGGGCAGTAGTTCAGCACAAACCAGTCGGCAAAGAATGCGTCTGCAGCACCGAACCGCTGCGCCGCCCAGCCCCACAACCGTCGTCCGCTGACTTCCGAGCGCTTGCAGGCGAAGCCTTCGATCGGCCGCTTTGGGTGCTCGCGTGCCGGC
>JBGPPC010000267.1:0-6215 GCA_041488355.1 Gammaproteobacteria bacterium
CGGCTCCGCCGTCCAGCATCCGGCACAGCCAGTAGAGCGCCGCGTCGGGAGCAGAGCCACGCACGGACTTGTGCAGACCCGAGATCTGATCGTAGAAAGCGTCGCCGCCCTTGTCGAACTGGCGCAGCTTCGACGCAAGGGTCTGGCGCACGAAGTCGGTATCGATCTGATCCCGCGCGGCGCCAGACACAGCATCTGCCGTCTGCTCCAGCATATTGAGCAGGCGGCGCGCGTCACCGTCCGCGAACCCGATCAGCACTGCGCGCGCCTCGTCGGTGAACTTCAACCCACCCAGCGGGCCGGCGCGGGCGCGCTCAAACAGCACACCCAACTCCTCTTCGCTGAGCGGCCTGAGAACATAGACGGCAGCGCGAGACAGCAGCGCGCTGTTGACTTCAAAAGAGGGATTCTCCGTAGTTGCGCCGATGAAGGTGAACAGGCCTTGCTCGACGAACGGTAGAAATGCGTCCTGCTGCGCCTTGTTGAAGCGGTGTACTTCGTCCACGAACAGGATCGTCGGGCGACCATTGTCGCGCAGGGTCGCCTGCGCGCGCTGTACCGCGTCGCGAATGTCCCTCACGCCCGAAAGCACTGCCGACAGCGCGATGAACTCGGCATCGCAGGCCTGCGCCATGAGCCGGGCGAGCGTGGTCTTACCTACCCCCGGGGGACCCCAGAGAATCATGGAGTGAAGCTTCCCCGCGCGGGCGGCAACGCTGAGCGGCTTGCCCTCGCCTAGGAGATGGGGCTGACCCACGACGTCCTCCAAGCGCTGCGGACGCATGGCGTCGGCCAATGGCGCCTGCGGCGCCGGCTGGGGAAACAGCTCTGGTACCGGTTCGATCGCTTTTCGGGACATCGGACAGTCGAGCCGTTAGTCGCCAGCTGCGACGCCAAAAGCACGCAACCGTATCACTGTTGCCGTCCCGCCCTCGCCTCTCATTTACTGATCCTCGATCACATCCGCGCCAGCGGGCGCCGTAAAAGTGAACAGGTTGTCCGCCAGCTTCGGGTTGCGCTGCAGCTTGCCGAAACGGATCACAGTGACCTGGCCCATCTGGTCGTAGAGCTCCATGGCGTCCAGCAGGTTGCCCTTGAAGCCCATTCGCACCTTGCTGAACATGCTGTCTTCATCGCGCGGATAGGCTTCGAGCCAATCGAGTCCACCCTTTGCCCCCTTGGCGTCGAGGTTGTAGTATTTCTCGATATCGTTGCTGCCGGCTAGGAGTGCCGCAGGGCTGCTCCCCAGCGCACCTTCCATCTTCTTGACCGTGACCTGGTTGAGGTCTTTGTCGTAGACCCAGAGCTTTTGGCCATCCCCGACAATGATCTGCTGGTAGGGCTTCTCGTATTCCCAGCGGAACTTGCCGGGACGCGCGAAGACCAGCTTCCCGCTCGCAGTCTGGATCGTCGCCCCGTCCTTGTCCCGCACTGTTTGGGTAAAGCTCGCCCGCGCCGACTGCGTCTGCGCCGCGAACGCCTTAAGCTTCTCGATGCTGCCGTTAGCGTGGGCGACCGGCGCGAATATCAGGACGGCGATCGCGGTAAACCAAGGGAACATATGACTGATCGAGCGAGCGAGTCGCGATTGCACCGACTGAGCGGGCGTGCTCACCTCCTTCACAAAGAACGATCTGGCCGTTATCAACCCGCGTAGAGGTCGTTCCGGTGCATGGCGTCTCGCGCCTTGTGCTCGATATCTCGCAGCTTCATTCATTGCCTTATTTCACTCCTTGCTCTGCGCCAACACCTCGCGGTTGCCGTTGGTCGCCATGCTCGAGACGAGGCCCGCGCGCTCCATCTGTTCGATGAGGCGGGCAGCTCGGTTGTACCCGATGCGCAGGTGTCGCTGCACCAGGGAGATTGAGGCGCGGCGGGACTTCAGCACAATTTCGACCGCTTGATCGTAAAGGGGATCGGACTCCGCATCAGACTCGTCAAGTGCGCCGCCCTCGTCGTCCAGGTCGTCAGCGCTGTCCAGTATGCCTTCGATATATTGGGGCTGAGCGCGCGATTTCAGATACTCCACGACCTTTCGCACCTCCTCGTCGCCCACGAAGGCCCCATGCACCCGCTGCGGGTGCCCGCTTCCGGGCGGCAGGTAGAGCATGTCGCCTTGTCCGAGCAGCGATTCGGCGCCCATCTGGTCGAGGATCGTGCGCGAGTCCACCTTGCTCGACACCTGGAACGCAATGCGCGTGGGGATATTGGCCTTGATCAAGCCGGTGATGACGTCCACCGAGGGCCGCTGGGTAGCAAGGAGCAGATGGATGCCCGCCGCGCGCGCCTTCTGTGCCAGGCGCGCGATCAGCTCTTCAACCTTCTTGCCCACTACCATCATGAGATCAGCAAGCTCGTCGATCACCACGACCAGGAGCGGCAGCTCCTTCAACGGCAGTGCGGTCTGCGCCTCGGACGCGCCGTTGGCGACGAGTGGATCAAGCAACGGTTCTCCGCTCTTTTCTGCGTCCCTGATCTTCTGGTTAAAGCCGGAAAGGTTGCGAACGCCCACCGCCGACATGACGCGATAGCGGCGCTCCATCTCGCCCACGCACCAGGTCAGCGCCTGCGCCGCTTGTTTCATGTCGGTGACGACAGGAGCCAAAAGGTGGGGAATGCCCTCGTACGAGGACAGTTCCAGCATCTTCGGATCCACCAGGATCAGTCTGGCCTCGTTGGGCGTCGCCTTGTACAGAAGGCTCAGGATCATGGCGTTGATAGCCACCGATTTGCCCGAACCGGTCGTGCCTGCCACGAGCAAGTGCGGCGTGCGGGCAAGGTCGGCGACGACGGGCTTGCCGGCAATGTCTTTGCCTAACGCGAGCGTCAGCGGCGAAGCCATGTCGGCGTAGACCTGAGAGCTCAGAATCTCCGACAGGCGCACCACCTGCCGTTTCGGGTTGGGAATCTCCAGCCCCATGTAAGACTTGTTGGGGATCGTTTCCACGACGCGGATGCTGACGACAGATAGGGCGCGCGCAAGGTCCTTCACCAGGTTCACGATCTGACTGCCCTTCACCCCCACCGCCGGCTCGATCTCGTAGCGCGTGATAACGGGCCCGGGCTGAGCCGCTACGACTTTGACCTCGATGCCGAAGTCGAGCAATTTTTTTTCGATCAGCCGGGAGGTGTACTCTAGTGTGTCCGCTGACAGAACCTGCATGTCGCCCGCCGCCTCGTCGAGCAGGTGTAGCGGCGGCAACGGCGAATCCGGCAGATCCTCGAACAGCGGTTTTTGCTTCTCGCGCGCCACGCGCGCCGACTTCCGGATCTCCAGCTCCGGCTGCTCGATGCGCACGGGCTCGTGCTCGTCGAGCCTTTTCTTCTCCTCCTCCACCACCTCGTCACGGCGGGTCGCGGCCAGCTCGCCGAGCCTCCGATCACGCGCCGCTTCCCAACGGCTGGCTAGATAGAGCCAGCCGCGCTCGACGCGCTCGCCCAGCCTCTCCGAGACTTCGAGCCACGACAAGCCACTGAACAGCGACAGCCCGATGGCACCGACAAACAAGAGCGTCAGCGTGCCGCCAGTGAGGCCGAACCAACGCGTGAACAACTCGCCCAGGCTGACACCAACGATACCGCCTGACGCCAGGGGCAGCTGAACATGGAAAGAGTGCAGGCGAAGCGCCTCAAGGCTGGCACTGGCCAGCAACAGGGCGAAGAAGCCGCTGCACGCGACGAAGAACGATCTGCGGTCACCCAGTCCAGAGACACCCAGTCGGCGGTAGCCCCAGTAGACGGCGAACAATAGAAACACCACCCCCCAGTACGCGGACAGCCCAAACAGATACAACAAAACGTCCGCGAGCCAGGCGCCAAAGCGCCCACCCGCGTTGTGGATAGCCGTTCCGCTTGTACTGTGCGACCAGCCGGGATCGAACTTGTCGTAGGTGGCCAGGACCAGCGCGAGGTAGGTTGCGACCAGCACAAGAACCAGCCACCAGGCCTCCTGTGCGAGCGCCGCGAGCCGTGGTGGCCACGGCTTGCGCTGCGGGGCGTCAGCGCTAGATCTGAACGCCATGCCGGACAAAACAGTTTCTGTGCATGCCGCATTATACGGCCCCGCCGTGAGTTGGATCGGTGGGACAGCGGGCAGACCATCAACGAATCAAAGCCCTGCATGCCAACCTTGCGACGACTCACCGGTCGCGGCCGCACACCCTGTGGGCGACTCGACAGCGCAACCGCGCAGCTGTTAGATTCTTGCCTGGTTCCAGCCTCGTCCCCAAATTATTAGTTCATGGCCAACACAACCAAGCATGCGCGGCTGCTGATTCTCGGGTCCGGCCCTGCGGGCTACACTGCCGCGGTCTATGCGGCGCGCGCCAACCTCAATCCGGTGCTCCTCACGGGGATCGCACAAGGTGGTCAGCTGATGACCACCACCGATGTGGATAACTGGCCTGCCGACTTCGCTGGCATCCAAGGCCCGGAGCTGATGGAGCGCTTCCATAAACACGCGCAGCGCTTCGACACCGAGATCGTGTTCGATCACATCCACACGGCCCGGCTCGGCCAGAAGCCGCTGACCCTCCTGGGCGACCAGGCGACCTACACCTGTGACGCACTCGTCATCGCAACCGGGGCGTCAGCCAAATACCTCGGCATCCCCTCCGAGCAGAAATTCATGGGTAAGGGTGTGTCCGCCTGCGCCACTTGCGACGGTTTCTTTTATCGAGGCCGGGACGTCGCGGTCGTTGGCGGTGGAAACACCGCAGTAGAAGAAGCGCTCTACTTATCCAACATCGCGAAGACTGTGACCGTCGTACACCGAAGGGACAGGTTCCGAGCCGAAAAGATCCTCGCCAATCGCTTGTTGGACAAAACCAAGGTTGGCAACGTGCGGGTGGAATGGAACCACACGCTCGACGAGGTGTTGGGTGATCACAGCGGCGTCACCGGTGTACGTATCAAGAGCACGGCTGGCGCCAAACCAAAGGAGGTTCACGTTCAGGGGCTGTTTGTTGCGATCGGACATACGCCCAACACCCAGCTGTTCGAGGGCCAGCTCGAGATGGAGAATGGCTACATCGTGACGCACGGCGGTCGGGAAGGAAACGCGACGGGCACGAGCGTTCCCGGCGTGTTCGCTGCCGGCGACGTGCAGGATCACGTCTACCGGCAAGCCGTGACCAGCGCCGGGAGTGGATGCATGGCGGCGCTCGACGCCGAGAAATATCTCGATGCTCTGGGCCGATGAGCAAGCGCCAAACCAAGAGTGCGCCGCCGGCGCCCGACCCGGGTCAGGAGTTTCTCGAGGCGGTCCGCGACGTGCGGCGCCTGCCAAACCCCGGCCGGGTGGTGCACAGTACCAAGCCGCGCGCTCCCGTGCCCTTTCAACGCCTGGAAGACGACCGCCAGGTCCTGCGCGACAGCCTCAGCGACGATGCGCAACACGACCTGGAGTTGGAGTCCGGCGACACCCTGGTATTCACGCGCCCAGGTCTGTCGCGTCAGGTACTGCGCAAGCTGCGCAGCGGCTATTGGGCCACGCAGGATCAACTCGACCTTCACGGCTCCCGCTCGGACGAGGCGCGCAGTCTGCTGGTTACGTTTCTGGCTCAAGCGGTCAGGCGCGGACAGCGCTGCGTGCTCGTGGTGCATGGCAAGGGTCTCGGGTCGAAAAATCGAGAGCCGGTGCTCAGACGCAAGGTGGCGGGCTGGCTCGCTCAGCGCAGCGAAGTGCTGGCGTTCTGCCAAGCGCGTCCGGTCGACGGTGGCAGCGGAGCTGTAGTGATCCTGCTGAAAGGCGCGCCCAGTAAGGAACGCGTCGAGGACGCCGAAGATGAGTAGCCGCTTGGGGTATCTGTTCCTCAGCTCTCGCGTCGATCGCGCGGAGGGGAGCCACGCGGCGCTATCCCAGAGAAGCTAGACAGCGGCCTCGTCGGTCTCTCCGGTGCGGATCCGGATGACCTGCTCGACGGTGGTCACGAATATCTTCCCATCGCCGATCTTGCCGGTACGCGCGGATCTGATGATGGCTTCGATGGCCGAGTCCACAAGCTTGTCAGCCACCACCACCTCCACTTTGACCTTAGGCAAGAAGTCGACTACGTACTCGGCACCTCGGTAGAGTTCGGTGTGCCCCTTCTGCCGTCCGAAACCCTTGACCTCTGTCACGGTCAACCCGGTGACCCCGATAGCGGACAGCGCCTCACGCACCTCATCCAGCTTGAACGGTTTCACGATGGCCTCGATCTTCTTCATCTCCGCAC
>JBGPPC010000268.1:0-6203 GCA_041488355.1 Gammaproteobacteria bacterium
GCAATCTCCAATCCCTTGAACCGTGCCGCTGCCTGCCGATCTTCGCATCCTTCCAGCTTGGCGATGAGCGACCGCCCGTGGACGGCGCCTTCTTCCACCCTGCTCCTGCCCCAGCTGCCCTCCCGTCCCAACCACCAGGCCGGGTGCTCGAGCAGACCGTCGACGGTCCGCGTGAACGGCTGCACCTTGATCCAGCCCTTGATCCCAAACGGGGCGCCGACGCGCCCCATGACGATCATCTTGTCGCCGAGCACGCCCTGTCACCATTCTGCATTCGCTGATCCGAGCAGGGCGCTCGGTTCAGGTAGGCTCGGGCTAGAGCGCGGCTTCAGCTCTGAGCGGATGGTGCGGTCCCGGCCTGTCCTGCCGAGAACTGTTTGACGAGGCGGGCGACCGTATCGCTGAGTTTCGCCCCGTGGCCCTGCCAGTGCCGCACTCTCTCCAAGGAGATGCGAAGAGCTTCGCGTCCCGCAGGAGCCTTGGGCTCGTAGAATCCCAGTCGCTCGATGAAGCGGCCGTCACGCGCCCTGCGGGAGTCAGCCACCACGACATTAAAGAAAGGGCGCTTCTTAGCCCCCCCCCGCGCGAGTCTGATTACCACCATTTTATGCACCCCCGTTAAGCGAAGCCGGCGATTTTAAGCCTATTTTCAGGCACTTTGCAAGCCGAAAAGCCGCAGATGCATGAGTTGGCGGCAAGGCGGAAGCCGGGAGGTCATCGGCTCACAGCCGCCGTCGGATTGCCGTTGTGAAAGACCTGGTCCAGGAACGTCACGATAATCTTGGTCAGCTCGTCCTCTCTACCCTCGAAGAAATGCAGAGCTTCCGGGACCACGACCTGGTCCGAGCCTTTGATCTTCATGATTTGTTTGCGCCGCTCATATGCACCGACCTGCGTCACTTCCCAATCCCTGCTTCCGAACACATCCAGCACCGGGATCTTGATGCGAAACATCTCTTCTAGCCCGTTGATGATGCCGACAAACACCCAGGCCTTAACGGTCTTGTCGTCCGTGTCGATCAGGTACTGGTTAGCCATCGTAGCGCCGAGGCTGTGCGACACGATAGCGATGTTCTTGTAACCCTTGGTCTTCAAGTAATCGGCTGCCATCTGGAAGCGCTCGCGCGCGTCCGGGTAGGTCGGGAGGTAGTCACCGATCTTGGCCCCACCCCCAAGTACGGGCAGCTGGATCGCCAAAGTAGTGTAGCCAGCCTCGGCCAGCTTGCCGCGCAGAATCCCGTACAGCTCATAGTCCGGGCTCCATCCGCGCCCATGAGCAACGATGGCCGCCCCACGCGCGTTCTTTGCCTCTGTATAAAGAGCGAGAAACTTGTGGCCGTTCTTCTGCTGGAGCCAAATCGGCTCGCCAACCATCAGACTGGGGAGGATTTGATCGGCCCAGCGTTGCTCGCGCTCGTAGTCCTGGGCACACGCCAACGCGCTCAGCAAGAGGAGCAAAATCGCGAATGGTACACGGACCGCCGCCGCTGCCGATTGCGTCGAGCAGGTGCAACGCCGGTACGGGGCAACAGACCGGCGAGAGTAGTTGCTCATCTCATCCCTGGCAGCAGCCCGCGCATGGAGCGCATCATCTTTTGCATGCCCCCCTTGCTGATCATCTTCATCATCTTCTGCATCTGCTCAAATTGGTTGAGTAAGCGGTTGACTTCCTGCACTGGCACGCCGGCACCTGCGGCAACACGGCGCTTACGCGACGCCTTGATGAGCTCCGGACGGGCGCGCTCCGCGGGAGTCATCGCATTAATGATGCCGATGGTGCGGTTGATCACCTTCTCGTCCACGTTGGCGTTCTGAGCGAGCTGGCCCAGCTGCGCTGGCAACTTATCCATCAGCGCACCGAGACCGCCCATCTTTTTCATCTGCTGCATCTGGGTTTTGAAGTCCTCGAGGTCGAAACCCTTACCGCTCTTTACCTTTTGGGCCAGCTTCTCGGCTTCTTCCAGGTTTACAGTGCGGCGCGCTTCCTCGACCAGGCTGAGCACGTCGCCCATACCAAGAATTCGCGAGGCCATCCGCTCTGGGTGGAAGGGCTCGAGGTTGGCTAGCTTCTCGCCCACGCCCGCGAACTTGATCGGCTTGCCAGTCACCTGGCGGACCGACAATGCGGCGCCACCGCGCGCATCGCCATCGAGCTTGGTCAGGACCACCCCGGTCAGCGGCAACGCGTCCCCAAAGCCCTTCGCCACGTTGGCGGCGTCCTGGCCCTGCATGGAATCGACCACGAACAACGTTTCGACGGGCTGGAGCGACGCGTGCAGCTCGCGAATCTCCTGCATCATCGCGTCGTCGACGGTGAGGCGCCCAGCGGTGTCGACTATGACGATGTCGTAATAGTGCTTGCGCGCGTGGTCCAGCGCTCCCATGGCGATTGCCACTGGCTTCTGATCGGGCGTCGCCGGATAGAAGTCGATGCCCAGTTGCACCGCGAGTGTGCGAAGCTGGTCGATGGCGGCGGGTCGGTACACGTCGCAGCTCGCCAGCAGGACCTTCTTGCGCAGATCCTCGCGTAACAGCCGCGCGAGTTTACCGCTGGTGGTGGTCTTGCCCGAGCCCTGCAAACCAGCCATCAGGATGACTGCGGGTGGGACCGTGGCCAAGTCAAGCGGGACATTGGCCTCGCCCATCAGGCCCGTGAGTTCCTCGAATACAACGCCGACGACGGCCTGACCGGGCGTCAGGCTGCCGAGGACCTGCTGACCGAGCGCACGCTCCTTCACGCGTGCGATGAAGTCCTTGACCACCGGCAGAGCGACGTCAGCCTCGAGCAGCGCGACGCGCACCTCGCGCAACGCATCCTGGATATTCACCTCGGTGAGCCGCGCCTGGCCGCGCAGCGTTTTGATCACACCCGAGAGGCGATGGGTCAAATTGTCGAACATCGGTTACCGCCGCGAGGGAGAAACGGCTAGAGCAGATGATGTAGACTGGCGAGGCACGCACCCACCCGCTGCAACGGCGCGAGTCCCATGCCGCAAATTCTACCCTATCTGCTGTGCTCGGCCCTGTATGCCGCGGTGGCCGTTGTGCTGGCGCGCGCCATGTCACGGCCAGGTCGGAACGCGCCGCTCGGACGAGGTGCGCTGCACCTGGCGACGGCCTTGCCGCTCGCGCTGCACACAGCACTGCTGTGTGGCTCGGTGTTCGCCGAGGGCGAGATGTACCTGGGTGTGGGCAACTCGGTGTCGGTTATCATCTGGCTGACGGTCCTCATCTACTGGGCCGGTAGCTTCTTCCAGAGACTCGAGGGGCTGCAGGTATTCATCAATGCAGCGGCTGCGTTTCTGGTGTGGGCACCACTGCTGCTACCGTCGGTGCGTCCGCTGTCTCATACCGACCTCCCCGCCTTTCGCGCGCATCTACTAATCTCACTGCTGGCGTACAGCCTCTTCACGATCGCGTCGCTGCAGGCGCTGATGCTGGCGATACTGGAGAATCGCCTGCACGGAGGACGGCTGCCCACGTACCTGCAATCGCTGCCGCCGCTGCTTACCATCGAGCGCCTTCTGTTTCGCATCATAGCCGTGGGCTTCGTCCTGCTCACTTTGACGCTGGTCAGCGGCATGCTGTTCTCCGAGGTCCTGGTGGGCCAACCGCTGAAGTTTAATCATAAAGTGGTGTTCGGGATCCTCTCCTGGTGCATCTATGCGGCGCTGCTGGCCGGAAGGCGCGTCTACGGATGGCGCGGACGGCTGGCCCTGCGCTGGACCTTGGCCGGGTTCTTGGCTCTTTTGCTGGCTTACGTCGGCAGCAAGTTCGTGGTCGAGGTCATCTTGCACCGATGAGTAGACCGCGTTCTTGACAGCCCACTTTTGGCACGCCGATACTGAATCGGTGTTCGTTTGCGCGAGGTAAGCCCTTGGACCAGATCTCGCTCCACTCCCTGCTGGCCACCTTCGTCGTACTTCTGTTCGTCTCCGCGTTCTTCTCCATTTCCGAAACCAGCATGATGGCGCTCAACCGCTATCGGCTGAAGCACCTCGCTAGAACCGGCAACCGCGGCGCAAAGCTAGCCGCCCAACTGCTGGCACACACCGACAAGTTGCTCGGAGTGGTTTTGCTGGGCAACAACCTGGTCAACACCGCGGCGGCGTCGCTCGCGACCGTCATCGCCTTCCGCCTGCTGGGTGAGAGTGAGCTGGGGCTGGCCATCGCGACCGGCGTAGCGGCCTTCTTTATCCTGGTGTTCAGCGAGATCACACCGAAGGTGATCGGGGCGTCCTACCCGGAGCGCATCGCCTTCCCTGCGGCATACATCCTGGCGCCGATGCTGCGCCTGTTCTACCCGCTAGTATGGTTCCTCAATCTTTTTGTCAAAGCGCTGTTGACACTGCTGCGTCTCAAACCCCAGACGGCCGGCCAGGCCACGATGCTCAGCCTGGAGGAGTTGCGCACTCTCGTCCTGGAGGGGGGCCATTTCCTACCTCCCAAGCACCAGAAGATCTTGCTCAACCTTTTCGATCTACAGTCGATAACCGTGGATGATTTGATGACCCCGCGCAGCCAGATTGAAGCGCTGGACATCGACGCACCGCCCGAAGAGCTCAAGCGACAGATCAGCACGAGCAACCACACGCGCATGCCGGTGTATCGCGGGAGTCTCGACAACATCATCGGGGTTCTCCACCTCAGAAAGGTTCTTAACCTCGGGGCCGACGACATCCGTTCTGGAACGCTCATGCAAATCCTGCGGCCCCCCTATTACATCCCAGCGGGTACTCCGCTGCTCGCCCAGTTGCAAAACTTCCAGGAAGAGGAAGAGCGCCTTGGACTTGTAGTGGATGAATACGGCGAACTCATGGGCCTGATCACATTGGAGGACATTCTCGAGGAGATCATTGGGGAATTCACCACGCATTCGCCGCTGCACGGAGGCGGTATCACACGCCAGAACGACGGCAGCGTGCTAGCCGAGGGCGCGACCCCTCTGCGAGAGCTCAACCGTAAGCTCGGGACACAATTTGTGCTTGACGGCCCGAAGACCCTGAACGGGCTGATCCTCGAGCATCTGGAGGATATCCCGGAGCCGGGCACTACTGTCAAGATCGCCGGGGTCCCGATTGAGATTGTGCAGACACAGGACCGTGCGGTCCGATCGGCACGCATTTTCCCCCCGAGCCAACCAAATTAATCAATAGCTTCTAGCGCTGTAGCCGCGAGCGCTGCCTCGTTTTTCACGTCGATTGGGGTGTGAGTCCGACATGGTTGCTGCCACGACACAAAGTCAGCTTTCGGGTCTGGGTCGAGCTATGGTTCAGAAGGGCCTGATTGCCGAGCGGGAGGCAGAGAAGGTCCAGGCTAAGGCAAATGAGACTGGAGTTACTTTCGTCGAGGAGCTGGTGGCAGGCAAGAAATTCGGCGAGGCCGAGGTCGCAGAGTTCGCTGCCCAGACCTTTGGCTTCCCCTTGATTGATCTGAACGCGTTCGAGACGGAATACCTGCCGGTTAAATTTATCGACGCAAAAGCCTTGCAGGGCCGCCGCGCGCTGCCCTTGTATCAGCGCGGCAATCGTCTGTTTGTGGCCATCTCCGACCCTACCAACAGGGCGGCGATGGACCAGATCAAATTCCAGACCGGGTTGCACATCGAGCCGGTCGTGGTGGAGGACAACAAACTCGGTGCTGTAATCAGCAGCTTGCTGACCGCGGCAGGCGTGAATCTGAAGGAGCTGGCCGACGAAGAAATGGCCGCCGACCTCACCGAAGCCGGGGGTGAACCCCAGAGCGACGCTCCAACGGTCGAGATAGACGACGCTCCGGTAGTGCGCTACATCCAGAAGATCCTGCTTGACGCCATCAACAGCGGCGCATCGGACATCCACTTCGAGCCATACGAGAAGGTCTACCGCATCCGTTACCGCATCGACGGTGAGCTTTACGAAATCGCCACGCCACCGCTCGCGATCAAGGAGAAGGTCGCTTCCCGCATCAAGGTAATCTCCAGACTCGACATCTCGGAAAAACGCGTGCCCCAGGACGGACGCATGAAACTGGTGATGTCGAAGAACCGGGCGATTGACTTCCGCGTAAGCACCCTGCCCACCCTGTTCGGGGAGAAGTTGGTGTTGCGCATCCTCGACGCGTCGAGCGCTAAGCTTGGCATCGAGGCGTTGGGCTACGAACCGGAGCAGAAAGAGGCGCTGATGCACGCCATCAGCCGGCCCTACGGCATGATCCTGGTGACC
>JBGPPC010000269.1:0-6098 GCA_041488355.1 Gammaproteobacteria bacterium
CGTCGCTTTCGCGCCACCCCTCCTTGAAAAGGAGGGGAGAAAAGCCCGTCACGTCACGGAATCACAAATTCCGCCCCGTGTTCACCACCCGGGGCAACACGCGCGTCGGCGCCAGCGCCTGCTGCAAGTTCAGCGGTTGGGGTTTGCCCAACCCATATCCCTGGCCATAGTCGACGCCGATCTCTTGCAGCTTCTGCGAGATCGCATCGCTTTCCACGCCCTCCGCGATGGTCAACAGTCCCATCTTGTGCCCGATGCGATTCACCGCTTCGACCATCGCCATGTCGATATCGTCCGATGCCAGCTCTTTGATGAACGCGCCGTCGATCTTGAGGTAGTCGATCGGCAAAGTCTTCAGATAGCTGAAGGATGACAACCCGGTCCCGAAATCGTCCAGCGCAAAACGGCAGCCGACTTTCTTCAGAGTGTCGATGAAGCGCAACACATGTCCAAGCTCCGAAGCCGCAGCCGTTTCGGTGATCTCGAAACACAGCTGGTCGGGGGCCACCCCCGTATCCCTGATCCGCTCGGTCACGAATTCGAGAAACTCCGCAGCGCCCAGGGATTGACCGGATATGTTGATGGTGAAAACGCCTGCGTCGCCTGCGACAGCACTTAACGCCTCCAGACTTCTGCTGACTACCCACTGGTCGATGGCGAGCATCAGACCATATCGTTCGGCCGCCGGAATGAACGCGCCCGGCAGTACGATGCGGCCCTGCTCGTCCAGCATCCGCAGCAGTATCTCGCCGTGCCGTGTGTGGATGGTGCCGGGGCTGAAGGCAAAAATCGGCTGATAGTAGAGGCGGAACCGGCCGTCGGCCAAGGCCTGCTGAATGCGCGGTATCCAGCGCATTTCGCCGTCGCGCCGGGCCAGCATCAGGTCATTCGCTTGATAGGTATGGACCCGATTTCGGCCCATGTCCTTCGCGGCATAGCAAGCCGCATCCGCGGCGCTGAATACGCTGGTAAGCGTCTCACCCGCTTCTACGAGGGGCACCAGTCCGATACTCACGCCGATGGTGAAGCTCTTCTCCTGCCAGCCGAAGCGGAAGCCCTGCAGTACCTCGCGCAGGCTGTTCGCAACGCGCTTGGCCTCCGCCACTGCACAGTGGTCCAGCAATACGCCGAACTCGTCGCCACCGAGCCGCGCGAGCGTATCCCGCGCTCGCAGCTTGGTCCGCAGCAGCGCGGAAATCTGCCGCAGCAGATCGTCGCCAGCGATATGGCCGCAGGTATCGTTGACGACTTTGAACTGATCCAGATCCAGGTAGAGAAATGCGTGTGGGTTGTGGGGGCTGGCCGAGGCGAGCAGGTGCGTGAGCCGGCGCTCGAACTCAGGACGGTTGACCAGGCCGGTCAATGTATCGTGCGTTGCCTGATGGGAGAGTTCATGCGCCAATTTGCGTTGCGCCGTAACGTCCCTGAACACGAGCACCGCGCCGATGGTTCTGTTGTCGTTATCGCGGATCGGCGCCACCGAGGTGTCGACGCTGATCTCACGCTGGTCGCGGCAGATCAACAGGCCGTGCTCTTCCGGCGCTCTGCATTCATCGCCATGCAGGCAACGTGCGACCGAATCCTCGACCGGCTCGTGCGTCTTCTCGTCGACCAGACGAAAAACCTCGCTCAGCGGTTGTCCCTTGGCTTCCGCATCATTCCAGCCGGTCAGACGCTCCGCGACAGCATTGAGGAAGGTGACACAGGCCGTTGCATCCGTGGTGATCACCGCATCGCCAATGCTGGTCAGCGTCACGCGAAACAATTCCTTCTCCGCCTCCAGAACGATATTGGCCAGCCCGAGCTCCTTGGTGCGGTGCTGGACCTTGGCCTCGAGCTCCTGGTTGGCAGCCTGTTGGCGCTCGGCGGCTGTGGCCAGATCCGCGAGCAGATCGATGTTGTCATAGCGCAGGCGGAGCGATGCGGCCACCGATCGATAGTGACGCACTGAGATAATCAACATCGCGGCGATGAACATGAACAGCATCGAACCCATCGCGAGGTACATCTCGCCCTTCTGCAACGTGAGCCTGATCGCATACGGAGCGATCGCGGGCGCGAGGACCGCGAGATAGGCTCCACGAAACGACGACAAGGTCGTCATCCCTCCGGCCGAGAGCCCGGCAAGCACAAAGGCGATGAACACCTCGTGAACGACGCTGCTGGTATGAAAAGAGAACAGCCCGACGAGGCCCCAGATCACCCCGGCGCTCGTGGTTCCAATGATGAAGCGATGGGCCCAGCGGGGGGCCTCGCTCGCCGGCGGATGGGTTCTCACGTAGCTGCGCAGCAGCCACACGCGAACTGCCGTAGTCACACCCAGAGCTACCAGCCACATCACTAGCCACGGGCGGGAAACCTGGTCCCACAATACGTAGCCGACCAGGCCGCCGACGACGAGCGTGGCGATCAATGCGGAGGACAGCTGATCGTAGAGAAGCCGGGTCTGCTCGGCGCGGATTTCCAGCGCGTGCGGACTCGCAGAAGCTGGTTTCAGTGCTGGCGGCTTCAACCCATGGGCCGTGCGAGACGACCCAAGCCTCGACACCAGCCAGTCGCGGAGCTTCGTAGAACGCCAGCTACTCATCGCCCCAAACCTTCGCCCCGGGACCATCGAACCTCGCGACTCGCCACGTTGTCATACGGTCGTACCTCCATGAATGTCCGGCTTTGGAAAACCGCCCGTAAGTGTAAGGCGCTGCCCAATCGGGTTCAAAGCCCTGCGTGAGCGGAGAACCTCACATTGTGGGAGGTTTCATAGCCATTCCCAACTGCTCCCACCACCCCGCCCGCTACGCAGGCACCCCTCCTCTGGCAGGAGGGGAGGGAACTACTTCTTCTCTCCCCTCCTTTTCAAGGAGGGGTTGCGCGAAAGCGACGGGGTGGTGGGAACTACCCGAGGAGTGAAGCCTGCATAGCAGGCGTGTGGTGGGAGCCTACCGCCCCGCCGCCTTAAACTGCTCCTCCACATGATCCACGAACAACCGCACCTTCGCCGACAAATGACGGCGGCTCGGATACACCGCCCAGATATCGTAAGGCGTGTTGTCATATCCGCGAAGCACGCGCACCAGTAAGCCAGCATCGAACGCCGGCTGCATCACGTAGTCCGGTTCGAAAACCACGCCCATTCCCGCAATCGCCGCAGCTATCGTCATATCGCCACTGTTCGCCAACAGCGGACCGTTCACGCGTACTTCATGAGGTCGCCCCTGCCGATCGGTCAATCGCCACACGCGCGGGTTGCGCGAGTACGCATACATCAGCACGTCATGCTTGGCGAGATCCGCGGGCTTGCGTGGGGTGCCGTGTGCCTTTAGATACTCGCGCGAGGCGCCAACGAGCATTCGCATCGTCCCCAGCTTGCGCGCCACCAGTTGATCGCTGCCGACCTGGCCGACGCGGATGGCGAGATCGAAGCCCTCCTCTACCAGATCCACGATTCGATCCGACACAGACACCTCGAAGCGCACCTCCGGGTGACGAGCGGCAAAGCTCGCCATCGCCGGTGCAATGCGCTGCACGCCCATCGCGTACGAGCAGGTGAGCCTCAGCGTGCCGCGCGGTGCCAGCGCGGACAAGCTTGCCATCGACTCGACCTCCTCCAGCTCTACGAGCAACTGTACGGCACGCTCGTAGAACGCTTCCCCATCCTTCGTCAGCGACAGCTTGCGCGTGGTGCGGTTGAGCAGCCGGGCTCCCAGGTGCTGCTCGAGCTCGGCAACCTGTCTCGACAATGTCGATGTCGAACTGTCGAGGCGTTCTGCAGCACGCACGAAGCTGCCGGCCTCGACCACGGTAGCGAATGCGCTCATGGAAGCGAAACGGTCCATCCGGATAGATTATCCTGTTTTCTGGGACAAATCATCCCATCGCGGCATGTTTATCTCTGATTTCAGGACGACTATATTAGCTGTCACGCTGCTTTGGCGGACCTCTCAATCGACAAGGAGATCGACATGAAGCTGTATTACTCACCCGGTGCCTGCTCGCTCGCGCCTCACATCGTCATACACGAGCTCGGGCTTCCGTACACGCCGGTCAAGGTGGACACCAAGACCAAGACGATCGAAGGCGGCGCCGACTACTCGAAGATCAACAGCAAGGGTTACGTGCCGGCAATCGAGCTCGACGATGGCGAAGTGCTGACCGAAGCGGCCGTCATCCTGCAGTATCTCGCCGACCGCAAGCCGGAATCCGGATTCGCGCCCGCGGCCGGCACGATGGAACGCTATCGTTTTCAGGAGTGGCTGAACTTCATCGCCACCGAGATCCACAAAGGCTTCGGTCCGCTGTGGAAACCCGACAGCACCGAAGACGAGAAGGAGCGCGTTCGCGCACGTCTCGGCGCCCGCCTCGATTGGCTGGCTACGCAGATGCAGGGGCGCAACTTCGTCGCGGGCCAGCAGTTCACCGCTGCCGATGCCTACCTCTTCACCATCCTCAACTGGGGTCAGTGGACCGGCGTCGATCTCGCGAAGTGGCCGGTGCTGAAGGACTACATGGCGCGCATCGCCGCACGGCCACAGGTGCGTGAAGCGCTGAAGGTCGAAGGGCTGCTCAAGATCGCGAAGGCGGCGTAGCGAGAGAAAAGATCGCACCCCTCCTTTTCAAGGAGGGTTGGCGCCGAAGGCGACGGGGTGGTTTGTTGCGCCCACCCCTCCTGGCCGAGGAGGGGTGGGCGCGTTGAAGGGCGGAAGAGGGGTCCCGGCCTGCTCGTGAGAATTTTCAGTTCCCGCGGCGCACCAATACAACCTGACATCTGCCGCACTCCGCCTTGAGCCCTGCAGGCACGTGTGATACGTTCGGATTGCGGGGCCCAACGGCGCGGATCTTTGCCGATCCGCCCGTCGTTTGCCTCGCTCGCCACCATCGTCGTGGTGGAGGACTCCACACACACAAACTATATCTGGAGGAAACGTGTCCGCATTTCGCCTTCCCGTTCTCATATCGACTGCCTGTCTGATGATCGCAGGAGCATCTGCTTTCGCCCAAACACCCACGCCTGCGCACATCTCGAAAGCCGAGTTCGAGCAGATGATGAAAGACCTTTCCAACTGGGGTCGCTGGGGAAAGGACGACCAGTTGGGCACCGTCAATCTCATCACGCCCGCGAAGCGCAAGGCCGCTGCCAAGCTCGTGACCGAAGGCGTTTCGGTCTCGCTGTCGCGCGACACCGATTCGGTTAAAGGCGTGGACAATGGCTCGCCCTTCATCGACAAGATGGTCCCGCCGGTGGACGGGCAATTCAACATGGACGAGTACACCGTCTTCTTCCATGGCTTCGCGGTCACGCACATCGACGCGCTGTCCCACGTCTTCTACAAGGACCAGATGTACAACGGCTTCTCGCAATCGGAGATCCAGCCCGACGGCGCGAGGAAGCTGGCCATCGCAGCGTTGAAAGACGGCATCTTCACGCGTGGCGTGCTGGTCGATATCCCTTGGATGAGGAAGGTGCCTTATCTGGAAAACGACGTGGTGATCTATCCCTCCGACCTCGACGCCTGGGAGAAAAAGACCGGCGTGCATATCGAGAGCGGCGACGTGGTCTTCATCCGCACCGGACGCTGGGCACAGCGGGCGGCCAAAGGTCCATGGGAAATCGGCAACGCTTCGGCCGGGCTTGATCCGCGAACGATTGCGTGGCTGAAGAAGCGCGACATCGCGATACTGGGCGGCGATGCTGCATCGGACGCGCTGCCATCCGGAATGGGCGAGATCGACTTCCCGGTGCACCAGCTGTTGCTGGTCGCGATGGGCACGCCGATGTTCGACCAGTGTGATTTGGAAGAGCTGAGCAAAGCTGCCGCTTCGCGAAACCGCTGGACATTTCTGTTCACCGCGGCCCCGCTGCGCGTGACGGGCGGGACGGGCGCGCCGATCAATCCGATCGCTACGTTCTAAGTTCGCGTCTGCAGGGCCGCACGTACTTAGAGCGACCACCCCGTCGCTTCGCGCCACCCCTCTTGAAAAGGAGGGGAGAGAAGTAGTTCCCCCTGCCAGAGGAGGGGTAGGCGCGTTGGAGGGCGGAAGAGGGGCCCCAGCTTGCTGGGGATGCGCCCCGGACTCGGTCTCTCGAAGAGTGGTGCGGGCAG
>JBGPPC010000270.1:0-6092 GCA_041488355.1 Gammaproteobacteria bacterium
ACGACGCCCGTCAGCACTGGAATCAGCCCGTTGTGCAGCACGTGCCGAAACAGAACTCGCGTCTCCGACAGGCCCTTGGCGCGCGCCGTACGCACGTAGTCTTTGCCTATTTCCTCCAGGAACAGGGTCCGGTACAAGCGCGTACTGGCGCCCACTCCAGCGAGCACGCCGATCGCCACCGGCAGCACCACGAACCGCCAGGCATCGAACCCATAGCCGAACCCGGAGATGGGAACCAGGTGCCACAGCTTGCTGACCAGCCACTGGCCGCCGATGATATAAAACAGCCCCGAGATGGACATCGCGGTCACGCACAGCACCACCCCGAGAAAGTCGACGTAAGTGCCCCGGAAGAAAGCCAGGATCAGAGAGAAGGTGAGATAGGCTGCGAGCCCGATGAGGAAGCTGGGAACGGTGACCGCCAGGCTGGGGCCCATGCGCATCCTGATCTCCCGCGCGATGTCCCGCCCGTCATCGGCGTGGCCGAAGTCGAACCAGAACATCTTTGCCGACTTCTCGAAGAAGATCGTGTCGGTGAGTTTTTCCTGGCACACGTTAGGCAGCGCAATCTTCATCCGCCCCAGCGTCGCTTCGTACAGTGGCCTGCTGCATGGGGCCGCGGCGTTGAACAGCATCGGTTTATCGTAGCCGCGCTCCTCTTTCCATTTCTGGATCGCTTCCGGCGTGACGCGCTTCTGACCGAGTTGCATGCGCGCCATGTCGTCGGGCGAGTTGACGAAGAAGAACAGCGCAAAGGTGATCAGATTCACCCCGACCAAGATCGGGATCGCGTAGAGCAGGCGCCGGACAAGATATGCAAGCATGTCTAGGCCCCGCGCGGTGCCGGGGTAAGCGCACCGGAGCGCTCTCTACGACGGTAGACCACGGCCGCCGGAATGATCGCCAATACCAGCACGGCTAGTGCAAGAAGAGGCGGCCACACTATCGGTCGATTCCATTTCCTCTGCAAAGTCTCGCGCAGCGCCGGGTCGACGCGCTGGTACTTGAGCGCGTTGTTGGCCATCTTCGTCGGCTTCCGGTTATACACCCACTGATGCGCCAGGCTGTAGTCCTTCGGATGAAAGCCCCAGACCCACGGCACGTCGCGACGCAGAATCTCCAGCATCTGGTCTACGATCGCTTGTCGCGTGGGACTGTTGTCCATCTCGCGCATGCGCGCGAACAGGCGGTCGAACTCGGGATTGGAATAGTTGGACGCGTTCTCGCCGCTGAACTTCACCTTGCCCTGTGCGCCGTGGAACAGGAACATGAAATTCTCGGGGTCAGGGTAGTCCGCGTTCCAACCCCAGCTGTACATCTGCTCGGTGCCCTTACGGATCTTGTCCTGGAATCTGTTGTAGTCGGTAGGGCGCACCACCAGCTGCAGGTTGATCTTCTGGAATTGCTTGATCAGCCAATCGATCGAGGCCTTCGCTTCCGGACCGAAAGCGGCACTGTCGAAGTAGATGATGAGGGGACTGCCGGTAGCCGAGTCAACCCCTTCGGGGTAGCCGGCCTCTGCCAACAGCTTCTTGGCATAGTCAACGGATTTGCGCTGCGCTTCTCCGTTCACCCAGTCGTACATGTGGTGGTTGATCCCGGCTTCCCCTTCCTTGTAGCCGAAGATGCCCGGAGGAATCGGGCCTTGCGCCGGGATACCGCGCCCGTTGCTGAAGATCGAGATCGACTCTTCCTGATCGATGGCGATCGAGATAGCCTGCCGGAGTTTGCGGGCGCGGTCCGAATCGCCCCCTACAACGGGGTCGAGCAAATTGAATCCGATGTAAGCGATCGAAGTCGCAACCGAGGTCTGCAAGCGGATCCCCTGGCGCTCCATCGACGCCGTGAGCTGCGGATCGCCGGTGCCTGAGAGCTGGATCACCTGATCGAAGTTGTCGGAGCTGATGCCCGACACGTCGTAATATCCCTGCAGGAATTTGTTCCAGTACGGGATGACCTCCTTCTCCAGGCTGTACACCACCTTGTCGATGAACGGCATGCGCCGGCCGGCATCTTTGAGCAGGCCCTCTGCTTCATCGCCGGGCTCGCCTTCGCTCGGATAGGGCTCGCCAGGAAAATTCGGATTGCGCTCCAGAACCATCTGACGGTTGGGATTATTGACCGTGAGCATGTAGGGCCCGGCGCCGACCGGATACCAGTCGAGCGAGAAGTTTCTATCGGCCATGCCGGGCTGCGAATAGAACCTGTCCACCTCAGCCGGGATAGGCGCGAAGAAAGGCATCGCCAACCAATAGAGGAACTGAGGATATTTCCCCTTCACGCGGATGCGATAGGTATAGCGGTCGACTGCCGTTACCCCCGCCAGCTCGTACTGATTAAGGTCCAGGTAGGCGCCGGGCGGGAGCTTTTGTGCTGCCGCCTTCAGCTTCTGGGCATAGTCACCCAGGCCAATGATGTATTCGCTCATCAACCCGAAGATGGGCGAGTGCAAGCGCGGGTGAGCAAGCCGTTTGATCTGATAGACGTAGTCATCGGCGATCACCTCGCGCGTCCCGGTCTGCTTGAAGTCGCTCAGCTCGCGTACGCCGCGCAGGTCCTCGGGTGTGAGCGACAGGTACACAGCCCTTCCGTCGTCATTCGTCGCAAAAGCTGGGTGGGGCTGGTATTTGAAGCCCGGTTTGATGCGGATCTCGTACACGCTGTAGGCGATATTCTTCGAGCCTGCGCTCTCCGGCAGCAGGCGGTCGTTCTTATCGTAGTACGCCGGACGCGGAATCTGATCCGCAGTGAACGGGATCAGCTGGTAGGGCCGCTTGAGGTAGTGATACTGCAGCGGCGGCGTGTAGATGTTAGCGATGATCTGGTATTCGTTATCCGAGTACGCCTGCACTGGATCGAAGTGTTTGGGCCGTTCCCTGAACGAGGAGTAGAAGATGTTCGCCTGGTGCTGCGAGGCGGGATAGGGATCGTTCCAGGGATAGCTGCACGCCGCGAGCAGCGCGGGCATGAACAGCAGAAAGCAGACGCGGGTGAACCCGACCATGGCGAGCGCAGTTTACCGGAAACGCGGCGTGCGTTTACGGCTCGGCAGAGCGGCCCGTCCCCTTCGGGAGCCTGCGTGTCGACTATAATCGGCGTTTTCGCGGGGGACCGGCATGGGCTTCATGAACGGGAAGAAAGTGTTGATCACCGGCATGCTGAGCAATCGCTCGATCGCCTACGGGATTGCCAAAGCCATGCATCGCGAAGGCGCGGCGCTGGCATTTACCTTCCAAGGCGACGCGGTGAAGGATCGCACGATTGGGTTGGCCACCGAGTTCGGTAGCGACTTGATCTTTCCCTGCGACGTAACGAACGATGAGCAGATCGGCAGCTTGTTCGCGGATCTGGCAAAGCGCTGGGACGGCCTCGACGGGATCGTTCACTCGATCGCCTTCGCCCCGCGCGAGGCCCTGACCGGCGACTATCTAGACAGCATTACGCGCGATGCGTTCCGCACCGCGCACGACATCAGCAGCTACAGCTTTGCCGCCCTCGCCAAAGGCGGACTGCCGCTGATGGCGGGCCGCAAAGCTGCTCTGCTCACGCTGTCGTACTTGGGAGCGCAACGAGCAATGCCGAACTACAACGTCATGGGCCCCGCGAAAGCCAGCCTCGAGGCAAACCTGCGCTATATGGCGTTCAGTCTCGGGCCGAAGGGCATCCGCGCGAACGCGATCTCGGCAGGACCCATCAAGACGCTGGCTGCTGCTGGCATCGGCAGCTTCGGAAAGATCCTCGCGTACAACGAAAAGATCGCGCCGTTGCGACGCAACGTCACTACCGAGGAGGTGGGCAATGCGGCGGCGTTCCTGTGCAGCGATCTGGCCAGCGGCATTACCGGCGAGGTCGTCTACGTCGATGCCGGCTTCAACACCGTCGCGTTCGCGGCGCTCGAGTAGAGGTCAGCCCGCCTTCTCGATCTTTTTCTCGTCGACTTTGACGTCGGCCTTCTGCTTCAGATCGGACATGCGGGCGGCCAGGCCTTCCTGTCCCGCAAGCGGGTCCAGCTGCTTTACCAGCGCTTGGCGCTGCTGCGGATCGATGCTCTCGCCGTCGATCACCTTGCTGATCCGGTAAAGCACAAAGCGTCCGCCCTGCGCCCCCACACCCGCATACGCCGGCAGCTTGGACGCATCCGCGCGAAACACGGCGCGCGCCGCCTCTGGCTGCAGCCCCTCGGGGCGCTCGCGAGACACGGTCTGTTGCGCCGACCACTGAACGCCGACCGTCTCGCCTTTGCGCAGCTTGTCGAGCAGAGCTTCGCCTTCGCTGCGGACCAGCTCGGCCGCCTTCTGCTGGGTCAAGGCCTGGACGATCGTCGCTTGAACCTCCTCCAGTGGGCGTTGCTTCGCCGGCTCGTGTGCGATCACGCGAGCCGAGACCAGCATGCTAGGCGCTACCTCTACCGCCTCGGTGTTCTGCTTGTTCTTGAGCACGTTGTCCGAGAACGCGGCGCGCAGGAACTTCTCGTTGTTCAGCAGCGGCGACTCGCCTCCTTGCCGCGTCATCCATGCGCTGGTCTGCGGCTGCAGCTTGAACTTTTCGATTACAGGCTTGAGGCTGTCCGGCTGATCGTAAATCAAGTTGCTGAATTCGTCGGCGTCCTGGGCGAAGGCACGGCTGGCGTGGGATTTCCTGAGCTCCTCCTCCAGCTTTCCCTTGACCGCCTCGAAGCTTGGCGCCTCGGAGGGCTTGATGGCGTCGAGCTTGATCACGTGATAGCCGAATTGCGACTGCACCGGCCCAGCGATTTCGCCGACCTTGAGAGCGAACACCGCGTCGTCGAACGGCTTGACCATCTTGCCGCGAGCGAAGTAGCCCAAATCGCCACCTTCGGCCGCCGAGCCGGGATCGCCTGAGTTCTTCTTCGCGAGCTCGGCGAAGTTCTTCGGCGATTTCCTAGCCTCCGCCAGCAGGGCCTCAGCCTTCTCCTGAGCCTTGGCCGTCTGCTCCGGTGTCGCGCTGGCTGGCACCGCGACCAGGATATGGCTGGCGCGCCGCTCCTCCGGTTTGCCCAACTGCTCCAGGCGCGTCTGATAGTAGTCCTGTAGTTCCTTCGGCGTCACCGTAACGCGGCCTTCAGCCACGCCCGGAGACAACATGACATATTCCAACTTGACCTTCTCGGGCACTTCGAACTCGGCCTTGTGGGCTTCGTAGTAGGCTTTTGCCTCGTCAGGCGAAATCTTGACCTTTGCGGCGAATTGGGACGGATCGAGCACTAGCTGGCTGATCTCCCGCTGCTGCGCGCGCAGACGATAGAGGCGATCCACCACGGCGTTGGGGAGGAACGCGGTTGCGCTGAACGCGGCGCGACTACGGCCGACGATGAGACTCTTGCGCAGATCCGCCTGGAACGCTCCTTCGCTCTTACCCTGCATGGCCAGCAGCTCGCGGTAGCGCTGAGCCGAGAATTTGCCGTTTCCGTCCTTGAACGCGGGAATCTCGCGGATCATCGAGTGCAGCTCCGCGTTAGGGACGATGATGCCCGACTTGACCGCTGCGGTGTACAGGACGCGATCCTCGATCAGCTCGTTCAGGACGGCGCGGCGTATCTGCGGACTGTCCACCATCGCGGGGTCGGCCTTGCCGCCCAGCATCTGCCGCATTTGCTCTTCGCGTTGACGCAGCGCCTGTCCAAACTCCTGCTGGCTGATACGCGAGCCGGAGACGCGCGCAACCTGGTCGGCGGGATCCGCGCCGCGGAAGTAGTAGTCAACCCCGAACAGGGCGAACGGGGGGATGATCAGGACAGCCAGAATGATCTGGAGCAGACGCTTATGCTGATTGATGAACTCAAACATGGCTCAGTTGTGGCTGCCAAAAAAACGCCTGGAACAGGCCAGGCAAACAAGAAAGGCGAACCGTAGTTCGCCTTTGGGGGACTTGGCGGAGTGGACGGGACTCGAACCCGCGACCCCCGGCGTGACAGGCCGGTATTCTAACCAACTGAACTACCACTCCCCGCACTCGAAGCTGTCCCGAACCTCACAGCGTACCGCCGGCGACGCTGCACGCGATCTGCAGCCGTTTCCAGTCCAATTGGTGGGTGCTGAGAGGCTCGAACTCCCGACATTCGCCTTGTAAGG
>JBGPPC010000271.1:0-6089 GCA_041488355.1 Gammaproteobacteria bacterium
CCCGTTTTCAGCTGCGCATGTCACTGCCCTATGCTGCCCACTGCCGGCTCCTGGCGACAAACCCCGGGCAGCCGCCGTTTCGTGGACGAGATGATATAAGAAGGCGGGATCATTGGCGTCCGCAACTGACTGCATCGTCCATCCAGGGAGGAGCTTGAGGTGATTGGACAGTTCTGCCGCCCTCGAGCTCATCGGGTCGCCGGGTTATTGCTGGCACTGGCTGCGCTGCTTCCGGTGCGGGCGGCTGAAGTGTACTACCCCGGGCCCGGCGAGCTGTGGGAAAAACGCGCGGCCGATGCTGTCGGCATGGATGCGGACAAGCTGGCCGAAGCGGTAAAGTTCGCGCAGGCTCACGAGGTGAACTGGCTGCGGGATATGCGCGCCCAGATCGAGCGGGATGTTGCACACGAGCCTTATTCTCAACTGCTGGGCGAGACCAAGGATCGAGGTGGCCCGGCCGGGATCATCGTCCGTTACGGCTACATCGTCGCCGAATGGGGCGACACCCGCCGGGTCGACATGAGCTTCAGCATTGCCAAAAGTTATTTGTCGGTGCTGGCCGGCTTGGCCGTGGATCGCGGCTTGATCAAGGACGTCAACGATCCGCTATGGAAGTACGTGACCGACGGCGGGTTTGACAGCGCGCACAACACCCCAATCACCTGGCACATGTTGCTCAACCAGACCAGCGAATGGGAAGGTGTGCTGTGGGACAAGCCCGACATCGCGGATCGTCGCCGCGGTTACGGCCGCAACCTGCAGGAGCCGGGCACATTCTGGGAGTACAACGATGTGCGCGTGAACCGGCTCGCGCTGTCGCTGCTGCGAGTCTGGAACCAGCCCCTTCCGCAGGTCTTGCGGGAACAGATCATGGACCCGATCGGCGCGAGCCATACCTGGGTCTGGCATGGCTACCGCAACTCATTTGTCGAGATAGATGGGCGCGCTGTGCAATCGGTCAGCGGAGGCAGCCATTGGGGCGGAGGATTGTGGGCGAACGCCCGCGACCACGCGCGCTTCGGCTATCTGTTCCTGCGGGGCGGCGACTGGAATGGTCGCCAGCTTGTTTCGGAGCGCTGGATCCGGATGGCAACGCAACCCACCGATATCGCCCCGCAATACGGATACTTGTGGTGGCTAAACACCGGACGCAAGACTTTGCCGGCGGCACCCGAGTCGAGCTTCTTCGCGTTCGGTTCGGGCGGGAACGTGATTTGGATCGACCGAGAGCACGACCTAGTGGTTGTGACGCGATGGCTGGATTTTGCGCAGCTCGACGCGCTCGCAGCGCTGATTCGATCATCCCTAAAAAGTGAGCAGTGACTGACTACCCTGGCACAGAGGGCCGGCCGAAGCGCCTTAAGGGGCCAGCGAGGCGTGCGATACCCGTTCGTTTGACATCCAGCGCGGTGGTTCCTATACTTCGTTCACTTGTTAGACTCAGTCTAACTCGATGTTTTCTGGCGTGAGGCGCGTGCCGCCGTACCGACCTCTCGCCGGTTCTTGAAGGTCCATAACCCGAGGAGGTCCGCATGAAAGCCCTGAAAGGATCCAAGACTGAAGGCAATTTGAAGGCCGCGTTTGCAGGTGAGTCGCAAGCCAACCGCCGCTATCTCTACTTCGCCAACAAAGCCGATGTGGAAGGCCAGAACGACGTATCCGCCGTGTTCCGGTCCACTGCCGAGGGCGAAACCGGCCACGCTCATGGCCACTTGGAATATCTGGAGGCCGTAGGCGATCCTGCAACCGGGCTGCCGATCGGCAAGTCGCGCGACAATCTGAAGGCCGCCATTGCCGGCGAGACGCACGAGTACACGGACATGTACCCGGGCATGGCCAAACAGGCGCGTGAGGAAGGGTTCGACGAGATCGCGGACTGGTTCGAAACGCTGGCCAAGGCCGAGCGCTCCCACGCCAATCGGTTCCAGAAGGCGCTGGATGCATTGGTGGACTGAAGTCATACGCGAGGCGCGAGACGGATGGACTCGCGCCTTCGTTGTACGTTCGGTTTCCTGATCCCCGACCGATGCGAGAAGGCAATCTCGAGCCGCCCAAGCGGCATCCCCTGAGCTGGCAAACGCCCGAGTTCTACGACGAAGGGCTGTTGTTGCACGAGCTGGAGCGGGTGTACGACGTCTGCCACGGCTGCCGGCGCTGCTTCAACCTGTGCAAAGCGTTTCCGACGCTGTTCGATCTGGTGGACGAGAGCAAGACGGGCGAACTGGACTCGGTCGACAAGAAGGATTTCTGGAAGGTCGTCGATCAGTGCTACCTGTGCGATATGTGCTTCATGACCAAGTGCCCGTACGTGCCGCCGCATCCGCTCAACATCGATTTCCCGCACCTGATGCTCCGGGCCAAGGCAGTGAAGTACAAGAAGGGGGAGACTGGCTTCCGCGACAAACTGCTATCCAGCACCGACGCGGTGGGCAAGCTCGCCACCATCCCGGTGGTGGTCCAAACGGTCAACAAGGTCAATCGAACGCCCGCAGCGCGCAAGTTGATGGAAGGCGTGTTGGGAGTCGCAAAGGATCGCGTCCTGCCAGACTACGCGACCCGCAGATTCCGCAGCTACGCGCATCCGCGCAACGACGCCGAGGCCGTGGATGGGCGCGACTCCCCCGGCAAGGCTGCAGTTTTCGCCACTTGCTACGTGAACTACAACGAGCCGAACATTGGCGATGATTTGCTCGCAGTCCTGGCACACAACGGCATCCCCACCGTGCTTGTCGAGTGCGAGGCGTGCTGCGGCATGCCGAAGCTGGAGCTGGGTGATCTCGACGCCGTTGCTCGGCTGAAGGCCGTCAACATTCCGCCGCTGGCCCGGCTGGCTGCGCAGGGGTACGCGATCCTCGCCGCGATCCCGTCGTGCACCTTGATGTTCAAGCAGGAGCTGCCGCTCATGTTTCCCGACGATGAGGACGTGAAACGGGTGGCGGAAGCCATGTTCGATCCGTTCGAGTACTTTTCTCTGCGCCACCGCGACGGGTTGCTGAAGACCGACTTCAAGCGCGAGCTCGGGAGGGTTGCGTACCACGTTCCCTGTCACCTGCGCGTTCAGAACATTGGTCTGCGCACGCAGGAGGTGTTGAAACTTGTGCCGGGGACCCAGGTCGATACGGTAGAGCGCTGCTCAGGCCACGATGGGACGTGGGGCGTTAAGAAGGAATTCTTCGCCGATTCGATGAAAATCGGTGGTCCCGTATTCAAGGCGATGGCCACAAGCTCGCCCGCGTACATCAGCTCTGACTGCCCGATCGCCGGGCGTCACATCCAGCAGGGTATTGGGCCCGACCTGCAGGCCCGCAAGGAGCATCCGCTCGCCTTGCTTCGGATCGCGTATGGCTTGTAAATTTTCTAACTGCGGGTTTGGAGATCAAGCGAATGCTGAGTAACGTAGCCAAGAGGAAGCGAAAGATGGCGGCCATCACCTGTGACAGCCTCATGACCCTGGAGGCCTACGCTAAGGTCCGCAAGGAGTTTCGCGCCAATGTGATGGCCCACAAGAAGACCCGCAGCGTACAGCTCGGCGAGCACGTCACGCTGCTGTTCGAGGACGAGATGACAATGCGCTACCAGATCCAGGAGATGTTGCGCGCCGAGCGGATCTTCGAGCAGGACGGCATCCAAGATGAGCTCGACGCCTATAACCCGCTGGTCCCGGACGGCGACAACTGGAAGGCGACCATGATGATCCAGTACCCCGACATCGACGAACGCCGGCATGCATTGGCGCGCATGGTCGGCATCCAGGACCGAGTCTGGGTCCAGGTGGAGGGCTGCCCCAAGGTCTATGCCGTGGCGGACGAGGACCTGGAGCGTGAAACCGAGCAGAAGACCTCGTCGGTGCACTTCCTGCGCTTCGAGCTGGACTCCGCCATGAAGAAAGCGCTGAGTAGCGGCGCCAACATACGCATGGGTGTAGACCATCCCAACTACCAAACCACCCTGGATCCGGCGGCGGCTGCAGTGCGAGAGTCCTTGCTCAAGGACCTGCGCTTCTAGCCGTGTCGCAATTTCCCAACGCAGTTCTGCGCGGATGCTCGACAAGTCGCCGCCGCTGGGTAGAATAGGACTGCGTTCCGGATCTACGCCAACTCGAACAATGTCCTCGGAGCGCACGGAGACCGAACGATGGCAACCGCGCTTCTGGAAGGGGACCGTGTCCTGTCCATGGTGGAACGGCGGCTGAAGGACGTCCAGGCGCCGCTCAATGTCAGGCTTTGGAACGGTCGAGCGTTGGCCCCGATGGGGCCGTCGCCCGTGACGCTGACCGTGCGCTCGCCACAGGCGCTCATGAACCTCGTCAACCCGAGCCTGGGCAAGCTCGCAAAGAGTTACGTAGAGGGTGAGATCGACCTGGAAGGTAATTTCCGGGATGTCCTGCGCGTAGGCGAGTCTCTCGTGACGAGGGAGCACAGTGTCTACCACCAGCGCAACCGTGCGTGGAAGTGGTGGCGGCACAGCCGCACCGCCGACCGCCGCAGCATCGAATATCACTACGATGTCGGTAATGATTTCTACGCACTGTGGCTGGACCGCAATCGGGTCTACTCCTGCGGGTACTTCAAGCAGCCGGACGACTCGCTGGACTTGGCGCAGGAGCAGAAGCTGGATCACATCTGCCGCAAGCTCATGCTCAAGCCGGGAGAACGCTTCCTGGATATCGGGTGCGGCTGGGGCGGGTTGGTCGTGTGGGCGGTGCGCAACTATGGCGTCAACGCGCTCGGCGTCACTCTGAGCCAGGGCCAGTACGAGTACGCTAGCAGGCGAATCCGCGAGCTCGGCCTCGGCGACCGCTGCGAGGTGCGGCTGCAGGACTATCGCGACATCTCCGAGCACGGCCGCTTCGACAGGATCGCCAGCGTCGGCATGTTCGAGCATGTAGGAAAGCGCAATCTGCCCACCTATTTCGACAAGATCCAGCAGCTGCTGGCGCCAGGCGGGCTGGTGCTGAACCACGGCATCACCACTAACTCCTTGCGTGAAGCAGAGCTGGGTGGCGGCATCGGTGAGTTCGTCGACCAGTATGTCTTCCCGGGTGGGGAGCTGATGCACGTGGCGGCCGTCATCGAGGAGATGTCGCGTCAGGGGCTGGAGGTGTGGGACGCCGAATGCCTGCGGCCGCACTACGCGAAAACACTCTGGAACTGGGTAGACCGCTTGCAGGCGCGGCGCGACGAGGCCCGCGTCATGGTCGGTGAGAAGCGGCTGCGCACGTGGCTGACCTACATGGCGGGCTCGGCGCACGCTTTCACGCGCGGCTGGATTTCGATCTATCAGCTGCTGGGGATCAAGATGCAGCCGGACGGCACCGCCTCGTATCCCGCGACGCGCGCGCACCTGTACCCGGCATGACCGGTAGCTGTGCTCGCTCTTCGGCCAGGTGGTGGGCGGCTGGGTCGCTTATGCTGCTGTTCGGATGCTCGCACGTGCCAACCGAGCCGGGGCGCAACGTACCGCCGCGCGGTAAACAAGAAGGGCCGCTGCCGGGTGTCCCCGAAGAAACGCCCTTCGTTGAGCAGAATGTCCCGCCTCCGCCGTACCCCAAGGATTCCAACCTGACCGAGTTCTACCTGCGTGGCCAGACCAGCAACCGCTTTTACATAGACACGTCCTCGCTCTCGGTGGGTCCGGACCGCGTCGTGCGCTTCGCCCTTGTGATACGCACCCCGGAAAGCGCCGAGACCACGACCTTCTCGGGACTGCGTTGCAGCGAACGCGAGTGGAAAGACTACGCCTACGGCAGGAGTGATCGCACTTGGACGGTGGAGTCCGCGCCGCAGTGGCGACGCATCCAGAATCTCGCCTTCAACGACTACCGCGGGACGCTTTATAACGACTTTCTGTGTGCCGGGGGCGTGGGGTCCGTCAACCCCGCGGGCGATGCAAAGAAGCTGGTTCGGTTGCTGAAGTACCCACCACCAAGGGACGATCGCAATCCCACCATGCCCAAGCTGTAGGACGTGTTCCTTCGCGGTCGGTGCACGCTAGAGGCGCCGCCGTGATCCGGCCTCGTGTCGGCTACTGGCATTCACCCACGCGCTTGGCCTGAAAGTTCTGGACCATAGGCAGGCTCTGCCCGCTCA
>JBGPPC010000272.1:0-6046 GCA_041488355.1 Gammaproteobacteria bacterium
ATGTCGATATGCCCCGCGATCGGGCCGGTCGCAATCTTGCCACCTGACAGCGCCGGGAACGTGGGCGGCATCCCCTGCCCGTTGGGCATGTGGCAAGCCACGCACGTTTTGCCGTAGACCTTCTCGCCTTCGGCTTTCAGCTCATCCAACGTATAGGTCTTGTTGGCGTCGGCGGCGGATGCGGCCGACACCTGCGACTTCTTACCCTGCTGTTGGGCGACCCACTCCTTATACTTGTCTTCGGTCACCGCCTCAACCACGATCGGCATGAAACCGTGGTCCTTGCCGCAGAGCTCTGCGCACTGGCCGCGGTAGGTGCCTGGCTCCTCGACCTTGAACCACGCCTCGCGTACAAACCCTGGAATGGCGTCCTGCTTCACGCCGAATGCGGGCACCCACCAGGAGTGGATCACGTCGTTGGCTGTAATCAGCACGTCCACCTTTTTACCTACCGGGACCACCAACGGGTTGTCCACTTCCAGCAGGTAATGCTCGCCCTTGGGCGCACGGTTCTCGATCTGCTCGACCGGCGTGGTCAGGTTGCTGTAGAAGCTGATGTCCTCGTTGAGATAATCGTAGCGCCACTTCCACTGGTAACCGGTGACCTTGATGCTCATGTCCGGGTTGGAGCTGTCTTTCATGGCCAGGATCGTCTTGGTTGCCGGAATAGCCATGCCCACAAGAATGAAGAACGGAATGACGGTCCATAGAATCTCGACGGTGGTGTTCTCGTGGAACTGCTCCGCCTTATGGCCCACGGACTTGCGGTGTTTCCAGAGCGCATAGAACATGGCGCCGAACACGACGACGAAAATGATCACGCAGATCACGAGGATCAGCGTGTGCAGGTGATAGATCTCGTGCGCAATGACGGTCTCGGGCTGCTGCAGGTTGAGCCGCATCTCGGCGTGCACGAGGCCAGCTCCCGCGATGGCCAGCCACAGGCTGGTGAGGGTCTGCGCCATTCTTCTAATCATGGTTTCCCCGAGTTGAGTGCTGTTTCTCGACTATCGACCGTTTCTCAACTGTCGCCTGAGTGTCTGCGCCAGCGCGTCCCTCTGGTCGTCGGTCAAATGCTGTCCAAACTCCACCTCCCGGCCGTGGGAGCGCAAGGCTAGAACGGACTTGCCGGCGGATGCAGAATGGTTCACAACCACCTGCGCCCAGTAGCGGTTGAACTCGTAACGGCTCACTCGCCCGGTCTCCCATCTCTCGACCAGCACGCGGTCGCCTTTGACGGCGATCGATTCGAAGTCCCCTGCGTGCCGCTCGATGAAGCGGAAGGCGAGGAAAAGCACGAACATCTCCGCTCCTGCGAACGGCAGCACCAACCACGCGCCCTGAAACGCGAAGGCCAGTGAGATTGCGAGGGAGAGTGCGACCAGCGACCCGAGAACGACCGCTCTGCCCGCTGAAGAGAGAGAGTTATTGCGTCTGGCGATGAGGAGGAACTCGCCGGTGTCGGTGCAGTTCATCTACCTGGTCTAGCCCTCGCACTGGCTTTTGTCGCCTTCGCAACCGCGGTTCTCGCATCCTCCAAAGCCGCGGCGAAATGTAGCATACGGTCTGCGCCCTCGCAAGAACGTGGCAGCGGGAGGGTGAGGTCGCTCAGTACCGCCAGAATTCTCCCCCGCGCCTCGTCATCGTTTGAACCGAATGACCGCGCGACCGTCGGCGGCCGCTCCAGGTTTGTGCCCTGGCTTTCCTTGCTCGGGCTTCCACGCATGCCCATAAACGATCTCGAACGTCGCCGGAAGACGGCCCTCCCGCCGCAGCAACTCGTAGCGCCGCCTCAGGCGCTCGCGCCAGCGCGGAGTGCGTAGTCCGACGTTCTCAGCTCGCGTTGACATTGCCCCGCTCGCCCGGAGGTCTCGAAACAAGTCTTCGACCCGGGCGTAAGTGAGCGTGAGGTACTCCATGTCCATGACCGGGTCAGAGAATCCACTGCGAATCAGCATATCCCCCAGATCGTGCATGTCGACGAACGAATGCACGGGGGAGCGCCCGTGAACATCGGCACTCGCCTGTGCGAGCTCTCTGAGAGTGTCAGGTCCGAGGGTGGTGAACATGAGTAGCCCGCCGCCGCGCAGCACGCGCTGCAACTCGGTAAGCACGACGTCAGGCACATTGCTCCAGTGCAACGCAAGGTTCGAGACCGCCAGATCCATCGCCCCGCTACGCAGGGGCAAGCGCTCGAAGTCGGCACACACACAGCCGATGGCAGGGCGCCCAAGCGCGAGGCGCTGGGCTTTCGACCAGAATCCAGCGCGGCGCTGCATGCGCAGTGCAGGCAGGCAAAAATCGAGTGCGGAGACCTGCGCCCGAGGGTAGCGACTGGCTACCGCCCGCGCCGCCGCACCAGTGCCGCTGCCGACGTCCAGAACCCGCTCGGGCGCAAGCCTCACCAGGTCGAGGCGTTCGAGCATTCGCTCGTGCACTTCCGGGCTCAACGCGGCCGCCCTATCGTAGTCGGGGGCCGCGCGAGCGAAGTTTCGGCGGATACGGCGTTTGTCGAGCAAGATCGGGTCGGACATGCGCGCAAATGCTGAACTAAAGAAACCAGCCGCAACTGCTAGACTCGGCGACACGATCATATCCAGCGTGCGGGAGGAGTCAATGTGGGCCGGTGCTCGCGGCGTATTGCGCGCGCTCGCCGAGCGTTGGGCGCTGCCTCAGCGCTGCTTGTTCTGCGGCGCCACCGATCCGCGCGAGGGGATCTGTGGCCCGTGCCGGGAAGATTTGCCTGGAAGCCGCGCGGCGCGCTGCCCTACCTGCGGCAATCTGTCTCTGTCGGGAGAGATCTGTGGGGAGTGCCTTGCGCAGCCGCCGCGCTTCTCGCGTCTGAGCGTAGCGGTGTCGTATCGCTTCCCGGTCGACGGCGCGATTCAGCGGCTCAAGTATGGCGCCGATCTCAGCACGGTGGCGCCGCTGGCTGCCCTATTGGCCGATCGCGTTGGTCGGGAATCGCGTCCGGACCTGATGCTCGCGATGCCCATGGCACCCCAGCGCCTCCGGGAGCGCGGGTTCAATCAAGCGCAGGAGCTCGCCCGTGCGATGGCGGAGCGCTTGTCCTTGGAACTGGCACCGGCATTGTGCCGTCGGACCCGCCATACGGCGCCTCAAGCGGCGCTGCCATGGGCGGAGCGCCGGCGCAACATCCGCGGAGCTTTCGAATGCAAGGCGGATCTTTCTGGCGCGCATGTGGCGGTAGTCGATGATGTGCTCACTACCGGCGCGACACTGGACGAGCTGGCCGGCGTACTGCTGGGCCGTGGCGCAGCTCAGGTGTGGGGGTGGGTCGTGGCGCGGGCTGAGAGACCGTGATGGGGAAGCGATCAGCTGACTACGAGGGAACCCGCCGGCCTTGCCGGGCCCATCACTTGAGCTCGCTGATCTGCCGGTCCACGAAGTTGGCGAGCTGGGGATTAAGGCCACCCAGCTCGCGTGCCCGCTGGAATGCGGCCCGCGCCTCGCTGGAACGGTTGTCCGCACGCAACTCGACGCCCAGGCCCATGAGCCAAACCGGGTTACGCGGCGAAAGACGCGCAGCCATTTCGAAGCGCTCCGCCGCCTGCTTGTGCTGACCCAGGCGCCCGAGAGCGTTGGCTAGCATCGCCTGATAGTCGGCGCTGGCTTCCCCACTCGGCAGCGAGCGTTGGAGCGTAGCAAGTGCGTCACTATTAGCGCCACGCTCCAACTGCAGACGGGCCAGCGCCAGCGCGAACCCTGCGGGCCTGCGATCCACGCGCAGGCGGTCCTCGAGCAGCTGTTCGGCGTCCTCGCGCCGTCCGCGTTCGATGTACAGCCCGAGCAGCGCCTGGCGCGCTTTGTCCACCGTCGGATCAATCGCTAGCGCAGCGCGCAGCTTGTCCTCAGCCTCGGTAGCGTCTCCGGCACCCAAAGCCGCCATGCCGCGACGGAACTCGGTTTCCACTCGCTCGCGCTCAGTCGGCGGGCGCACTTGCTTCTGGATGTTGGCGGCCGGTGGCGGGGTTCTAGGATCCTCGGTCGCCGGAGCCCCGGTGCCTTCCACATCAACGGGCGTGTTGGGTCCGGAGACTTTCGGGTCGGTCTTGCGCGAGGCCCGCGCCACCGGCTTGCGGTCCTCCGGCTGAAGCTCCTGCGCTGTTTCGGAGGCGGCCGCGGCTTCGTCCAAAGCGCGCGCGTGTTGCGCTACCGGGGGTAGCACTGGCCTCCGTGCCGCCACCCGGGCCTCCGGGAAACCCAGAGCAGCTGGGGGCGGGGCTCGGGGCAACCCGGAGATCTCGGGTGTCGCGAGCGCTGTCTGCGTCACAACGGGCGGATGAGCGCTCGTCCGCTGATCCGGGACGGGGGCTGGCGTCCCGAGCCCTTGCGCGGACATGTCTGGGGCAGGGACGACAGACGAAGGTGTCGACACTTCGACCCGAGGTACAGACGGGCTGGCAGCGGCAGGTGCAACCCTGGTCGGTGTCAGCTCGCCAAGTTGGGTGTTCCGTGCGAGGGCCGGCGACAGATACCACCATGCCGTTCCTGCCACTGACATGGCGGCAACCAAAGCCAGGACGATCCATAGGCCGCGTCGGGGAGCGTCTTCGGGGAGAGGACGGACGGCACGGGCCACACCCCGAACTTCGGCCGCGTGGCGTTGTTCGAGGTCCTTGAGTACTTGATTGATGAGACTCATCGCATGCCGAGCAGGACGCAGGCACCCGCCACAGCGATAGCCAGCGTCGGCACCATGCTCCACCACCAAGCGTGTCGCCCCGACCGCGCCGAGGGCGTGTCTTTTGCCGCCGCCCGAACGTGCCGGGGAAGCGCGCCGTGGCCGCCCTCGCCGTATACAAGAAGCAAACTCTTGTGTGCGACGATATTCACCAGCCGCGGCACTCCACGCGTGGTGCGATATATGAGCGCCGCCGCCCGCGGGCTGAACACGGGCGGACCAACGTAGCCGGCCACGCGCAGGCGGTGCGCGAGGTAGTAGTCCAGTTCGTTTCGACTCAGGGCGCCAAGGTAGTGCTGGAATGTGATGCGCTGGCGCAGCTGGCGTACCGAGTCCTGGCCCAGTTTGTCATCCAGCTCAGGCTGCCCGAAAAGCACCACTTGCAGCAACTTGCGTTTCTCGGTTTCCAGGTTGCTGAGCAGACGCAGCGCCTCTAACGTCTCCAGCGGCATGGCTTGCGCTTCGTCCAGGCAGACGACGACGCGCTTGCCGTTACGGGCGAATTCAAGCAGCGCGTGGTTCAGTTCCTTGAGGATCTTGTGCTGCTCGGCGCCCGCGCCGATGGCGACGCGCAGCTCCTCTGCCAATGCGAGCATCAGCGCTCGGGGCTCGAGGTAAGGATTTGGGATATAAGCGGTGACGTACTTCTCATCCAAGGTGGCAAGGAAACGACGGCAGAGCAGGGTCTTGCCGGTACCCACCTGCCCGGCGATTTTGATGAAGCCCTCGCCATTGCTCACCGCCACCAGAAGCGTGTTCAGTGCCTCCTGGTGGGAGGCGCAGGAGAAAGCGAAGCTGGTGTCGGGCGTGATGCCGAAAGGCGGCTCGCGCAACCCGAAGTGGGAACGGTACATTGCCTCCTCCGCTCAGTGCCTAGGTCATCCAGCCGTGAGACTCACGGCTTGGCAGGGCTCGGCTGACCACTGCCACTCTCATTCCCCTTGTGCTCCACCTCTTCCTTCCAGTAGCGCCCGAACTCGTCGTGGCGCCAATCGCGGACGCGGTTCGCCGCTTCCTGCACGCTGGGCTTCCAGCTCTCGTCGTTCTCGATCACTGTCGGTTTGATGAGAATCACGAGTTCGCTCTTAAGCCCGCTCCGTGACGTGTTCTTGAACAGGGCCCCGATGATTGGGATGTCCATGAGGCCCGGTACACCGCCGCGGTTACGCTCGTCCTGCTGCTTCATCAAACCGCCGATAGCGACGATGTTGCCGTTGGTCACGCGCACCACCGTATCGGTCTCGCTGATCGTGCTAGCCGCGAGCGGCAGCGTGAAAATGCCAGCCTGGCCCAAGTTGATGCTGGTGTTCTGATTCACCACGTTGCTCACCGAGGGGTGTA
>JBGPPC010000273.1:0-5990 GCA_041488355.1 Gammaproteobacteria bacterium
ACGCTAAAACGAGCCATCGAAAATGGCGCTGCCTTTCTTCAGTTCCACCCGCTCCATCCCCGACATAACAGCTGTCCCGCGTCACATCGCCATCATCATGGATGGCAATGGGCGCTGGGCCAAGCAGCGTTTCATGCCGCGTGTCATGGGGCACCAGCGCGGCGTGGAAACGGTGCGCGAGATGGTCAGGGCGTGCCGCCAGTTGGGTGTGGAGTATCTGACGCTGTTCGCCTTCAGCAGCGAAAACTGGCGCCGTCCGCCCGAGGAGGTATCGTTTCTCATGCAGCTGTTCATCCGCGCGCTCGACAGCGAGGTGAGCAAACTGCACGAAAGCGGCATCCGCCTGCGTGTCGTCGGTGATCTGTCCAGCTTCGAGCCGCGCCTAGTTGCGCTTATCCGCCAAGCCGAGGAGCTGACCGCAGCCAACCGCAAACTGACGCTTACTATCGCGGCCAACTATGGTGGGCGCTGGGACATCATGCAGGCGGTAAATCGCATGCTCAAGGACCATCCGGAGCGCGTCGGCGGATTCAACGAAGCGCATCTCGTCCCCTACCTCGCTCTGAGCTTCGCGCCGGAGCCCGACTTGTTCATCCGCACCGGGGGCGAGCAGCGCGTGAGCAACTTTTGTCTGTGGCAACTGGCTTATACCGAGCTGTACTTCACCGACGCGCTGTGGCCTGATTTTGATGCTGACGCGTTCCACGCAGCTTTGACCTCGTATCAGCAGCGGGAGCGGCGCTTTGGCCGCACGAGCGAGCAGCTAGGGCAACAGAAACAAGCCCCGGCTCCGCCGCAGCCGCAGCCAGTCGAGCCGCGCTAGGCTCGTTCGCGCTGCATGCTTTTCCAGCGCGTCCTTACGGTGGCGGTTTTGCTGCCACTGTTCCTGACGGCGTTGTTTCTGCTTCCCAGCTTGTACTGGGGCCTGCTGCTCATCGGGCTCGTGGTCCTGGCTGGACGCGAATGGGGCAGGCTAGCGGGTTACTCCGAGCGTAGGCGCATGCTGTTCTGTGCATTGCTGGCGGCCAGCTGCGGAGCCATCCTCTGGTGGCAGCTCGGGTCGGGGGATGCGCGTCTGTTCATCTACACGCCCGCCGGCAAGTTGCTGTATGGCGCTGCGGCTGTGTTTTGGGTCGGCATCGTTCCCGTGTGGCTGCTGCGCCGTTGGCCGGGGCGCGGCGCGTTGCCGCTGGCGGCAGCGGGTTGGCTCGTGCTGGTCCCGTTCTGGCAGGCGTTGGTTTGCCTCCAACCCACACCTGGGCGTTTGCTGGTAGCGCTGTGCGTGATTTGGGTGGCGGACACCGCTGCCTACTTCGTCGGGCGCCGGTTCGGACGCCGCAAGCTGGCACCGACCATCAGCCCGGGGAAGACTTGGGAGGGGGTATGGGGTGCGCTGGCCGCCGTCGCGGTCTATTGGATCGCTGTGGGGTCGTTGGTGCCCGAGCACAGCGCGCAGCTGCTGTACGGTTTGGCGTGGGTGATGCTGACCACGCTGCTCGGAATCGAGGGTGACCTGTTCGAATCGTGGATGAAGCGGGTGGCGGGCGTGAAGGACAGCGGTTCGCTACTACCCGGGCACGGAGGGGTTCTGGATCGGGTGGACAGCCTTACAGCCACACTTCCGCTCGCCGCCCTATACTTCGCCTATCCGCCTACCGGTATCTGACGAGAGTTGACGCGGTGATATCGACCTCAAGACACACCTCTGACGTGCCGCTGCGGCGCCTGGCCATCCTGGGCGCAACCGGCTCGGTCGGTGTCAGTACGCTGGACGTCGTGGCGCGCCATCCGGAGCGCTTCGAAGTAGTGGCCCTCACTGCCAACGCGCAGGTCGAACGATTGTTGGCACAGTGCCGGAGGTTTGTTCCTCGCTATGCAGTGTTGGGGGACGCGGGCGCGGCGCAAGCGCTCGAGCAGCAACTGCGGGCCGAGGGCCTCTCTACTCAAGTCCTCGCGGGGCCGGAGGGTCTGGTGCAGGCGGCCACGCTAAGCGACGTTGATACGGTGATGGCCGCTATCGTCGGAGCAGCGGGTCTGCCCGCCACCCTGGCGGCTGTGCGCTCAGGCCGACGCGTTCTACTGGCCAACAAGGAAGCGCTGGTGATGGCCGGACGATTGTTCCGCGACGCGTTGCGCGGCGCCACCGGGCAGCTGCTGCCCATCGACAGCGAGCATAACGCTGTGCTGCAGTGTCTGCCGGCCGGGTTCGAAGGGGATCTGGAGAGCGCCGGCGTGCGGCGCATTTTGCTTACCGCTTCGGGTGGTCCATTTCTACGCGCACCACTGGAGAGTCTCGCGCGGGTGACTCCGGAGCAGGCCTGCGCGCATCCGAACTGGGTGATGGGCCGGAAGATCTCGGTGGACTCCGCTACGATGATGAATAAGGGCTTGGAAGTGATCGAGGCGTGTTTTCTGTTCAATGCGCGGCCGGCGCAGATCGAGGTCGTAATCCATCCGCAGAGCGTAGTCCACTCGATGGTCGAGTACGTCGATGGATCGGTACTCGCGCACCTCGGCAACCCCGATATGCGCACGCCGATCGCGCATGCGCTGGGTTTCCCCCAGCGCATCGAGTCGGGCGCACAACGGTTGAACTTTTTGCAGGTTGGGACGCTCAACTTCGAGGCTCCGGACCTCGCGCGCTTTCCGTGCTTGCGATTGGCTTACGCGGCGCTGGAGGCGGGCGAAAGCGGGCCCGTCACCCTCAACGCCGCCAACGAGGTTGCGGTCGACCGGTTCCTACGGCGAGAACTGAGTTTCGACCGCATTCCAGCTGTGATTGAAGAAGTCCTGGCGCGCGCGCCGGTGGGCCCGCTGGGCGATCTTCCTCACGTCCTGGAGGTGGACCGTGAAGGTCGGGCTCTCGCACGCGAATGCCTCGCTACCCACGGTGTAGGGCGCGTGCGTCAGTTGCACGGTTGAGACAACAGAGGTCTACGGCATGCATCTGGTCACTACGCTGGTGGCGTTCGCGGTAGCGCTCGGCACCCTCATCATTGTTCACGAGTTCGGCCACTATCTGGTGGCGCGCTGGTGCACAGTGAAGGTGCTGCGCTTTTCGGTCGGCTTCGGCCAGGCGCTGGTGTCCCGGCGCGTGGGCCGCGATGGCACCGAGTGGGTGTTGGCGGCGTTCCCGCTCGGGGGCTATGTGAAGATGCTGGACGAGCGCGAGGGCGTAGTCGCCCCCGAGGAACGCCATCGCGCCTTCAACCGCCAGCCGGTCTATAAGCGCTTCGCGATTGTGCTGGCCGGACCGCTGGCGAATTTCCTGCTCGCCATCATCGTGTACTGGTGGCTCTTCATGCATGGCGTGCCGGGTTCGCGGCCGGTGATCGATGCTCCGCTGCCGCAGACCCCTGCCGCGGCCGCCGGTTTCCATGGCAGCGAAACCATCGTCAAGATTGCAGGACAGGCTGTGCGCACCTGGGAGGAAGTGCGGCTTGCGCTGCTCAAGCAGGCGGTGGCCAGACACGCCGTCGAAGTCGAGGCGCGCGCGGATGAGGGCACGCTCGAGGTGCACCACCTCGATCTTTCCGGTCTCGGGCCGGACCGCGTCACCAGCGATTTCCTCGACGCGGTTGGACTGCAACCGCTCAAGGGCGGACTCAAGCCTGTTGTCGAAACCGTCATCGCGGGAGGTGCAGCCGAGCGGGCCGGCATCCAGCCTGGCGACCGCATTCTCGCTGTGAACAGTACGCCGATCGCAAGCTGGGATGAGTTGGTGAAAACGATTCGCGCCAGCCCGGGTGTGCCCCTGGACCTCACCGTCAGGCGCAGCTCCGGCGAGCGGCTTACCTTGCATGTGACGCCCGACGCCGCGCACGAAAACGCAACGACCATCGGCAAGATCGGCGTAGGACCATTCATCGAGGTTCGCTATCCGGTCGGCAGCGCCTTGTGGCAGGGCGCTAAGAAAACCTGGGACATGTCGGTGTTCACGCTCGAGATGTTGGGGCGCATGGTGATCGGCGAGGTGTCGCTCAAGAACCTGAGCGGGCCCATCACGATTGCCGACTACGCCGGTCAGAGTGCGCAAATGGGCTGGATGGCGTACATCAGCTTCATTGCGCTCATCAGCATCAGCCTCGGCGTGCTCAACCTGCTTCCTGTCCCGGTATTGGATGGGGGGCACTTAATGTATTATGTGGCGGAAATGATCCGGGGGAGACCGGTCTCGGACCGTGCGCTGGAGATCGGCCAGCGCATCGGCATGGTGGTCCTTTTCTCATTGATGGCATTCGCCATATACAACGATATCTATCGCCTGGTAGGCGGGTAGCGGATGAAGCTATCGGGCTGGCTTCTCTTCCTATCGAGCCTCTACTGCCTCTCCGCTTCAGCCTTCGAGCCCTTTCAGGTTAAGGACATCCGTGTCGAGGGTATCCAGCGCACTGAGCCTGGAACCATCTTCAGCTATCTGCCGGTCAAAGTCGGCGATACTCTGACCGAAGAGAAAGCCGCGGAGGCGATCAAGTCACTCTACGCCACCGGCTTCTTCAAGGATGTGCGCCTCGAGGCCGATGGCAGCGTCCTGGTCGTTTCCGTGGTCGAGCGCCCAGCCATCGCTCAGATCGACTTCTTCGGGCAGAAGGAGTTCGACAAAGACAAGCTGCGCGACGCGCTGAAGCAAATTGGCTTGGCTCAAGGCCGCATCTTCGACCGCAGCTTGCTCGAAAAGGCCGAACAGGAACTCAAGACCCAGTACCTGTCGCGCGGCAGGTACGCGGTGGAAATCACCACCACGGTTACTCCGCTCGAACGCAACCGCGTGGCGATCAACTTCAACATCGCCGAAGGGGAGGTGGCCAGGATTCGACAGATCAACATAGTCGGCAATAAGGTGTTCAGCGAAAGCGATCTGCTCGATCTATTCGTGCTGACCACTCCGGGCCTGCTCACCTGGTACAGCAAGAACGACCAGTACTCCAAGCAGAAGCTGGAGGGCGATCTGGAGACGTTGCGCTCCTACTATCTCAACCAAGGCTACCTCGAGTTCACGATAGATTCGACCCAGGTGTCCATCGCACCAGACAAGAAAGACATCTACATCACGGTCAATATCACCGAGGGCGACCAGTTCAAGGTCTCCGACATCAGGCTGGCAGGCGAACTGCTGATCCCGGAGGCCGAGCTGCGCAAGCTCATCAAGCTCAAGAAGGGCGATCTATTTTCGCGCGAGAAGTTGACGGAATCCACCAAGCTCATCGTCGATCGGCTGGGCAACGAGGGCTACGCGTTCGCCAACGTCAATCCCGTGCCGGAGATCGATCGGGAAAAGAAGCTAGTCGCCTTTACCCTGTACGTTGACCCCGGGCGCCGCGTGTATGTCAGGCGCATCAACATCTCGGGCAACACGACGACCCGGGACGAGGTGATCCGGCGCGAGATGCGTCAGCTCGAAGGCGGTTGGTATTCGGCCGACAAGCTGAAGCGCTCAAAGGTACGCATCGACAAGCTCGGCTATTTCTCCGAGGTCAGCGTCGATACGGTGAATGTGCCCGGCGCACCAGACGAAGTGGATGTGGAGGTCAAGGTGGTGGAGAGGCCCACCGGCAATCTGCTGTTCGGCATCGGCTACTCGACGGCGGAGAAGGTCATCCTGTCCGCCTCGGTATCGCAGGCGAACCTGTTCGGCACGGGCAATGCGCTGTCGCTGCAAGTCAACAGCGGCAGCGTCAACAAGGTCTACGCGCTATCGTTCACCAATCCCTACTTCACCGACGACGGCGTGAGCCTCGGGGCCGACCTCTATAAGCGCAACGTGGACGCGGTGAACTTGAACTCGGTGACCCCCTATACGACCAAGACGCTGGGAACCGGCCTGCGGCTCGGCGTGCCGATTACCGAGTACGACACGATTAACTATGGTTTGGCGGTGGAGCGGACCGACGTCCAGACATTCATTGGAAGTCCTCAGCAGTATAAAGATTTCGTGGCTGAGTTCGGAAACAGCAACACGGCCTTGATCGGGACGGCTGGTTGGTCACGGG
>JBGPPC010000274.1:0-5943 GCA_041488355.1 Gammaproteobacteria bacterium
CTTGCAGATCGAGGGCCTGAAGAAACGCCTCGACGCTTTTAACAAAGAAGCCGGCGTCATAGCGGCCGCCAGGGATATCCGAATAACCATGCCCCGGATAATCGAGCGCGTACACAGTGAATTGTTGCGCCAATTGCGGCACTACCTTCTCAAAGAGATCCAGCTGCGTCCGTAGCGTATGGAGCAACACCAGTACAGGACCACGCCCCGTGATGATGTAACGGACCCTACAACCCCCGATGTCAACGAAACGAGGCGTCACATTCGGAGACCAGGGCAGTGAATTCGGCGCCGAGGGCGCGGGTCTCGCGGCCTCCACCGCAAAAGAGACAAGCCAAAGCCCGACCGCTGAGGCAAGCGCGATTAGCATAAGGTACAACATAAAGCTCACAACCACTCTTTAAGACTGAAGAAGTTCGTGTCCAGACTATGATCGATTTCACGTTCGGGTCCGGGGCGGAAGACGTCCGTTAACCACCACCTAATGCTCCTCGAAAATATCTTCGCATCAACATCACGATTACTGTGCCGTAACCAAAGAGCGCTCCTCGAGCCATTGGTCCGCAGGCTTGCGCACCCGGAACCAGATCGCATAGAGCGCTGGAAGGAACAGCAGCGTCAGCACTGTGCCGGCGGCCGTGCCGCCGATCAGCGTACAGGCCATTGATCCCCAGAACACAGACGTCGTGAGTGGAATGAATGCCAGCACTGCTGCGAGCGCCGTAAGGACAACAGGTCGCGCGCGCTGCACTGTGGCTTCAACGACTGCATGATAGGGATCCAAACCCTGGGCTTCATTCGTGTGGATCTGGCCGATCAGGATCAAGGTATTGCGCATCAGAATACCCGACAGGCCAATCAGTCCGAGAATGGCATTGAAGCCGAAGGGCTGATGCAGAATGAGCAAAATCGGAACCGCACCAACAAGGCCCAGCGGCGCAGTCAGGAACACCATGGTCATCGCTGACAGCGAACGTGTCTGCAGCACCAATACCAGTAGAGTCAGGAGCACCATGATCGGAAAAATGGGCACCAATGCGGAGTTCGCCTTGGCGGAATCCTCGATGTTCCCGCCAGTCTCGATCCGATAGCCGGAGGGCAGCCGGCGGATGATCGGGGCCAGCGCTTTCTCGATTTCCATGGAGACTTCAGGCGGCTGCATGGCTTCGTCGAAGTCGGATTGGACCGTGATGGTCGGCGTACGGTCGCGTCGTCTAAGGATGGGATCCTCGGGACGGATCTCAACATGCCCGATTTGACTCAAGGGAACCACGCGTCCGCTGCGGTTCGCCAGCGTCAGCTCACCGAGGCGTGCGGGGTCAAGGCGCAGGGGCCCTGCGCTTCGCGCCACCACGTCCACCGTACGAATATCCTCACGAACCTGAGTCACAGGTACTCCAGTTAACAGGAACTGTAGCTGTTCTGCCACATCCCTCGAGCTCAGCCCCATCAGCTGCAGGCGGTCCTGGTCGAGCACGAAATGGACCGTTGAGGTGCGCTCGCCCCAATCCTGGTTGACTTGGCGGGTATGGGAATTTGCGCGCATGACCGCTTGGACCTGATTGGCAATAGCACGCAGCTGCTCGGGCTCGGGGCCCATGACGCGGAAGTTGACCAGGTAGCGAGGAAAGGGGCCAAAGATCAACTGTGAGACACGCACACGCGCCTCTGGCGCCAGCCCCTTGGCGATCCGGTCTCGTAGGCGCAACTTGAGTTGGTCGCGCGCGCGCGCGTCCGGAGTCAAAACGACCAATTTCGCGAAAGCGGGATCCGGCAGCTCGGGGTTGTACGAGAAGAAAAAGCGAGGTGCGCCCTGGCCAATGTAGGTCGTTACGACCTTCGCCTCGGGTTGTTGGCGCACCCATTGCTCGACTTTGATGGCCGCGGCCGTTGTCGCTTCGATACTCGTCCCTTCCGGCATTTGCAGCTCGACGAGGACCTCCGGCCGGCCGGAGCTCGGGAAGAACTGACGCTTGACGAGGCTCATTCCGAGTCCAGCAAGCAGGAGCACCGCTACTACCACCGTAGCAACTTTGAACCTATGGTCTACGACCCGAGAGATGAGTTGTCGCAGACGCTCGTAGCGCGCTGTTGAGTAGATTCCAGCATGGCCGCCCGGCACGGGCGCGATGTGTGGGAGCAGCTTGACACCGAGATAAGGTGTGAAGATAACGGCCACCAGCCATGACACGATCAAAGCACAGCCCACGATCCAGAAAATGTTTCCTGCGTATTCTCCTGCCGTCGATCGTGCGAAACCCACGGGTGTAAAGCCGATGATCGTGACCAGAGTCCCCGCAAGCATGGGCGCTGCCGTATGGCTCCAGGTGTAGGCGGCGGCCTTTACCCGCTCCAAACCCTCTTCAAGTTTCACCACCATCATTTCGATCGCGATGATCGCATCATCCACTAAGAGTCCGAGGGCGATCACGAGGGCTCCCAGAGTGACCCGATCAAAGACGCGATTGGTGAGGAGCATGACGGCGAAGACGGCGGCGAGAGTCAACGGCACAGCCGCAGCCACCACAATGCCCACGCGCCAACCGAGACTGATCAGGCTCACGATCATGATGACGCCGAGGGCGACAAAGAACTTGAGCATGAATTCGTCGACGGCTTCCCGAATGTTTACAGCCTGGTCGACAACCTTCGTGAACCGCACGCCCGCGGGCAGTGCACGCGCGATCTGCTTCTCTTCCGCATTCAGCGCTCGGCCAAGATCCAACCCATTCCAACCGTCCTGCATGACGACACCGAGTACGAGAGCGGCCTCGCCATCGTGACGGATCAGAAAGGTCGGTGGGTCTTCATAACCACGTTTGACCTCTGCAATGTCTCCAAGTCTGAGCGTACGCCCGCCAGCGGCGATCGGTGTATCGCGAACCTTCTGCAAATCATCGTAGGCGCCATCTAGGCGTATGAACACCTGCGGCCCGTTCGTATCGATCGAGCCGGCGGGCGTGACGGCGTTTTGACGTTGGAGAACGTCAAAAATATCTCTCGGACTGACACCGAGGTTCGCCAGCCTGGCATAGGAGAAGTCGACAAAAATGCGTTCAGGTCGCTCGCCCTGAATGTTTACCTTCTTGACGCCCGGCACGTGAAGAAGGCCCTGCCGGAGCGCCTCGGCTTCACGAGTCAGCTCACGCGGCGGCATGCCGTGAGCCTCGAGCGCGTACACGGCAAAGATGACATCGGAATACTCGTCGTTGACGAAAGGGCCTTGGACGCCGGCAGGAAGCTTAGACGCCTCATCGCCAAGCTTCTTACGCGCCTGGTAGAACTCCTCGGGAACTTCGGCGGGTGGCGTGCTGTCGCGCAACGAGACCATCATCACAGCGAGTCCGGGCCGCGTGAACGTCTCGACCCGATCGTACCAGCGCAATTCCTGTATCCGTTTCTCCAGAGGCTCGGCCACGAGGTCTTGCATTTCCTGCGCTGTCGCTCCAGGCCATACGGCACTGACCGTCAGGGTCTTGATGACGAATGCAGGGTCCTCGGCACGACCGAGGCGCAAGAAGGCATACGCACCCGAGAGAATAATTCCGACGATCAGAAAGAGCGTGATCGACCGTTCGCGGACAGCGAGCGCGGACAGGTTGAACCGATGCATGTTATGTGCGCCCCTCATGCACCTGGACTCGCTGTCCTTCGTGTAGGAAGTGCCCGCCGACGGCGATGATCGAGTCTCCGATTTGAATTCCGCCGCTCACAATGGCGTGCTCACCGTCGAACCGTACGAATTTGACCGATCGATACGATACGGACGAGGATCGGAGGTCGAGGAGCCACACTCCCGGGCCGTGTCCCTCATCATCGATTGCCCCGAGTGGAATCGACATAGCACCGGTCGGCTCCGACTCGTTCATGTAGACGGTTACTGTCGCTCCGAGCGGCGCTCTGGCAGCTGCTCCTTCCAACACATAACGTGCCTCAAACGTCCGGGTAAGCGGGTCGGCGGCGTCGGATAGCTGCCGAAGTCGTGCCGGGTATCGTGTGGCCGAATCGGCACTCTCTCCATACAGGACAGCATGAGCGGTCGCACCAAGTGCCGGACGCAGGGTCTCAGGCAGGTTGACCGCAGCCTCCCGCGCTCCGGCTCGTGCTAAGCGGACAACAATTTGACCGGCGGACACAAATTGTCCCGGCTCCGCCAGGGTCTCCGCGACCGTACCGTCGGCGTCCGCCACAAGCGTTGCGTAGGCGCCTTCGTCCTGCGCGACTTTGAGCTGAGCTTCGGCGCCTGATAGCAAGGCTCGAGCACTGTCCGCTGCAGCCTTGACTTGATCGTAGGCCGATTGGGACACGGCACCCGAAGATACCAGGCCGCTGTAGCGTGCTTCCTCGGCGGCCGCCTGCTGTAGGCGGGCCCGCGCCGCATCTACATTGCCAACCTGGGTCGTGATCGCGTGCGTATAGTCCGTTCGGTCCAGACGCAGAAGTGGCTGGCCCTGCTGAACGCCCTGGCCACTATCGACGAGACGCTCGATGATCTTGCCCGAGACTCGAAAGCCTAGATTACTTTGGACGCGAGCTGACACGATACCAGTGAATGCTCGCTGACCCGCCTCTGGGGGTTGCGCCACGGCGACTTCCGCAAGTTGGGAGACGGTACGCGGGTCCTCCGCAGAGTGTGAAGGCGTGCAGGCCGCGAGGCTCATTGTGGCGGCCCAGGCGCCGCCGGCGAGGGCAAGAGTTCTGACTCGGACCATCATTGTGCTCCCAACAAAGGATTCGAACGACTGCTTCCGGGACATCTCACCACCCCCCGCCCAGCGCGCGGAACGTTCCCACCGCAGCCCTGGCCGAATCAGCACGGGTTTGCGCGAGCTCATCCTGGGCGGTGAGCAATTGGCGATGGGAATCGAGAACATCCGTCAGCGCGATCACGCCCCCTTGGTAGGCTGCTTGCGATGCATCTCGTGCCCGCTTCAGTGCAGCGACCTCGGTGGTCAACTCCTGTTGGTGAGCCTCGACTTGCACCAATGACGTGAATGCATTCTCGATCTCTTCGGCGGCCCGCAGCACGGTATGTTGGTAGCTGGCGAGTGCTTCAGCCTCGGCTCCCTTAGCCTGGGCCACTTCGGCGCTCACTTTGCCGAAATCGAACACCCGCCAGCGCAGTCCGACCAGCCCCTGTGGCTGGAACGTCGCCGCTTCGAAGAGATCGCTCGGACGAGAGCTCTCGTAGCCGAGCAGTCCCGCGAGGGAAATCTTTGGATAGTAGTCGGCGAGCGCTTGGCCGATGCGGGCATTGGACGCTGCTAGGCGCCGCTCAGCGGCAATGACGTCCGGCCGACGGCGTAGCACCTCGAGCGGTTTGTCGTTGACTGGCACACTCGGCACGGGTGGGATGTCGCGCAGCGTCCGCAGGTCGGCGGCAGAGGTTCCTGGCTGGACTCCGAGCAAGACGTCCAATCGGTTCATTTGAGCCTCTAAGTCGATATGCAACGGCTGTAGTGAGGCACGGGCCTGTGATAACAGGGCTTCGGCTTGCGCGAGCTCGCGCACCGCCGCTAGCCCGCGGCCGAATCTCTGACGGACGAGTTCGAGCAGGCGCTCATCGGTGGCGACCTGCTGCTCCGTGACTACGATGCGCGCCTGATCTCCCCGAATGCGCAAATATGCGTCCGCCGCATCCGCGGTCACGGAAATCCGAATGCCAACCTGCTCGACGATTGCGGCTTGCGCCTCGGCCGAGGCGGCCTCTTTGCCGCGGCGCAGACCGCCGAACAGATCTAATTCCCAGCTTGCGCCCAGATTGGCATCATAGATTGACTGATCCCGATCGAACCCGGGCACCTGGCTAGCGACCTGGCCGATGGGGCTCTCCAGGGACTGATGTATCCTCGTCGCCCGGCCGGTCAGATCAATGGTTGGCAGGAGCTGCGCGCCTGCTTCACGGGCTGCGGCCCGAGCCTGCTGGACTCGGGCCAGTGCTGC
>JBGPPC010000275.1:0-5934 GCA_041488355.1 Gammaproteobacteria bacterium
GCCCGACAGGACGGAGTCGGCACTGTCGCGAATATCGAGATCGCTGCGCGCGAAACGGTCCTTGTGTTTGATCAGGAGCCAGTGTTTGTCCTTCATGCGTACCAGCGTCCAAGAACCCTTGAGCTTTGCCCCGAGAAGAAAGATGCTGATCTTGCCCTTCTCGTACTCCGCCCGCAGGCGCTGCTGTGCTGCATCGCGCTCCCCGAAGGCGTACTGCTTGCCCTCATCGGGGGAGTACAGACCGCAGTCCCACACGATCACTTCGCCGGCACCGTATTGCTTGGGCGGGATCACGCCCTCGAAGGATGCGTAGTCGAATGGATGGTCTTCGACTGGAACGGCGAGGCGCTTGACCTTTGGGTCGAGAGACGGTCCGTCGGGTACGGCCCAGGACTTGAGCACACCATCGAGCTCGAGACGAAAGTCATAGTGCAGGCGTCGAGCGGAGTGCTGCTGCACGACAAAGAGCAGCGGACCCCGCCGCTTCAATGCTGGCTGTGGCGGCGGCTCCGGCGTGGCCTTGAACGTACGCTTCCTGGCGTAGTCCCTGAGTGTGCGGACTTCGCTCTGCGCGCTTGGGTCCGGCTGCCGAGCAGGGCGCTTGGCGCTCCGGTCAGTCGTCTTCATGATGGAGGCCGGTGCGGCTCCGATTCTCCTTTGATCTTTGATCCGAGTTCCCGCGCAGCTCCCTATCTCTCGATCCAGAGCTGATTGAAGCGTTGCGCGAACTTCGCTCCGAGTCCGGCGTCTTCGTGCTTGAAGTAGATGTACGCGCGATTCCAAGGTTGCGCCGCGATCTGCTCGACCCAGGCGCGCAGGTCTCGGTCGTCGTACTGCTCGCGGCGCAGACGCAGATACCCGGAGTCCGAGGTCGATACCAAAGGCCTCTCTCCCTCGTCAGTATCGGCGATGCATAGCATTGCGCCGCGGACGCGCAGCACCTCGTAGACGGCATCATCCTGCCACGACGTATGACGGAATTCGAAAGCGGCGCGAAGCGTCGCGGGGAGCAAGGCAAGGAAATCCTCGAGCCTGGGGAGGTCCTTTTTTATGAATGGCGGCAATTGGAACAGGACCGGGCCCAGCTTGCTTCCGAGCACGGCCGTGCGCCGCAGAAACTCGGCTACGTCGGATTCGGCCTCACGCAGTCGCTTATCGTGACTGATCCGACGTGGCGCCTTGACCGAAAATGCGAAATCATCGGGAACCTGCTCCGACCAACGAGACAGCACCGTCTCGTCCGGCATGCGGTAGAAGGTGTTGTTGATCTCCACGGTGCGGAAGTGCCCCGCATAGAAGCGGAGCATTTCGTCCGCAGGCAGCTTTTCCGGATAGAAGGGTCCTTTCCACTCCTTATAGGAGTAACCGCTCGTTCCAGCCAACACCTCCATCGGCAGGCACTGTTTCGGGCCGTCAGAATCGGCCGCGCAACGCGATCAGTGTTTACCAGTCAGCAGCTGCAGATCGATGGACTCCGCCATCGCCTTGTAGCCCGCATCGTTGGGGTGGAGATGATCGCCAGCATCGAAGACGGCTTGGACGTGGGCAGGACGAGCCGGATCCCGCAGCACCGCGTCGAAATCCAATACGCCGTCGAACGCGCCGCTCTCCCGAATCCATTTGTTGACGGCGAGCCGCTTCTGCTCTTTCGACAGGTTGTAGTAACCCTCCAGCGGTGAGCCTTTGAACGTATCCTCGAACGGCGTCAATGTAGCGCCGATGATGCGCATGTTGTGCATGTGCGCGCGAGCAATGAGCTGTTGATAGCCGGCGATGATGTCGTCTACGGAAGGGGCCTTGTCGTTCGGCGCAAGGATGCTGTCCGGCCAACCGATATCGTTGATACCCATCATGAGGATCACCGTGTCGGCGTGGGGATGGTTGAGCACGTCGCGATCGAAACGAGCCAGGGCATTGACCCCCATGCGGTCGTTGAGCACCTTAGCGCCGGAGATTCCCTGATTCTGGACCGCCACGGGAGGACCGCCCGCCGCGACGAGCCGGCGCGCCAACACGTCGGGCCAGCGATGGTTGGCGTCGACCGTCGAGCTGTCGCCGTCCGTGATCGAGTCACCGAATGTGACGACGGCACGCGCATTGGCCGGTCGGTCCACCAGGATCTCACTCAGAAAGATTCTGGACGTGACCGTAGAGTCGGCCTTGAAATCGCTTGCGCCGACCTTGTTCCCAGCCACGATGTAAGTGGTTTGTCGGGCATCCCAGTGGAAGGTGGCGACGGGCGTCACGTCGGGGAGAAAGAGGCTGACCGCGACGCTGCCGAGCGGGGCGACGGAGAGGTTGACCGGGTCGCTGACCACGGGCGCGCCGGGCGGGATCACGACCGAGGTTTGGCCACCGAACGTGAGCGGCTTGCCTGAGCCTTCGACGATCGCCGATCCCTTGTCGGCCAGAGCGACTTGCGCCGCGCCGATCTTGAGCGGCATCGTGCCGTATTCATTCGAGATCACGACCCGGACGCGTTGGCCGCCGATGCTGACCGAAGCGATCTGGCGGATAGTCTGATTCCAAAGATTTCTCGGGACCTTGACCGGCGCTAGAAAGTCGGCATCCCATACGGGCTGCGGACTTGCCGTCCAAGTGCCAATCCAGTCATCGCCGTCGGCCGCCCGGACGCTCGAGATTGGAGCTTGCAGCGCTACGGCCAGTGCAGCCCATAGCGCGATAAGAAAGAAGTTCCTGCGTTTCATGCGCCTCCCCTTTAAGGTATGCAGCCGCAGCGTCGCCGGGCCGCTATTCGTTATCGAGGCAGGCGCAAATCATGTGCGATGCCCCGAACCCGATGCTAGACCACAATTCGGCGTGTGCCAAATGCTCGTTTGCGAGAGGTCGAGGGACCGGCGCTCGATCTAACCGACGCGATCGGGCGGATTCAGCGTCAGTCCGTGATCGCGGCATAGACGAGCTGCTTAAACAGCTTGCGGTAGTACGCGCGGATCGGGCTCGGTGCCTGAGTCATGTAGACCGCGACGATCTGTTCCTTTGGATCCACCCAAAAGTAGGTTCCGGCGTAACCCGCCCACATGAACTCCCCCGCGGAACCTGGCACGCCGGCCACACCCGGCACCTGCCGTACCGCGAAGCCGAGGCCGAACGTATAGCCCGGCGTGCCGAACAAGAGCTCGCCTGGGGTGATCGGCGCTTCGATACGCGTGCCCAAGTGGTCGGAGGTCATCAGCGCGACCGTGGTTCGGCTCAGGACGCGCTTGCCGTCGAGCTGGCCGCCGTTCAACAGCATTTGCGCGAAGCGCAGATAGTCGACCGGAGTCGATACTCCGCCAGCGCCGCCCGAATCGTTGTTCGGCATCGCCGACACATCGATGAGCTTGTTGGGCCTGCCGCTGAGCGCATCGACTGCCAATGGCTCGGCGAGACGGTCCATCTTATCGCTCGGGACCCAGAACCCAGAATCGTTCATCGCGAGCGGCTTGAACAGGCGCTCGTCGAGGAAATCGGCCAGCCGCTTGCCCGAGGCGGCCTCGACGACGCGGCCGAGCATGTCGCTCGCGAGGCTGTATTCCCACACCGTACCCGGTTGGTGCGCGAGCGGGGCTTTGGAGATGTGTTCCACCTCCTCGGCGGGCGGCAGGTCCCTCGCGTCGTAGTCGATACCGGTCTTGTAGACGCCGCCTTTCGCGTACGCCTCTTTCACCGGAGCGTTCTGCGTGATCTCGCCGTACGCGAGGCCGGACGTATGCCGAAGCAGGTCCTGCACCGTCATCTCGCGGTCTGCCGGGACCAGGCTGTAGGTCATCTTGGCGAATACCGTGTCGGCCTTCGGCACGCTGACCTGCAGGCCCTTCATGGCGGGCAGGAACTTGGACACCGGATCTGTGAGCTCGATCTTGCCGTCCTCCACCAACATCATCGTGGCTACGGACACCAGCGGCTTGGTCATCGAGTAGATGCGAAAGATCGTGTCCTTCGACATCGCTTTGCCGGCCTCCTTGTTCTGGAAGCCCAACGCCGAGGCATAGACCAGATGCCCCTTGCGGGCGACGAGAACGACTACGCCAGCCATGCTCCCCTTGTCGATCTCCTCCTTAAACGCCTCGCCAATGCGACTAAGCCGCTGGCCCGACATGCCGACCAGTTCCGGTGCCGCGATCGGCAAGCCCTGCGCCCACAGGATCGCGCTCGACCAAAGGACTGTGATGGTGAATGCGACGGTTGTGATGCGGTGCAATCTCATCTTCGTTCTCCCTAACCTGGTGCTCAGCAGGGTAGGGTGAGAGTCAGGCGCATGTCAATTCGAGGGACCACTTAGTCGATGGAAGGCAAGGACGTCGTCTGTCTATACTCAGCTAACCCTTTACCGCACCCGCCGTGAGCCCTGCAACAACGTACTTCTGCGCCACGATGAACATGACCACAGCCGGCAGGATCGTCAGGGTCACGAAGGCAAGCACCAGCTGCCAATCCGTCGAGTATTCGCCTTGATAGGCCATGATGCCGAGCGGCCAGGGATAGATGTCGTCGCGGTTGAGAACCACCAGCGGCAGGAGGTAGTTGTTCCAACTGTGCACGAAGACGATCACCCCTACCGTTGCAAGGATCGGTCGCGACAGCGGCAGGGTCACGTGCCGGAAGAACCGAATGTAGCCGCAGCCATCGATCTGAGCGGCATCGAGGAGCTCTCCCGGCAGCTGCCGGAAAAAGTTGCGAAACAGAAGAATGCTCATCCCCAGCCCGAAGGCGACCTGAGGCAGCACCACACCCCAATACGTGTCCAGCAACCCCAGATCCCGGATCTTGATGAACAGAGGAAGGATTGCCGTGGCCGCCGGAAACATCAGCCCGAGCAGAAAATACTGAAGCAGAAACCTCGAGCCGAAAAAACGCACGTGAGCGAATACGAACGCAGCCATCGACGCGGCTATGAGCGTGAGGACCACCGTCGCGACCGCGATCACCAGCGAGTTCAAGAGCAGCTGCCAATAGCGCTGTCCAGAGAGGATCGACCAGTAGTTGCCCCATTCCCACTCGACCGGCAGCCCAAACGGGTTGACTCGCAGCTCGCCAAGTGACTTGAATCCGCCGAGGACGGTCGCGAGCAGCGGGATCAGAACCAGGCCCGCGATCGCGAACAGAACCGCATAGCGCAGGACTGGCGCCATCGTGACGGGAGTGTCGTAGTTGACAGGTCTAGTCATAGCGCGTCTTCACGCGGTTGTAGCCGAACGCGAACGCGACGCAGATGACGAAGAGCACCACGCCTACCGCGCTGCCGAAGCCGATGCGCATGCGCGTCACGCCGTAGTTGTAGAGATACGTCACCATCGTTTGCGTACTGTCCGAGGGGCCGCCTTTGGTGAGCGGCATGATCAGGTCGAAGAGCTGGATCGAACCCAGCACGGCGAAGAACACGGAAAGCCGGATCGTGGGCGCCAGCAGAGGCAGCGTCACGCGCCAGAGCATCTGGCGGCCAGTCGCGCCATCGACATGCGCGGCTTCATACAGATTCGGGTCGATCTGCTGTAGACCGGCTATGTAGAGCATCATGTGGAAGCCGAAATATTTCCAGATGATCACGACCAGGATGGCGTACATCGCGAGATCCCGATCTGCGAGGACGTAGGGTGCGGCGAAACCGAGCGTCGTCGCCGCTCTTGCGACGAGCCCGTAGTCTCCATCGTAGACAAAGCGCCAGATCAGGCCGGCCGCCACTTCGGCGAGGACGTAGGGAAGAAAGAAGATCATGCGCAACGTCACGGCGCCGCGGATGCGGTCCGCCAGAAGGATCGCCGCGATCAGGGCGAGCGGCAGCTGGATCGCCAGCGAAGCGACGACGATCGCAAGGTTGTTGAATAGCGCGGTTCGAAAGCCGTGGTCGTGGAGCAGTAGCGCGTAATTCTTGAGGCCGACGAAGGCCTGTGGGGAGCCGTACCCGTTCCAGTCGTAGAAGCTGTACCAGGC
>JBGPPC010000276.1:0-5907 GCA_041488355.1 Gammaproteobacteria bacterium
CGGCACCGTGAACATGATAACGAACGGCCCGACGAAGCTCTCGAACTGAGCCGACAGCACCAGGTAGATGACGATCAGGGCCAGGATAAAGGTGATCTTCAACTGTCCGCCCGACTCTCGGAACTCGCGCGAGACGTTGTCGAGGTCGGTGCGGGTCTCGGGCCCGAGCTCGCTCTTCACCAGCTCGTCCATGTGGTCGAGCACCTGGCCCAGGCTGGCATTGCCGGCAGGCTCACCGTTGATGACGGCGGCACGCAGCTTGTTGAAGTGGTTCAGCTCCTTCGGCGCCACAACCTCGGACAGGCTCACCAAATTGGAGAGTTGGTTGAGCGACCCGTCCGCACCCCGCACGTAGATGGAGGTGAGATCGCTGGGCTGGCGCCGCTTGTCGTCCTCCATCTGCACCACCACGTCGTACTGCTTGCCTTCGTGCTTGTAGCGCGTCACGTCGAACCCGCCCAGCAGTGTCTCCAGCGTATGACCGATCGCCTCCATGGAGATCCCCAACGCGGCCGCCTTATCACGGTCGATCTTGACAGCAAGCTGGGGCTTGTTCAGTTTCAGGTCCGTGTCCAGACCGGTGATGCCGGGATACTGACTCAGCTTGGCCATGATCTTGTTGACTTTGCCCTGCAGATCCTCGTAGGTGTTGCCGTAGATCACGTACTCGACCCGTTTGGAGAACAACGGTTGCCCGAGCGGAGGCAAGCCTTTGACGAAGGACAACGCTCCCGGCAGGCCGCCATAGAGCTTGGGCCCGAGCTCCTTGGTTATCTCTTGCTGGCTACGTTTACGCTCGCCCCAGGGCTTGAGCACGGCAAAGGCGATGCCCAGATTTACCGGATTAGGCCGCTCCAACCCAGGTGCCACGACCGCGAACATGGTGTCGATCTCAGGAACGCCCTTGGCGATCTCCTCGACAGCGTGCATGTAGCTGTCGGTGTATTGCATGGAAGAGCCTTCCGGCGCGATCACAAACGCCAGGAACAGGCTGCGGTCCTCTTCGGGAGACAGCTCTGCCCTGAGCTGCAAGAACAGCCAGACCCCGGCTCCGATGACCAGCACGAACACCAAACCCACGAATATTCTTGAATCGAATCGGAGCACTCGCCTGAACCAAGGCACCTGGAACAGCGGTGTCGTCAGGAGTCGCCGCAACGCCGCGCGGTAACCATTGGTCATGCCTTGGAAGAAGGGCTCGGTCTTGCGGTATACCAGGCTATGGTCATGCTTGAGCAACCTGGAACACATCATCGGCACCAGCGTCAGCGCGACGAAACCCGACACGATCACCGACGTGGCCACGGTGAGCGCAAACTCGGTCATGAGTTTGCCCGTGTTGCCCTGCGCGAAGGACAGCGGCGTGAACACGGCGGCCAGCGTGATGGTCATGGCGATCACCGCGAAGCCGATCTCCTTGCTCCCTACGAACGCCGCCTTGATGGGTTTCATGCCGTCCTCGATGTGACGGTGCACGTTCTCCAGAACCACGATGGCGTCGTCCACCACCAGGCCGATGGACAACACCACGCCGAGCAGCGTGAGCGTGTTGATGGAGAAGCCCAGCGCCTTGAGGAAGGTGAAGTGGCCAATGATCGATATCGGGATGGTCACCGCGGGAATCAGGGTGGCCCGGACCTCGCGCAGGAAGAAGAAGATCACCAGCACCACGAGGACCAGCGCCACGATGATTGTCTCGAACACGGACCGGATCGACGCCTCGATGAACTTGGACGTGTCCACCGCCACCCACATCTTCATGCCGGGTTGCAGCGAGGCCTGCAGCTGTGGCAGCAGCGCCTTGGCGGCTTTCGCCACCTCCAGCGTGTTGGCGGTGGACTGCTTGACGACCCCTAAGCCGAGCGCGTCCTCACCCCGCACCCGAACGATCTTGCGGTTCTCGTAGGGGCCAGGCGCGGCGCGGCCGACCTCCTTGAGGCGGATGGGATAGCCATTCACCTCCTTGATGATCATGTTGTTGAACTCTTCCGGAGAGCCCAGGTCGGTGCGCGCCTGCACAGTGAACTCGCGCTCGGTGCTCTCTATGCGTCCGCTCGGAGAATCGAGGTTCTCCCGTTTCAGTGCGTCCTCCACGTCCTGCGCCGTGAGGCCCTGGGCGGCGAGGCGCTCGCGGTCGAGCCATACGCGCATAGCATATTTTCGCTCGCCGCCGATGATCACCGACGCCACACCCGGGATCGCCTTGAGCGGGTCAGTGAGATAGCGATCCGCGTAGTCCGACATGTCCATCGGGGTATGCCGGTCGCTCGACAGCGCGATCCACAGGATGGGCTGGGCATCCGCCTCGATCTTGGACACCACCGAATTGTCGGAGGCCGCCGGAAGGCTCTTGCGGACACGCGCAACGCGGTCGCGGACATCGTTCGCGGCACCATCGATCTCACGCGCAGCGACGAACGTAATGGTGATCTGGCTGACTTCTTCCCGGCTCTGGGACTTGATGGTCTTGATGCCCTCTATGCCCGAGAGGGAGTCTTCCAGCGGCTGCGTAATGGCGCTTTCGATCACCTGCGCTGTGGCGCCCTTGTACACCGTGCGCACCGAGACCACGGGCGGGTCGATGTTGGGATATTCGCGCACCGCCATGCGCGAGAAGGACAAGATTCCCACCAGCACGATCATCAAGCTCATCACGATGGCCAGCACCGGTCGCTTGATCGAAATCTCGGACAGAACCATCGCCTGATCCTCTTCTGCGAGTACGCGTTGCTCTAGCTTGGCTTAACCGCCGGGCTTGGGCGCCACTGCGCCGGCGGCCGCGGCAGGTGGTGGCGGTGGCGCCGGCAACACCATCACCGGGGCGCCGTCCTTCAGCTTCATCTGCCCATCGGTGACCACCATGTCGTTCGGTGTCAGGCCCATGACCACCTCGACCTCGCCCGGACGCCGCACGCCCAGCTCGATCTTCGTCAGCGTGGCCTTACCGTCGACAACTTTGTAGACGAACGCGTCGCGCCCCTGCGGCCAGATAGCCTGTTCGGGCACCAGGATCGCGTCGGGCCGCGTTCCGAGCAGCACGTTGACGCGCGCAAACATGCCCGGACGCAGCTTGCCATGCTGGTTGGGGATTTGCGCGCGTACTACCACGGTGCGGGTTTTTTCGTCCACCGAGGGCTCCAGCGCATAGATCCTGCCCGGGAAAACATCGTTCGGATAGGCGTCCACGCGGATGCTGAGGTCCTGCTTGGGTCTGATCTTGGACAAGTACACCTCGGGCACACGGAAGTCGAGTTTCAGAGAGCTGATGTTCTCCAGCCGCGCGATGTCTTCTCCCGCTTTGATGTAAGCGCCGGGGCTGACCAAGCGCAACCCGACGATGCCGCTGAACGGCGCGCTGATCACGGCCTTGGATAGCTGGACCTCATCCTGGCGTTTGCGCGCAAGGGCGCGATCCATATTGCCTCGGGCTACGTCGAGCGCTTCCTGGCTGATGAACTTCTTCTCGAGGAGCTCCTGGGCGCGCTCGTAGCGCTGGGTCTCGGTCTTGGCCTCGGCGACGGACCCGGCAAGCTTGGCTTGATACTCGGAGGGATCGAAGGTGACCAGCTTGGCCCCCTTCTGCACCGCCTGCCCTTCCTGGAAGTTCAGTTCGATGATGCGGCCGGCGATCTCGGGACGCAGGACCACGGCCTCGGCCGCGATCAAGGTCCCGACCGCGGATACTTCGCTGTCGACCTTGGCCACCTTGACCGCTTGCGCCTTGACCGGCAGGCCCATTGGCTTCGCAGGAGGAGCGGCCGCAGCAGCGGGAGCCTTGTCTGCTGCCGCCGCACCGCCTGTCTTGCCTGAATCGGCCGGCTTAGTCTGACCTGAGGGCTGGGCGCTCGCCACCCCGTCGTCCTTCCTGGCGCATCCGACCCACGCAGTCGCGATGACCAAGCACGCGAGAAGCGCTACAGTACCGGCAATCGATGTGTGCAACGGAGTACCTCGAGGGCGTCGTAATATGAAGGACCTGGCCTCTAATCTGGCAGCCGGCCCGAAGGAGGTATAAGGTTGCAAATTTTACCCTAGTTTTCCGGTCATTAGCGTAACAAATCAAGACGCCGCGTTCCGAAAAGACACCCACCTATGCCCGCCACCAAGCTCTCCCTGGACGCCCTGCTGGTTCTGGACGCGATCGCACGCAAGGGCAGTTTCGCGGGAGCGGCCGAGGAACTGCACCGGGTGCCGTCGGCCATCACTTACACCGTGCAGAAGCTGGAGCAGGACCTCGACGTTCAGCTGTTCGACCGCAGCGGGCACCGCGCCAGGCTGACCCGGGCGGGCGAGGAGTTGCTGCGCGAAGGGCGCCACCTGCTGCGCGCCGCCTCGGACATCGAGTGCCGCGTGCAGCGCATCGCCAAGGGCTGGGAGACGGAACTGCGCATCGCCTACAACGACATCATCCCCGGCGAGCGGTTGTGCCCGCTGGTCGCTGAGTTCTACCGGGAGGGCGCAGGAACTCGCCTGCGGCTGTCCGCTGAAATCCTGGAGGGCTGCTGGGACGCCCTGTTCTCCGGGCGCGCGGACCTCGTGATCGGTGCGCCCAGCGAGGCGCCACCAGAGCACGGCGCCGCGGTGCGTCCGCTGGGCGATGTGCAGTTCGTGTTCGCGATCGCCCCGGATCACCCGTTGGTCCACGCGCCGGAGCCCGTCCCCGTCTCCGACGTCCTGCAGTACCGCATCGTGGTCGCGGCCGACACTTCCCGCAATCTGCCGCCGCGCAGCGTGGGTTTGAGCAACGGGCAGGAAACGTTGACGGTGCCGACCATGCAGGCCAAGCTCGAAGCACAGGCCTTCGGCCTGGGCGTAGGTTTCCTGCCGGTGAACATCGCCGCGCCGGCCATCGCCTCCGGCCGCCTCGTCCGCAAGGAGGTGGAGGAAGAATCCGCCAAAGCGACACGGATGTCGCTTGCCTGGCGACCGCGCGACGCAGGCAAAGCGCTCAAGTGGTGGCTGGAGAAGCTGGAGGAGCCAGCAGTCAGGCAAGCACTGCTCGCGTGAGGAGTGAGGCGGGAGGCGCGAGGAGTGATGGCGCTACGCGAAGCGAAAGGCACCTTGTTGCACTAAAACCTGATGCGGCCCGTCAGAATATCGCGGAACATCACCCAGTCGCCAGCGAAACTGTAGAGCGGGTGCCGGAAAGTGGCTGGCCGGTTCTTCTCGAAGAGGAAGTGCCCGGTCCAGGCGAGCGCATAGCCGATGAGCACGCCGAGTAGGATAAACCAGCCGTTGCGCGTGGCGATGGCAGCAGCGAGGCACACCAAGCCCAGCGAGCTGCCGACGAAGTGCATCCGCCGGCAGGTTCGGTTGCGATGTTCCGACAGGTAGAACGGGTAAAACTCTCGGAAGCTCGAGTACGTCTGGCTCATATCTCTGCTCTCGACTAGGTTTTCGCTACTTACCCGCCACCGGGTTCGGCAAGCTCGCGGTGCACTTGCTCCATGTCCAGCGCCTTCGCCTGGTCGATGAGCGCGTGCAGCCGGGGCTGCGAGAGGGCCCCCGCCTCCGAATACAGGATGACCTTTTCGCGCAGGATCATCAGCGTCGGGATCGATCGGATGCCGAAGGCGCCTGCCAGCTCGGGCTGCTCCTCGGTATTGACCTTGCCGAACACCACATCGGGATACTTCTCCGAGGCCTGCTCGAACGTGGGGGCAAAGAAGCGGCAGGGGGCGCACCAGGCAGCCCAGAAGTCCACGACAACCATCGGGTTTTGGTCGACGGCCTGGTCGTAGTTCTCCTTGGTGAGGGTGATCGTCGTCATCGACTCGTCCTTGCGTGAGACCCCTGCGTGCGATCCAGGCTTGCCGTCTGCCGAGGCTTCAGTTTAGCTCGGCGCCGGTCAGTCGGCCCGGCGGCCTGAACCTGACAGCCGTCGATCCTGTAAGCTCATCGAAAAGA
>JBGPPC010000277.1:0-5859 GCA_041488355.1 Gammaproteobacteria bacterium
CACAACCAGCAGCGCCCCCTCGCACGCAGCCAGCGAGCGCGACACCTCGTAGGAGAAGTCCACGTGGCCGGGCGTGTCGATTAGGTTGAGCAGGTAAGTCTTTCCATCCCGGGCTCGATAGTTGAGCGCCGCAGTCTGGGCCTTGATGGTGATCCCACGCTCGCGCTCAAGCGCCATGGAGTCGAGAACCTGCGCCTCCATCTCCCGGTCCGACAGTCCGCCGCAGAGCTGGATGAAGCGGTCAGCCAGCGTCGATTTGCCGTGGTCGATGTGGGCGATGATGGAAAAGTTGCGAATGTGCTCCATCGGGGGGTGGAAAAAAAAGGGCACTAGCTAGCGCCCTTCAGGCTTGCAGGAAAGGGCGGAATTCTATCGGAAATCCGATTGTTGCGCCGCTCCTCACAACGCCAGCGAAAAGCGCTGTGGGCGCGGCCGAGGTCAGTTGGTGGCGAGCTTGAGCGGGATATACACGGACCCTTCGCCGCGCTTGATCAGCACCGCCACGGTGCGGGACCGGTCGACGGGAGAAAGCAGTCGGTTGAGCTCCTCGACCGACTTCACATCTTGATTGTTGACTGCCTGGATCACGTCACCGCGCCGGATGCCAGCCTTCGCGGCCGCCCCCTCGGCGCTCTCAACCAGCACGCCATTGGCGATGCTGAGCTCGCTCTTCTGGTCGGACGTGAGTTCCGTTACGCTCAGACCGAGCTTGGCCAGCGTCTCACCCGACGCCTTCTTGCCCGGGGGCTGCCGCTTCGCTACGCGTTCGTCGGGAGTCTCAGTGACGGTGATCTGCAGATCCTTCTTCTCGCCTTTGCGCCAGACCTGCAGCGATACCTTGGAGCCGGGTTTGGTGGCACCGACGATGCGCGGCAGTTCGTTGGAGGCAGTTACCTCTTTGTTATCGAATTTGAGGATCACATCGCTGGGCTGGATACCGGCCTTGTCGGCCGGGCTGCCCTTCTCCACCGAGTTCACCAGTGCGCCGGAGGGTTTGGGCAGTCCAAAGGACTCTGCAAGCTCCTTGGTCACCTCCTGGATCACCACGCCGATGCGTCCGCGGCTCACGCGCCCCGTGGCTTGCAGCTGCTTAGCTACGTCGATGGCGACGTCGATCGGTATTGCGAACGACAGTCCCATGAAGCCGCCGGTCCGGCTGAAGATCATGGAGATGATGCCTACAACTTCGCCATTCAAGTTGAACAACGGCCCGCCCGAGTTGCCCGGGTTGATCGCCACGTCGGTTTGAATAAAAGGGACGAAGTTCTCCTGCGGCAGCGAGCGACCCTTGGCGCTCACAATCCCGGCGGTGACGCTGTTGTCGAAACCGAACGGCGAACCGATGGCAACCACCCATTCCCCGACGCGCAGCTTGTTGGGATCGCCGACGGAGACCGCGGGCAGTCCGCTAGCCTCGATCTTGAGCACGGCTACATCGGTGCGCCGGTCGCTTCCGATCACCTTGGCCTTGAACTCGCGCTTGTCGGTGAGGCGCACGGTGATGTCGTCAGCCGCCTCCACCACGTGTGAGTTCGTCAGGATGTACCCGTCCTGACTCAGGATGAAACCGGAGCCCAGCGAGCGGCTCTCGTAGTCGCGCGGCGGCTGCGCTGGGCCGAAACGGCGAAAGAAATCGTTGAACGGATCCTCCTCCGACCCCGGTGGCACACCGCCTTGTTGGGCGTGCACCGTTTGGGTCGTGCTGACATTCACCACCGCAGGGCCCTGCTTCTCCGCCAGATCCGCGAAATTCGGGAGGTCCTTGCCCTGAGCCACCAGCGGCAGCGAAGTCAGGAATGTCGCAGCCAGCACCAGCTTCCTCAACATCTTGTGGTTCCTTGTGAGATCGACGGCAACTTGGGCGCGGTCCGGCCTGCCCGAACGGTGACGCGAGGCTACTGACCACGGGGGGTGACAGAGTTTGCCATCTGCATCACGGTCACCGCCGGCGCCTCGCCCAGCACGGTGACGAGCTGCTCGGAAAGAGGGCGAACATAAATGTTCACCGCCCCCTGGCGCATCGCCCCTTCGTTGACCTTCCCCGCGGGCAGCGGCTCAATGAAGATCGACACCGCCGCCAACCCGTCAGAGTACACCAGGTGTGCGAAGGATGCCTGGCTCCCGGCCTTGACCCGCTTCATTTCCAGGACTTTTCGAAAGCCGGCCGGCTGGTTGTTGACCGTCCAACCGGTATCACCGTACACCGCCGAGTCCCGGCCTGGGTAATCGTGTCGCCATTGCGGGTCCTGCGGATCGAACCTGGGGCGGGTAGCTTCGCGCGTCACGCTGTTGCCGATCGTGAGCTGAGTGAAGGCGGACTGTTCGACCACATGACCTCTTTCATCGACCATGCGTGCCTTGAGCAGCAAACCCGAGGCCGCGTCGGCCCACAGCTTGTGGCCGTAGCGGAAAGCGTCGCGCGGCTCGAGGACGAGGGCTTGTGCGTCGAACCCGGCGACACGGTCTTGATCGACTTTCCGCACCCAATAGTGGTCGGCGAGATGTGCCAGCTGTTCTGGCAGCAGCGCTGGAAAGGTGTTGCGCCGCATGCGACGCTCGTGCTTGACCACGTGTTGCTCGACGTCGAAGGTGAGGATCTCGTCGTTGGTACGGATGATTTCGCGCACCGGCCCGTCCAGCGTCTCCAGCTTCTCGTATTCCCCGGTCTTGTCGAAAAAATGCGTGATGCGGCAGGTTTCGACGTGCTCCCCGTGCTGATAGACAAAGGTTCCGCTGTAGTTGAGCTGGCGCGCCGCATCGGCGATCCTTTGCAACCACTTGATCGCGTCGGATTCCGTCAGATTCTGTGCGAGCGCAGCGCTGACGCAGAGCGGCAACAGGACCAAGCCCGGAAACAGGCGGACGGACGCTCGCCTCATCGCGCGGGATCCGGATCCTCGTTCCACACGGTCCTGACGTAGGAGCCCACGCCCTGCATGGCTGTGGTGGGAGAGAACTCCTGATGCGCCAAGAGATACTTGTTCATTTCGCCCTTGGCTAACAAAACCGGCGATGGGGCTTGGTCCACGATCTCGCTCGGGGCCTTGCGATTTTCGGCCATCTTTGTGTTGTCCTGGTGCTGTGACGAGAACGCGAGCCACGCCACCACCCCCACGCCCGCCACCGCTGCCGCTATCCGCAGCGGACGGGTGATCGCGCCAGCGGCGAACCGTATGCGCGGCGCCAACACAGTAGGCTCGTGCTGCAGCCGCTCGCATACCCGCGCTGCGAGACCGGCTCCGGCGTCGGCTTCATCGCGCAGTACGTCTCGAATCAGATGGTAGGCCGCCCAGGTCTGGACCAGCCCTTCGTCGCGCTCCAGGCGCCGGATCTCGAGGCGACTTTCGTGCTCACTGAGCTCTCCATCCATCAGTTGCGATATTTTTTCCATGTCACCACCTTCGGTCCTTGCTCGTCTCCAGCAGCGGCCGCAACCGATCCGCGATCGTCTCGCGCGCCCTGAAGATACGCGAGCGCACGGTCCCGATCGGGCAGTTCATCACGGTTGCGATTTCTTCGTAGCTGAGCCCATCGATCTCGCGCAGGACGATGGCGGTGCGCAGCTCTTCCGGCAGCGCTTCCATCGTGTCGTTGACCGTCTGCGCGATCTGCTTGCTCATCAACTCGTTTTCCGGCGTGTGGACGTCCCGCAGCTGATCCCCGTCGTCGAAGTTCTCGGCGTCCTCGCTGTCGAACTCTGTTGTGGTCGGTGCGCGCCGCCCCAAGGCCACCAGGTAATTCTTGGCCGTATTGATGCCGATCCTGTACAACCAGGTATAAAACGCGCTCTCGCCACGGAAGGAAGGCAACGCCCGGTAGGCTTTGATGAACGCCTCCTGCGCGACATCCTCCACCTCGGCCGGATCGCGGATGAACCGAGACAACAGCCTGACCAGCTTGCGCTGGTACTTGGCCACGAGCAGTTCGAATGCCTTCTTATCGCCCCGCTGTGCCCGTTCGACCAGCTGCTGGTCTATCTCACGGTCACCCATCTCGCCCGGTTGCCTGAAAAGCTAACAAAAAAGCGCGAACTGCGTCGCGCAAGGGGCTCAAGTATAGCGTTGCCCGCCCCTTTCAGGAACCGTGCTACCGGCTATGAAGCGACAGACAACCTCCCCTCGGCGTTAGTTCACCCGTGCGATAGAGTTATCGTCGAGAGGCCACGCGAGGTCGCACAAGACCGGCGTTTTGCACCCCGTCTCGCCAGCGCCAGCGCAGCCAAACGCGCAGCCGCCGGAAACTGTCGGCGTCGACACTATCCGCGGCGATGAGAACGTGACGCGTCCAACGCCCGCCTTCGGGCCGCAGGTTCAGCACCGCGAGCAGCGGGGAAACGAAGCTCGACCCGCCAACCCGATAAGCGCGCCGGAGTCCGGCACGCGTGCCGACGGACACCGAGCCGTCATCGACCACGTCGAGCTCGATCAAGGCATGAGGGTCGGTGCGAAGCGCGTCTCGACGCACGACCCAGGCCAGGTGGACCGCCAGCGCCACGCTGCAGGCGAGGGCATAGACCACGGGTACGGCAGCCAGCCAAAGCGCGGCGGCCGCCAAGACATGTGCGCCGCCCAGCATCGCGGCCAGGAGGCGCGAAGAGCCGAGACGCAACGACAACCGTTCAGCCACGGCTGCCAGGCCGGACAGGCGGTAGCCAGGCCGTCCGACCTATAATTAGCACCATGGAAGCCACGGATAAGACTGGTCTCGCATGAACGGCGGCTGGGGTCAGGCCCTCATCGAACGCGGCGCCCGCATCGAAGGCGGCCGCCTGACCGGCTTCGGTGACTCGCGTCGCGAGGTGTCGCGCCCCGCCACGGGGGCGGCCATTACGGCGTTGCTCTCGCAAGGCTTGATCCTGGCGTCGGGCGCGGATGCTGCCCCATTCCTGCAAGGCCAACTCTCCAATGACATTACCCAGATCTCCCGCAGTCGCGCTCAGCTCGCGGCCCACTGTACTCCCAAGGGTCGGGTCCTGGCCACTTTGCTCCTGTGGAAAACCGACGACGGCTACGCTCTCGAGCTGCCGCGCGAGTTGTGCGAATCGATCCGCAAGCGCCTGCAGATGTATGTGCTGCGGTCTCGAGTCCAGCTTGCCGATGCGTCTGATCAGGCCGCACTCATCGGGCTGGTCGGCGCAGATGCATCGGCCGTAGTGCGCAGCGAACTGGGGCTCGAGTTGGCCTCGAACTACGACGTTGCCCAAAACGAGGGCGTTGCCGCAATCGCTCTGCCCAACGGGCGAGTACAGGTGGTCGCCGACATCGCGCGCGGGGCCCAGATCTGGGATCGGCTGGCGCCGCGTTGCATGGTGATGGCTGAGGAAATCTGGGACGCGCAAACCGTCGCCGCCGGAATTCCGGCCATCACGATCGCGACGCAGGATCAGTTCACGCCGCACATGCTCAATCTGGACCTGGTAGGCGGTGTGAGTTTCGACAAGGGCTGCTATACCGGCCAGGAGATCGTCGCTCGCACTCAGTACCTGGGGCAGGTCAAGCGGCGACTGGCGCGCTTCGCGACGACGGCGCACGCGGCGCCCGGCACACCGGTCTATGCCGACGCTGCGCCGGCAGGAACAGTGGTCAACGCCGCCCGCTCGCCAGCGGGCGAATTCGAGGTGCTCGCGGTGACGCAAACGCACGCGACCCAAACTGGGGCCGAGGGCACTGCCCTGCATCTGGGCGCTGACGGCCCGGCGCTGCGGCCGCTGGTTCTGCCCTACGCCGTGCCCGGGACGCCGGGTCGCAGCACCGGCGACGGTGATTAGCTACTTTATCTACTATCGCGTGGCACCCGGCGGTGAACCTCTCGCCAGGGAGCGGGTGGACCGCCTGCAGGCGAAGCTGGCCGCGGCCATCG
>JBGPPC010000278.1:0-5852 GCA_041488355.1 Gammaproteobacteria bacterium
ATGGTCGGCTTGGGGTACTACCATACCCTGTCGAAGCAGACCCAGGCCTACATCATGGGTACCTACAACAACAACGACGACCTGCAGTACTACTCGACCGCCGGTGGCGCCAGCGCACCGTACAATTTGGGTTCCACCATCTATGGCGTGACGGTCGGTCTGAAGCACAGCTTCTAACAACAACGAAAGCCGAAATTTCACTGCAGCGGGCGCCGAAAGGCGCCCGTTTTTTTTGCAGGCAAGCGACGCGGGATTTGTTCCGGGTGGATGCTCGCAGCAGAATTAAGGGCGGGCAACGACGGCGTGTAGCCTGGATGGAGCGTAGCGTAATCCAGGAGCACTCCCCGGATTGCGCATGCGCTCTATCCAGGCTACACGCTGCGCCTAGCGGTGCGGCTCCCCAACTACGCGCGCAGCTTCTCGAGTTGCTCGCGCAACTGGTCCAGGGTCGCTTCGAATGACGCGAGGCGTTCCTTTTCCTGCGCGACCACCGCGGCAGGGGCACGCTCGACAAAACCGGAGTTGCCGAGCTTTGTGCGGGCCTTGGCGACCTCGCCCGCGATTCTCGCGATTTCTTTTTCCAGACGCGCAACCTCGCCGGCGACGTCAACCTTGACCTGCAACATCAAGCGCGTATCCCCGATGACCGCGGTGGGTGCCTCGGTGTCCGGCAGCGCGTCAACCACGGCCGTCTCAGATAGCCGCGCCAGCGCTCGCATGTAGGGGAAGAACAGGTTGAGTCGCGCGCTGTCGCCGACGGCGAGCAACGGGATGCGCTGCCCCGGTGGCAAGTTCATTTGCCCGCGAAGATTGCGGCATGCGTCGATGAGCCGCTTGAGCTCGCCGACTTCTGCCTCCGCGGCGCGGTCGATCTTCTCTGCTTGGGCTTGCGGATAGGGTGCGAGCACCACGCTCTCGCCGGCTTTGCCCGCGAGCGGCGCGGTCTTCTGCCACAGCTCTTCGGTAATGAAGGGGATGATCGGATGCGCGAGCCGCAATATTGCCTCCAGCACGCGCACCAGAGTGCGGCGGGTACCGCGCTGCTGCAGCTCGGAGCCGGATTGGAGCTGCACCTTGGCCAGCTCGAGATACCAGTCGCAGTACTCATCCCACACCAGCTCATAGATCGCGCGCGCCGCGAGGTCGAAACGGTAGTCGCGGAAAGCCGACTCCACCGTTGCCTCGGCGTCTTGCAGATGGCTCACGATCCAGCGATCTGCGAAAGACAGCTCTACGGGCGACGAGTCGTCCACGCCACAGTCTTTGCCCTCGGTGTTCATCAGCACGAAGCGCGCAGCGTTCCACAGCTTGTTGCAGAAGTTGCGATAGCCTTCGCAGCGATTGAGATCGAAATTGAGGGTGCGCGCGAAAGTCGCGAGCGATGCGAAGGTGAAGCGCAGCGCGTCGACACCGAAGGCCGGGATCCCGTCTGGAAAGTTCTTCCGCACGTAGCGCTCGATGCGGTCGCGATGCTCGGCCCGCAGCAGGCCGACCGTCGATTTCGCGAGCAGGTCGGGCAACGAAACGCCGTCGATCAGGTCCAGCGGGTCGAGCGTGTTGCCCTTCGACTTCGACATCTTCTGGCCTTCCGCGTCGCGCACCAGTGCGTTGATGTAGACGTGACGGAACGGCACCTTGTCGGTGAAGTGCAGCGTCATCATGATCATCCGGGCGACCCAGAAGAAAATGATGTCGAAGCCGGTCACCAACACAGACGAAGGCAGGAACAGTTTGAGATCTGGGCTGTCGTCCGGCCACCCGAGCGAGGTGAACGGCACCAAGGCGGATGAGAACCAGGTATCGAGCACGTCCTCGTCGCGCTTCAGCTGCCCACTGTAGCCCTTTGCCGTGGCTTGGCGCTTTGCGTCTTCTTCGGTCCGTGCCACGTAGATGTTGCCGGCATCGTCGTACCACGCCGGAATCTGATGTCCCCACCAGAGCTGTCGCGAGATGCACCAATCCTGGATGTTCTCGAGCCAGTGGTTATAGGTCGAGGCCCAGTGCTCGGGAAAAAACTTCACATCGCCGGAGGCGACAGCAGCGAGCCCGCGTTGGGCCAGGCCCTCCATCGTCACAAACCATTGGTCGGTCAGCATCGGTTCGACGATGACACCGGTGCGTCCCGAACGCGGCACCTTCAGTTTGTGTGGTTTCTCCGATACCAGTAGGCTTTGGGCTCGCAGGTCCGCAACGATCTGTTTGCGTGCCTCGAAGCGATCAACGCCCTGGTACTTCTCTGGCAAAACATCAACGGTTGGCCTCCCCATAACGGGCTCGCGTGTGAGAGCCGTGGTGCCATGCCGGTCCGACGCCGCCTGGAAATTCGGACCGAAGTCGTCGAGCTGGCTGCTCTTGATCTTCGCGTCGAGTGTAAAGATTGAAATCAGGCCGTTACTTGGCAGTCCAACGAATGCGCCGCTTTCCTTGTGGCGTTCCCAAACTTTGTAATCGTTGAAATCGTGGGCCGGGGTGATCTTGACGCAGCCAGTGCCGAACTCCGGATCGACGTACTCGTCGGCGATGACCGGTATGCTGCGTCCTGTGAGCGGAAGCACTACCTGCTTGCCGATCAGCTTCCGATAGCGCTCGTCTTGCGGGTGTACGGCTACCGCGACGTCGCCCAGCATCGTTTCCGGGCGCGTGGTCGCGACGACCACGCTGCCAGCATCGTCAACCAGCGGGTAGCGGATCTCCCAAAGCGTGCCGTCTTCCTCCTCGCTGTCGACCTCGAGGTCGGAGACCGCGGTGCCGAGCACGGGGTCCCAGTTGACCAGCCGCTTGCCGCGATAAATCAGTCCTTGTTCGTGTAGGCGCACGAACACTTCGACGACCGCTCGCGACATGCGCACGTCCATCGTAAAGTATCCGGACCTCTGGCCTTCCGTGTCGGCGTAGCTCCAGTTGGCGGACGCGCCCAGGCGGCGCATCTGACGTGTGATCGTCGAGCCCGACTCCTGCTTCCAGGCCCACACTCGTTGCACGAACTTCTCCCGGCCGAGATCGTGTCGCGTCAGACCCTCGGCCTCGAGCTGGCGCTCGACCACGATCTGTGTGGCGATGCCGGCGTGATCGGTGCCGACGACCCAGTTGGTGTTGAAGCCGCGCATCCGGTGGTATCGGATCAACGCGTCCATGAGCGTTTGCTGGAAAGCATGGCCCATGTGCAGCGTGCCGGTCACGTTCGGCGGCGGCAGCTGAATGCAATACGCGGGACGCGTCGAGTCGGTGCTCGCGCTGAAGTAGCCACGCGATTCCCAAAACGGATACCAGCGGCCCTCGATATCCTGGGGCTCGAAACTCTTAGACAGTTCCATGCAGGCGAGCGGCGCGGCTAAGGGGACGGATCATGCCTCAGGATCTTTGGGTGTGCGCCCGGCTGGGCGACCGAACAGCGCCTCCAGCGAATCGAGGCCGAATACCTGCTCGACCGACTCACGCACAACGATCGGCAGGACCGCGCGCAACTCATCCGCAACGCGCGTGAATGCGGGATGAAGCGCCACCGCTCCGAGGCGCCGGTCGTCGGCGAGCGCGGCGTCCAACTCGCGGTCCAGCCGTTGCCGCAGCCGCAGATACAAAGCCACTTGAAGTTGCCGCCGCTTTTCGGCTATCAGGCCGGGGACAGGATCATCGGCCACAATTCCTGGATCGACCGCGTCCTCCAGGAGGGGGATATCCGGGCCTGGGACCGCCGGGGTTTCATCAACCGGCTCGGTGAGCACGGGTGCGCCATCAGTTGGACGTCGAGCAGTGCGGCCTTGGTGCTTCTGAATCAACGAATCGAGCTTGTCGAACAAATCCTCGGCGCCGGCCTGATCGTCCCCGCCGGCTGCGCCGTATTTTGGATCGCGGATCATCGAGACAGTTGCACGCCGCAGCGCGGCATCAACCCGCCAGATCGTGGGTGCGGATGTCGTAGCCTCGGTCGCGATAGAAGCGAAAACGAGTCCGCGCCAAGTCGCGCTCCGCCTCGTCCAAGCCGACGATTTCGATCAGCCGCTCGAAGCGACTGAACGCGGGTGGACACTCCTGGCATAGATTTACCAGCACCTGTTCGTGCACGACGGGCTCCGCCAGGTGGTCTACGATGATCGGGGTCACTGGCGCGAGCCGGTGCTCAGCGCGGCAGTGTGGCAGGAAGCCGATGGACGGTTGGCTCCAGAGCACCTTGTCGACCCGATCGGTGGTCTGCGCATCCGGCGTGAGGATCATCATGCGCACGTCCTTGGTCAACGCCTTCGCCGCCAACGTGCAAAGCGTGTGCAGCTGATTGTCAACGTGGATGTAGAAATCGATCCGCGTCATGTTCCTAATCGCGCCCGGCACGGCGGATCAAGAACGTGGTCAGCAGTGGCACCGGCCGTCCGGTAGAGCCCTTGTCCTTGCCCGATCGCCACGCGGTACCCGCGATGTCGAGGTGCGCCCACTTGAACTTTTGGGCGAAGCGCGACAAGAAACATGCAGCGGTTACACTACCCGCGGGTCGGCCGCCGATATTGGCCATGTCCGCGAAGGGACTCTTGATCTGCTCCTGATAGTCGTCCCACAGCGGCATGTGCCAGGCGCGGTCCCACGCTTGCTGACCCGCTTCCAGCAGCTCAGCGGCGAGCTCGTCGTTGTTCGCGTATAGGCCCGACGCCACGTGCCCCAGGGCGATCACGCAGGCACCGGTCAGCGTTGCGATATCCACCACTGCCGAGGGATCGAAGCGCTCGGCGTAGGTCAACGCATCGCACAGGATCAACCGGCCTTCGGCGTCGGTATTCAAGATCTCCACCGTCTGTCCTGACATGCTGGTGACGATGTCGCCAGGCTTGCTGGCGTGTCCGCCAGGCATGTTCTCGCAGCTGGGGATGATCCCCACGACATTGACCGGCAGCCCCATCTGTGCCACCGCCTTGATGGTTCCGAGCACGGCCCCGGCACCGGACATGTCGTACTTCATCTCGTCCATCTCGCCTGCGGGCTTGAGCGAGATCCCACCGGTGTCGAAGGTGATACCCTTGCCGACGAGCGCCACCGGTTTTTGTTTCTTCGGACCGCCGCGATACTCTAGGACGATCAGCTTGGCCGGCTCGTGCGATGCTTTGGTCACAGACAACAGCGCGCCCATGCCCAGCTTCTGCATATCTTTTTCTTCCAGCACCCGGCAGGGAAGCTTGTATTGCTTGGCTAGCTCTTGGGCTTGCCGTGCGAGATAAGACGGCGTGCAGATGTTGCTGGGCAGATTGCCCAGGTCCTTGGCCAGGCTCGAGCCCTCAGCCAGCGCCGCGCCGCGCTGAACCGCCCGCGTGACCTCGGCCGCTGGTTTGTCCGTCACGCCGATGTCGATCTTGACTCGATGCTGCTGTTGGTCCCGCTTGCTCTTGAGCTGGTCAAAGCGGTAGCTGGCATCTGCTGCCAGTACCGCCAGCTGCATGGCGTTCCAGGCACGATCGTGACCCTTGACCGTGAGCTCGCTGAGGTACAGGACAGCGTCAGAGGCCCCGCTATCGCTCACTGCGCGCACTGCCGCGCGTACCGCTTCGCGGAATGCCTTGGGCCCGAACTCTTCCTGTTTCCCCAGGCCCACAAGCAGAACGCGCTCGGCTGTCACTCCCGGTACGCTATGAAGCAAAAGCGTGGAACCCAGCTTGCCGTCGAGGTCGCCTCGGCGCAGGATCGAGGTCAGATAGCCGTTGCCGGCGCGATCCAGAGTCTTGACCGCTTCCGTCGTCCTGCGCGCGTCGAACACGCCTGCCACGACGCATCCGGTCTTCTGCTTTTCCGGCCGTCCGGCTTTTATGCTAAATTCCAACTGGAGCTCCTGTTTTCATCAATGAATTTAATCCCTTAAAGAGCGGCAATTATCA
>JBGPPC010000279.1:0-5849 GCA_041488355.1 Gammaproteobacteria bacterium
ATCACGGAGCGCAAACAGGCCGAGCAAAAGCTCATCCACCAGGCTTATCACGACACGTTGACCGATCTCCCGAACCGTCACGAATTCCATGAACGGCTCTCGCAGGCGATCAACGCAAAGGCCATCGGCGCTATCTTGCTGCTGAACCTCGATCGCTTCCGCTTGTTCGTCGACAGCTATGGCCACGCAGTCGGAGACGAGGTGCTCAAAGCCGTCGCCGCCCGGCTCAACCAGACGTTGCAGGGCTCATGGTCCGAGTTCCTTGCTGCCCGACTCTTCCGAATGGATGGCGCCCGGTTCGCAGTCTTCGCTCCCGGAGTGCGCACGCCAGCTACGCTGGATGCTCTTGCTGAGCACATGCAGGAATCGGCGCTCGAGCCGATCCGGGTGCGGGACCGGCAGCTCCTGCTGAGCTTCAGTGTCGGAGGAAGCCTGTTTCCGCTGGACGGCAGGGACGCCGAAAGCGTGGTCAGAGGGGCGGACCGCGCTATGCAGAGCGTGCGCAAGCACGGGGGCAACGCCTACCGACGCTACGGCACCGAGCTCGACGCCGAGTACTCCGAGCTCCTGGAGCTCGAAACGGACCTGCGCCTGGCGCAGGAGCGCGGTGAACTGGCGCTTCACTTCCAGCCCCAGGTCAATATCCGAACCGGGGCGCTGATCGGATTCGAGGCCCTGCTGCGCTGGAATCATCCTGAGCACGGCATGATCCCGCCGAACCGCTTTATTCCACTGGCGGAGAACACGGGACTGATTGTCGAGATCGGCGAGTGGGTGCTTCATACCGCCTGCACCCAGGCACGGGCCTGGTTAGACTTTGGCCTGCGGGGGTTTGCAATTGGTGTGAACGTCTCGGCGCGGCAGTTCGCTGCTGGAGATTTGGCACAGAGGGTCCAGCGCGTTATGAAGGAAACCGGCATCGATCCGGACTATCTGGAGCTGGAAGTCACCGAAAGCGTGGCCATGGAAGACGCCGAGCAAACCGTCGACACGCTCGATGCGCTGAAGAAGATCGGCGTGCGGATGTCCATCGACGACTTCGGCACTGGCCATTCGTCGCTTTCCTACCTCAAGCGCCTTCCTGTTCACCGCCTGAAGATCGATCAGTCCTTCGTGCGCAACCTCACATCGGATCGGAACGACGCGGCGATTACACGCGCGGTGATCGCTCTCGCCAAGAGTCTGAGATTGAAAGTGATCGCGGAGGGCGTCGAGACCGAACAACAGCGGGCGCTGCTCGCTCGCTACGGGTGCAGGGAAATCCAGGGTTACCTCATCGCTCGACCGTGTTCCGCGGCCGACCTCACACCCTTCGTTACGAAGCATCTGCAGCACAACGGCAGACGCTCGAAGTCAGACCAGCGCAAGCTGCATGTCGTTTGAGCGTAGTCGAGCGCGAAATGAACAGGGCGCGGACTCCTCTGCCCGCACCCCGAAATGGACCTAGGCGTTAGGCGGCCGGTACTTCACCTGTTTTTTCACGGCTTGATCGACCTCTTCGGGCGTGAGCAACTGGGTGGTCTTCGTTCGCGCCGCTCCGCTGGCAGATACCGCAAGCGAAATCGCGGCGACGGACACGTGGTCCGGCAAGTCTACGATGGCGAAAGCGTCGTAATCCGCCAAGGCGAAATACTGCACTTCGAGCTTTCCGCCCACGCTTTCCACCGCCTGTTGCACGGACGCGCGCCGCGCGCTTCCGCCTGTCTTCATGATGCCCTTCAGGCCTTCCTGAGTGTAGGACGCTTCGATCAGATATTTCGGCATGGCGTACCTCCTCCAAGAATGATGCGGTTGACACGGAATCGCGTCGCGTCTGGTTCGATGGAAGCGACGACCACCGGCGCGGCGTGCTGCTCGCCTTCGCGATGGGGCGAGAAGAGGGAAGGGTTGCGTTGACGGTACGCTGCGGGGATGTCTATGTCAATCGGCCATGTCAATCAAAGTGACTCAGCGCAGACGTGCGCAGACCCGCTATCATCTCGCCGTGCACGGAACGGGAGAGAGGAATGCAAGATTTGAAGGCCGTCAAAGAGCAACAGCAGAGGACCTGGGCGACCGGCGACTTCGCGATGATCGCCTGGAACACGGTGTTTCCGGGCGAACTGCTGTGCGAAGCGGTGGATCTGAGAGCCGGACAGTCGGTGCTGGATGTCGCTACGGGCAGCGGCAACGCGGCATTGTCCGCCGCGCGGCGCGGCGGCGATGCTCTGGGGATCGACTACGTACCCGCCTTGATCGAAAGAGCGCGCGAGCGCGCGACGGTCGAGTGCTTGCCCGCTCGGTTCGAAGTGGCGGATTGCGAGGCCATACCATGCGCAGACCACTCCTTTGACGTCGTGCTGTCGGTATTCGGTTCGATGTTCGCGCCAGATCCGCAAAAAGCCGCAGACGAGCTGCTCCGCGTCTGTCGCCCGGGCGGAAGGATCGGCATGGCCAACTGGACCCCGGACGGCTTCTGGGGACAGACCTTCGCGCTGCAGTGGCGGTACCTCCCGCCGCCGACGGCACTTCGCCCGCCCCCTGAGTGGGGCACCGAAGCGAGGCTGCGCGAATTGTTCGGCGACGCGATCGCCTCGATGCGGATTGCGAGGCGCAGTGCCTTGTTCCGATACAAAAGCAGCAAACACTGGATCGAGGTTTTCAGCACCTACTTCGGTCCGATCATCAGAGCGCTCGAGACGCTCGTTGGCGAACGCCGCCAAGCCTACCTGAAGGAGCTCGACGATACACTGAACCGCTTCAACCGCTCTGGCGACGACACGCTGGTGGTGTCGGCCGACTATCTAGAGGTCGTGATCGTCGCGAAATGAGGCGAACGGCAGCGACGGAGCGACTCACAGAAATGCTGAGAGCGGCAGGCCAGGCCAGCCGCTCGATTCGATAGTCCAAGTCGTGGAACCGGCCGCCCAACTGCAGTCCGCGGTGCACCGGGGCGAGCTCCTGCTGTTTTTCACGCTGCTGCAGCTGACGGCAATAGTGTTGGCCGCGCGCCTGTGCGGAAATCTTTCGGTGCGCTTCGGCAACTCGCGCGCTGTGGGCGAGATCGTCGCCGGCATTCTCCTCGGCCCTTCGCTGTTCGGCCTGCTATGGCCCGCAGGCTTCGAGTTCGTGTTTCGCTCCGGGCCACCGGAGCCCATGACGATCCTGAGCCAGGTCGGCCTGATCCTGCTGCTGTTCCAGGTCGGAATGGAGTTCGACTTCGCCCATCTGAGGGAATCGCGCAACCGGCAAGCGGTGCTGCGCATTGCCCTCGTCGGAGACCTGTTCCCGTTCGTGCTGGGGTTCGTATTCGGCCAGCTCTCCGCTGCGCAGATCTTCCCGCAAGGGAACGCGTTCGGCTACAGCCTGTTCTGCGGTACGGCGTTCTCCATTACAGCGTTGCCAGTGCTCGGACGCATCATGCTCGAGCTCGACTTGCATCGAAGCCAGGTCGGCGTGGTCGCCATCAGCGCAGCGGCCATCAATGATGTGGCGGGGTGGCTGCTCCTCGCGGTGGTGTCGGCCTTGGCCGTAGCCCACTTCTCGCCCGGCGATTTTGCGCTCAAGGTCGTCATGCTGGCTGTCTACGTTGCGCTCTGCTGGTGGATCGTCAGGCCATTGCTGGTGAAGCTGATCGGCCGCTTCGGGGCGACCGCGAGATCGCTCCCGCTGGATCTCATGGGTGTTCTTCTGGCGGTCGCCTTCGTCTCGGGGATCGTCACTTACAAGATCGGCATCTTTGCGATCTTCGGCGGCTTCATGATGGGCGTTCTGCTGCACGATCAGCGCGAGCTGGCGGCGGCCTGGCGCGAGAGGGTCGGGCAATTCGTGAGCGTTTTTTTCGTGCCGATCTTCTTTACTTACACAGGACTGCGCACCGACATCGGCCTGCTGGACGGGTGGCAGATGTGGGGCTGGGCACTGCTGCTATTGCTTCTGGCGACATTGGGAAAGTTCGGCGGCTGCTACTGGGCGGCACGGTGGGCGGGGATGGACAGGACGCAGGCACGCGCCATCGGCATCATGATGAACACGCGAGCGCTCATGGAGCTCATCGTGATCAACGTGGGTTACGACCTGGGGGTCATACCGCGGAGCGTGTTCACGATGCTGGTGATGATGGCGCTGGTAAGTACCATCATCACCATGCCTGCGCTTAAGCGCTGGCTCCGGCTCCGGGCCGTAGAAGAACTGAAGCAGGGCGGGGCTGCTTGAGGAGGGCCTTAGGGATCTCCTAAAACTCCGTTCGCGCTTCTCTGGGGGCCTTTTCGATAGCCCGTCAGTTGAGATCGCAAAGTGCCGCTCACTCACGCCCTGAACTCCGGTTTCAGTTTTTGATACAGACGGCGGAACCTTTCGCCCAACAAGCGATAGGCGTCGACCAGAACCGGTTCGGGCTCGATCACCTCGCTCACTCGGGGCACGGAGCAAACGTCCCCCACTGCCTCGCCGGTCACCGCCAGCCGCGCGAGCCGTGCAGCTCCGTAGGCGGGGCCCTTCGCCCCCTCCTGATACAAGACGACGGGCCGATCGAGCGCGCTGGCTAGAATCCGGATCCACAAACGGCTGCGGCTGCCGCCGCCGATCGCCGCAACGCGTTCCACCTCGGTTCCCGCGGCCGCCAGACAATCCTGAGCTTCGGCCAGAGACAGCGCGACGCCCTCCAAGACCGATTGAATCAGCGCCTCGGTCGACGTTTCTGCTCCCAGCCCGAAAAATACGCCCCTGGCATATGGATCGTTGTGCGGTGTGCGCTCCCCGGTCAGGTATGGCAGGAAGATCAGGCTGCCCGCACCCCGGTAATTTGCCTCAACGCGCGTCAGCAGCGCGCCGACGTCGTCGCTGCCAATCAGCTTCGCGGCCCACGCGAGACAGCTGGCGCCGTTGAGCAGGGCCGCCATCTGGTACCAGCGATCGGGCACTGCATGGCAGAAGGCGTGGACGAAGGCTTGCGGAAAGGGGCGGTAAGCCGCTGTGGTGACGAAGTACTGGCCCGAGGTGCCCAGCGAAACGAAAGCGTCGCCCGCGGATACCGCGCCGATACCAACGGCGCCAGCCGCGGCATCACCCCCACCTCCCGCAACGACCACATCCTCCCGCAGTCCCCATTCGCGCGCGATGTCGGGACTCAGGACGGCAGACGATTGGGAACCCTCCACCAGGCGCGGCATCTGCGCCGCAGACATTCCAGTCGCCGCCAGGATCTCCGCCGACCAGGCGCGAGCGGCCTCGTCGAGCCACAGCGTCCCCGCGGCGTCGGACAGATCGGTGGCGAGCTCCCCGGTGAGCCGGAGGCGCACATAGTCCTTGGGCAGTACCACCGCACCGATGCGTGCAAAGATCTTGGGCTCATGCTGCGCGACCCAGAGCAGCTTCGGCGCGGTGAAACCGGGCATCGCCGGCACGCCTGCGATGATTCCAAGCCGCGGCACCTTTTCCTCGAGTGCAACGCACTGCTCGTGCGAGCGCCCGTCGTTCCACAGAATCGCGGGGCGCAGCACGGCCCGATCGCGGCCGAGCAACACGGCGCCGTGCATTTGCCCCGAGAGACCCACCCCGCGAATGGCGGCAAAACGATCCGGCGCGGCACTGCGTAGACTCGTCACCACGCGGACGACGGCGTTCCACCAGTCCTCGGGGTTCTGTTCCGACCACAGCGGTCGTGGCCGCGAGATCGACAGCTCCTGTGTTGCCTCTGCGACGATGCGCTGCTCGTCGTCGGCGAGCAGCGCCTTGACGGCGGAGGTACCTACATCAATACCGAGATAGACTGGCGTCATGGCGATGCGGCCGGCTACGCTATCGCGCGAAGTACTTGCGCCTATTGACGCGGATCGGATGCATGGAGCAATGTGTGCGAATCGCCCTGG
>JBGPPC010000280.1:0-5790 GCA_041488355.1 Gammaproteobacteria bacterium
CGGCCCGGTGCTGCAGATAGCCCGCGCACGGGATTTCGACGAAGCCTTGGCACTTCCTTCGAAACATCAATACGGCAATGGCGTCGCGATCTTTACCCGCGACGGCGATGCCGCGCGCGAATTCGCCTCTCGCATCCAGGTCGGTATGGTGGGCATCAACGTCCCCATCCCGGTGCCCGTGGCCTACCACAGCTTCGGCGGCTGGAAGCGGTCCCTGTTCGGCGATCACTACATGCACGGCCCGGAGGGTGTGCGCTTCTACACCCACCTCAAGACCATCACCAGCCGCTGGCCCACCGGAATCCGTAAGGGCGCCGAGTTCGTCATGCCCACCATGAAGTAGTTGAGCGCATGCTCGCACGCGCTGCAGCCCTGTGCGCCGCCGTGCTGATGCCGGCCGGCGGAGCTGTGGCTGCCGCCACCACCTGGGACAACAATGCGGGATGGCTGCGGGAGCAGATCGAGTCTTGTGCGCAGCACTCCGGCGGATTCTCCTGCACCTATTTCCCTGCGCGCGCGCTGAATCAGCTCTTCGGCATCGGTGAATTCTGTGACGCAGACCACTGCCTGCGCCCGCACGAAATCGCAGCCCAGATCGCCAAAGACGGGCAATGGACCGCTCTAGGGAAGGCCAGCGATCAGACCATTCTCAAACAAGCGCAGGCGATGGCCACGGGTGGGCTACCGGTCATCGCGGTGCAAACAAGTGCTGACAAGGGGCTCGTGGCGATCGTCATGCCGGGCAAGCTGGTCACCTCGCAGAGTTGGAGCTTGAAGGTGCCGCTGGCGGTGGGCACACGCCTGGACAAGCCCGACGCCTCGATCTACAGCCAGGCGCTCAGCTTCTTGTTCTCGGATCCATCGAAAGTCACGCTGTACGTCCAGAAGTAGGGAGCGCAAGAAAGCGATACAACGACCTCCGCCACGCGTTCCGGATAAGTCCAAAAAAAAACAGCGGAGGCATAAGCCTCCGCTGCGGATGGAACTAAACGCTGTTGGCTGCTTATCGGCAGCTCGACGGCAGATACTTCTGCTGAACGCTGGTCGGGCCCTTGGCTGCAAACACGAAACCCGTTGGATCGTTGGTGGTAGTCCCGCATGACCATGCGATGTCGCCGTTGGCGTTAACCCCAGCGGTGAGCGACAGCGTCTGGCCCACGATATTGGCATGGGCCTTGGGAAGACCGTACACGATCACCACGGAGCCGTTTTGGTTCGTGATACCGGTTACGTAACTGCCCGAAACGGTCGAGGTGTAGCCGATCTGCGTGTTGTTGGTGGGCATCAGGCCGTTGTTCGCGTAGTACTCGGCGACGGCGATCTTCACGCCTTCAGACAACGTCGGGCCCTCCGACACCTGCGAGCGGATGGTGTAGTCCTGGTACGCTGGCAGCGCGATCGCCGCCAGGATACCGATGATCGCCACGACGATCATCAGTTCGATAAGCGTAAAGCCTTTCTGGATGCTCTTCATCTCAACATTTCCCTAGGGTAGTAGTCACACGAACGGTTGTGCATTATTGCCGGTGAGAGTGGCGCAAGCGCTATGCCATCGAGTCAAGAAGTACAACCCGCATGATATGGTGCGCGATTTTTCGGAGATCGTGACGACGGCAGAGGACTCATCTGTGAAATCGGCCTATTTGCGGCGCTAGTCGACCTTCATTTGCTCTTCGTGCGCTTGTGCCATGGCCTACGAATAACCTCAGCGTTGTAGTCAAATGGGGACTGAATGTGTGGCCGAGACCGGGATGTCGCAACGATCGGTGGCTTGTCTGCAAGTTTCGTGTAAGCAACGATTCTGGGGGCATCACACCGGAGCCTGAATGGAAAAGGCCAAGGAGCGTGGTTGGTTACCTCCAGAACCCCAAGTGCGCAGCCGCCGCCTCTTCTTCGAGCGCTGGCCCGAACACCTCGATGCGCCTCTGGCCTCGCGCGAAGACTTCCCGACACGGCAGCGACAGCGTCGGGTTCTCCGGGTGGTCCCCGGTCAACTTCAGCAACCCCTTCTCGGATAGCGCGTAGACCACGCGCGAAATTCCAGACCAGTACACCGCGCCCGCGCACATGGCGCAGGGTTCCGCGCTGGAATACAACGTGGCGTGCGCAAGGCGCTCCGGTGCAAAGCGACGCGACGCCTGGCCTACTGCAATCAACTCCGCGTGCTGCGTTGCATCTCCGTCCGGCCAGCCGGACGCGTTACCTGCTTGCGCCAGGATTTCGCCGTCGGCCGCGACCACCAGCGCTCCGAACGGATGTTTTCCTCGCGCCTTGGCCTCGGACGCGAGTGCGATCGCGGCACGCAGATGGCTCAGATCCTGTTCGTCCATGGCTTCGGAGGCGGAGACGGCGTTGCAGTGTAGCGGCTTCGGGGGAAGGGGCGTAGCCTAACATTCAGTAGCAGTGTCGGCTGCGGACAGCGAGCAGCAAGCGCTAGTGCATCGCTGTGGCGATCCTCGATCTCCGAAAGCCACCGGAGTGCTAAGAGACTAAAATCGGAATGAGGTTCGGGTACTCGAGGGTCGAGGACCTGACGGACGAAAAGCGGAGGAGCGGGTGAAGTCCAGACTACTGCACGGGGCAGTCGGTGTAGCTTTTGCGCTCCAATTGTCCGGGGCATTCGGCGCCGAGAGCGTGAAGATCGCCTTCATCGGATCCCTCAGTGGCCCGTTTGCCCTCCAAGGGCAAGAGACCCTGAAGACCATCGAGGCGGCCACTGATATCGTCAACTCCCAAGGTGGCGTTCTCGGTGGCAGAAAGCTCGAGATCGTAGCCTTCGACAACAAAGGCAATCCGCAGGAAACGTTGATCGTGCTCAAGCAGGCGATCGACCAGGACATGCGCTTCGTCATCTCGGGCGTGTCAAACATCGCTCATGCGATCGTGGAAGCCATCGGGAAACACAATGCGCGCAATCCGGACGGCTCCGTCTTGTTCCTGGACTACGGGGCGTTGGACCCCGCTCTGACCGAGTCGAAGTGCAGCTTCTGGCATTTCCGCTTTGAGGCTCACGCGGACATGCAGGTGAATGTCCTCACCGACTACATCGCGAAGCAGCCCTCGATCCACAAGGTCTATCTCGTCAATCAAGACTACGCGTATGGCCAAGCGGTGAGCCGCGTATCCAAGGAAATGCTCGCCGCGAAGCGTCCGGACATCGAACTCGTCGGCGACGATCTGGTGCCTCTTGGCAAAGTGAAGGACTTTTCGCCCTATGTTGCGAAGATTCGCGCCTCAGGCGCGGATAGCGTGCTGACGGGCAATTGGGGCAACGATCTGTCATTGCTGATCAAGGCGAGCAACGAAGCCGGGCTGACGGCGACGTACTACACATTGCTCGCTGCTTATTTTGGCACGCTCGGCGCCATCGGCCCCGAGGGAGGAAATCGCCTCAAGACGATGTATGCGTGGAACATCAATGCTGCGGACCCCGCCTGGGAGAGGACATTGATCGACTACAAGACAAAATTCAAGGCGGTGTCCAACCTGGACTACCTGCCGGCGCTTCGCCTGGTGCAGATGCTCAGCGCGGCCATCGGAAAAGCGGGTACGACCGATCCGATCAAGGTTGCGTATACCATGGAGGGCATGAAGTATGTCGGCCCCAGCGGCGAGTCTTGGATGCGGGCCGATGATCACCAGATGATCGCGCCCATCTACTTTCTGAGCTTGGCGAAGGCAGGGCAGCCCGGGGTCAAGCACGACGCAGAAGGCACCGGTTACGGCTGGAAGACCGATCTGCTCGTGGCTGCCAGGGACACTGTTCCCTCGGTCAAGTGTCAGATGGAGCGACCACCGAGGTAATCTCGTCAAGATCCCGAGGCATCTACGCCCGCGGCGAATCTCGCAGGAATTGTCGATCCAGCGCCTGCCCGTTCGTCGTATGAGTGCCCCGATCCGGGGACTTTGATCACAGGAGACCACCATGGAATACATGATCCTCATCTACAGCGACGAACGCGGCTGGAAGAACGTCGAAGAAGCCAAGCTCAAGGCCATGTACGCAGAATACGGGAGCTACACGCAGGAGCTCCTGAAGGCGGGTGTGATGCGCGGAGGTTCGGAGCTGAAACCAGCAGCCACCGCAACCACCCTGCGCATGCGGGGCGGGAAAGTGGTCAGCACGGACGGCCCGTTTGCGGAAACCAAGGAGCAGCTTGGCGGCTACTACTTGATCGACGTTCCGAACCTCGACGATGCGCTGAAATGGGCAGGCAAATGCCCCGGCACGAAAACCGGATCGGTCGAGGTGAGGCCGCTCAACCCTCATTCCTAGCAGCCTGGCGTGCTCGGCCGCATCGTCGACGAGCTCGCGCGCCGCGAGGGCCCGCGCATCCTGGCGGGCCTGATCGGGCGCCTGGGCGGCGACTTCGACCTTGCCGAGGACGCGCTGCAGGACGCTTATGAGCGGGCACTCGCCTCCTGGCCCGCGGCGGGAATTCCTGAGCGCCCCGCGGCCTGGCTCACGACCGTAGCTCAGCGCTGCGCGATAGACCGGCTGCGGCGCTCCCGGCGAAACGTCGACGACGCCGACGCGATCCTCGAGCAGCTCTCGGCCGAGACGCCCGATCCCATCGACGATGGGGGATGGCCTGACGACCGCCTGCGACTCCTCTTCACTTGCTGCCATCCAGCGATCGCAGCGCCTGCGCAGATGGCGCTGGCGCTGCGGACCCTTTGTGGGCTTTCCACACGGGAAATCGGACGCGCATTCCTGGAGTCCGAGACCACGACAGCCCAGCGTCTCGTGCGGGCCAAGAAAAAGATCGCCGAGGCGCGCATTCCTTATGTCGTCCCCTCGCACGACGAGCTTCCCGATCGGCTCGCCGCGGTGCTTGCCACCATCTATCTGGTCTTCAACGAGGGCTATTCGGCGACCGCAGGCGACTCGCTCGTACGGCCGGACTTGAGCGGCGAGGCGATCCGGCTCGCGCGCCTGCTTGTGCAGCTCTTGCCGAGCCAGCCCGAGGCGCTCGGCTTGCTCTCGCTGATGCTGCTGCACGACGGGCGGCGCGACACGCGCGTGGCTGACGACGGTGCGCTGGTCCCGCTCGAGGAGCAGGATCGATCGCGCTGGGATCGCGCGAAGATCGCCGAGGGGCTCGACGTGCTCGAGCGCGCCATCGCAATGCGCCGGCGCGGGCCGTATCAAGTGCAGGCAGCGATCGCGGCCTTGCACGCAAAGGCAGAGTCGGCTTCGTCTACGGACTGGCGCCAGATTGCAGCGCTATACGGTGCTCTGCACGAGATGATGCCGACAGCCGTCGTGGAGCTGAACGCGGCAGCGGCGGTAGCGATGGTATCGGGCCCGGAGGAAGGGCTGGCGTGGATTGCGCGAGTGGAAGCCAGCGGGGAGCTTAGCGATTACTACCTGCTCCACGCGGCACGCGCGGACTTGCTGCGGCGCGCGGGTCGGGGCCGCGAGGCCGAGCCACACTATCGCCGCGCCCTGGAGCTCGCTACAAATCCAGCGGAACGACTGTATCTCGAGCGCAGGCTGCGCGAAGTCTCAGAGTTTCCCAGCCACTAGGGTCGAGACCGGGAGCCAGAATTCTTCGCGGCCTCGCGAAGCGTTGGTCGCCCGGTTTCGCCGCGTGCGATATAGCTTGCATCAGATTTGGTATCTGGATCGGCTCGAGGAAGCCGAACCACGACAATCCGCCGGCGGAAGCTAGTGTGCTGTCCCAGAGATAACTTTAGTTAATCGTTCGAGCTTGGCAAAGATGGAATCGGCGTTAGCGGTCCAGACGAAAGGCTGCGGATGTTGATTCCAATCTTCGACGAAGTGAG